>JBKJUF010000043.1:0-5865 GCA_046590445.1 Kofleriaceae bacterium
GCCCGAGCTGATCGAGAGCGAGCTGTTCGGCCACGAGCGCGGCGCGTTCACCGGCGCGGTCGCCAAGAAGCGCGGCCTGTTCGAGGTCGCCGACGGCGGCACGATCTTCCTCGACGAGATCGGCGACATGGCGCAGTCGGCGCAGGCCAAGGTGCTGCGCGTGCTGCAGACCGGCGAGTTCACCCGGGTCGGCGGCGAGAAGAGCCTGCGCACCGACTGCCGCGTGGTCGCCGCCACCAACCGCGACCTCGAGGAGATGGTCCGCGCTGGCACCTTCCGCGAGGACCTGTTCTTCCGGCTCAACGTGGTGCCGATCCGGTCGCCCAACCTGAGCGAGCGCCCCGACGACATCCCGCTGCTGGTCGAGTCGTTCGTGCGCGAGTGCTGCGACGAGAATGGCCTCGGCTACAAGCCGGTCGACGACGGCGTGCTCGAACGCCTCAAGCAGTACGACTGGCCGGGCAACGTGCGCGAGCTGCGCAACGTCGTCGAGCGGCTCGTGATCATGTCCGACGAGGTGCTCCGCGAGAAGGACCTGCCGCCGTACCTCGGTGGTCCGCGGCCTCCAGGTCGCGCAACGGGCTCGACGGGTCCGCAGACGTCGATCGATCTGGCGCGCTACGCCGGCAAGAGCCTGCGCGAGTTCCGCGAGGAGGTCGAGTCCGAGTTCATCCGGATCCGGCTCGCCGAGTTCGAGTGGAACATCTCGCGCACCGCGCAGGCGCTCGGCATCGAGCGGACCAACCTGCACAAGAAGCTACGCGCGCTCGGCATCCACCGTGGCGAAGGTACTCAAGGAGGGGATCATGATTAGGACGACACTCGTACTGGCACTGGCAGGCGCGCTCGGTTGCGGCGGCAACAAGCACGACGCGCCGAAGGTCGACGTCACCGCCGAGCACGTCGCGGCCGTCAACGCGGCGTTGCCCGCCGATCTCAAGGGCAAGCTCGAGTTCGAGCTCGGCAAGGTCACGAACAGCATGGGCAAGGACGATCGCAACTTCAAGCTCGCCCGCCCCAAGAGCTGGAAGGCCGGCTTCATGCCGGGCGAGATCGAGCCCGCGGACGCCGACAACTTCGGCTCGGCCACGCTCGGCAAGAGCGAGATGCAGATCAGCTCGAACTGCGACGGGAGCTGCGAGAAGAAGGACTGGGAGAAGGTCTCGGACAAGGTGAACTTCGCGCAGTTCACCTCGGGACAGGTCGAGGGCAAGGTCCTCAAGGACGTCAAGACGAAGACCGGCCGCACGCTCGTCTTCGAGCGCAAGCTCTCGGAGCACTTCCCCGAGAAGGACGTCGCGATCAACATCATCACCACGTGGTGGGTCCCCGACGGCGCGCGCTACTTCACGTGCAGTGTCGACCTCGGCACACCGCTCAAGGGTGCCGCCGACGCGTTCGAGAAGGCGTGTTCCAAGGTCAGCGCCGATTAGCTGGCCTGATCGCGATCCTCGCGATCGCGATCATCAGCGGGCTCGCCAGCGCGCAGCCACAGCACACCCCGCCGATCGACGGGCTGGTGCTCGCGGATCGCGTCGGCGCGCCGGATCGCGCGGCGGTCGAGCGTGCCGTCGCCGAGGTCGAGCGGGCACCGGCGACCACGCCAAACCTCGACGAGGCGCTGCGCCGCGCGGCGCGTGCCTGCGAGGACGTGCTCGCGGATCCCGCGCGTGCGCTCGCCCTCTACGAACGGATCCTTCACGAGTTCCCGAACACCGCGGCGTCGCGGGTCGCACGCGCGCGCGCCGAGCTGTTTCGCGGCCGGGTCGGCACCGCCAACGCGTACGCGCGCGAGGCGGCCGAGCTCGCTCAGCTGATGGCCGCCGCCGACACGCTGCCACCCGCCGAGGTCGAACACCGCGCGCGCGCGCTGGCGACCGCGGACTGGCCCGGTGCGCCGGATGCCGCGCTGTTCCTCCCCGAGTGGCTGCAGCGCACCGGCCGGCTCGAGGCTGCGCACGCGCGCTACATGGATGTCGTCGCGCGCTGGCCCGAGAGCATCCACGCGACCGCCGCGCTGCGCGGTGCCGCGAGCGCCGCCCTCGACGACCGCAACTGGGATCGTGCCGTCGCGCTCGCGAAGCGCCTGCCGGTCGGCGAGGACACCGATCGCGTGCTGCGCGACGAGCTGATCGAGCGCGCCGCCCGCGGTCGCCGCTTCGATCGCTGGTACCTGATCTCCTGGCTCGGGCTCGCCGGCTCGCTGCTCGCGCTGCTCGCGTCGTGCGCGGAGGCCGTCCTGCGCGGCGGCCGGCGCTGGCCCTCGCTGCGGCCGCCGGTCGAGGTCTACTTCCTGGTGCCGACCTCGTCGGTGCTCGTCGGTGTCGCGCTGACCACCCACCAGGCGATCGCGCCGGCGGTGGTGATCGTCTCGATCGGCGGGCTCGTCCTCGCGTGGCTGTCCGGGATCTCGCTCGAGCTCCTGCGTGCACGCCGGCGCCGCGTCGGGCTCCGCGCGTTGCTCCACATCGCGCTCTGCCTGGTCGCGGTCGTCGGGCTCCTCTACATCGTGCTGATGCACGACAACCTGCTCGAGATGATGATCGAGACGATCGAGTTCGGCCCCTCGTCCTGAGTCCTTGACGATGCGATCCCCAAGGCTGACATTGCGACGATGCGATTTGCTCACCTCGTTTGCCTCGGTACTCTGACGCTCGGATGCACGCCGAGGACGGTGAGTCGCCCGCATCAGCTGGACGTCGCAGGCATCGAGCGATCCGCGCGCGAGGTCGGCACGGCATGGGGCGTCGGCGACATGCCGGCGCTCGAGCGGCTGATCGCGAGTGACTACGTTCACATCGACATCTCCGGCCACGTCCTCGAACGCGCGGCGTGGCTGGAGCAGGTCCGGACCCGCGGCACGAAGTTCACGGTCACGTTCGACGA
Organism: Kofleriaceae bacterium; assembly: GCA_046590445.1. Taxonomy (GTDB): domain Bacteria; phylum Myxococcota_A; class Polyangia; order Haliangiales; family Haliangiaceae; genus JABFXX01. Next base: position 2,887 of record JBKJUF010000043.1, read on the forward strand.
TGCCGTGGTCACGCCGCTCGGCGATGCGGTGCTGGTCACCGGCCACAACCGGATCTCGGACCCCAGCGGACGCAGCATGGAGCTGCGGTTCTCTCAGATCTGGATCGAGGAGGCCGGGACGTGGCGCCGCCGATCGTTCCAGGCGACCCGGAGCCTTGACCCTGCCGCGTCCTCGACTGACGCTGCGAAGATGCAAGCCGAATTCGAGGTACGTGCCGCCGCGACCGCGTGGGGCGAGGCGATCCAGCGTCGCGATGTCGAGGCAGCCGGTCGCATCCTCGGCGCGGAGTACGCGCTGATGGCGCCGGGCCTCGGCGAGATGCCGCGCGCGAAGTGGCTCGAGAGCCTGCCGATGTACGTCGTCCATAGCTACGAGCACACCGACGTCCGGGTGCACGTCTACGGCGAGGCCGCCGTCATGCGCTCGCGCTACAAGCAGCAGGCGACGGTGTTCGGCAAGGATCGCAGCGGGGAGATGCTCGTGACCGACGTCTGGGTCAAGCGCGACGGCCGGTGGCAGGTCGTCGCCCGCCACACCTCGATGCTCGGCACCTGAATCAGATCAACGCCGGCTCAGAGCGCGGTACCGTCGGCGCGCTTGCCCGGCGAGGCCGGCGCGGTCGAGACGGACTTGTGGCCGACGAACGCGGCCGTCGCGCTCTTCTCGGTGGCGCGAACCAGCGACTGATCCGCGCCGCCCTCGGCAGCCCAGGTCACCGTGCCGAGCACGGCACCCGCAGCCGACTTCACGGTCAGCGTGTCGCCCGCGTTGTTGAGCTGGAGCGCGGCCGAGGCCGTCATCACCCGGACGCCAGCGATTGGCGCGGGCGTCCCGCCGCTGAACATCACGAGGACCTCGCCGGCCGCGAGCGTGGTGCTGGCGGGCAGCGTGGTGCGAACGCCGACGCTGTCGGAGATCGTCGCGCCCGACAGATCGAGCGGACCGGTGCCGGCGTTGACGAGCTCGACGAACTCGTCCTGCGAGGGGTCGAGCACGCCATCACCGTTGGCGTCGTAGTCGACGGGCGGATCGGCGAGCACCTCGTTGATGACGAGCGCGCCCGCGGCGGGGGGCGGTGGCGGTGCCGGCGGCGGGATCGGCGTCGTCGCGATCGTGAGCTGGCACATCTCGAGATCGGCGACCTTGCCGAACACGATGTCCTTCGGCGGCACGTTGAACTGGTTCGGGTTCGTCGCGGAGTTGTCGTACTTGCAGGTCGTGCGGATGATCGTACCGGCGGGGAGATCGCGCGGCTGGCGCAACCAGTACGTGTTTTGATGCTCGAAGTTCCACGCGACATCGGCAAAGCACGCCGGTCCCGACCCCGGTATCTCGATCTCGACCTCGAAGTCCGTGCCCAGCTGGTGCATGTGCGGGGTCAATGCGTAGAGCGTGAACGGCGCGTCGATGCGCCGCTCGGCCTTGATGACGGTATCGGTCGAGCCGGCGGGGATCGTGATGTTCTCATTCTTGACCAGCGAGCCCTTGATCTCGATGTCGACCGCGTCCTTGAGGTGGAGGCCGACGCGGGTCTGATCTGTCACCGTGCTGTCCGTCTTGCCGTAGTGGACCTCCATCACGATGTTCGCGCCCGCTGGCACGCGGATGCCGCAGCCCGCGGTCAGCATCAGCGGCGCGCTACCCGGGAACCACATGCCGACAAGATCGACCGGGTATGTGAACTCGCCCTCGAAGCCCGGACCCGGGACCTGCGGCGAGCTCGCCTGGAACGTCGCCTCCTGATCGGTCGACTTCCTCAGCGGGTCGACGAACAGCGTCACGTGATGGACGACGCGGCCGAGCCGCTCGCCATCCGGCGTGCCGGGCTCCGCCTCGAAGCCGGTGATATACTGGGCGGTCGCGAAGCTCGTCGGGATCACGAAGCGGCGAAACACGTCGCGACCGACGGCGCCTGGCAGGGTGAAGCCGGTCGAAGCGTTCGCGAAGATCATCTGTGGGGTGCCTGCCTTCCACTCCACGTCATCGTTGAAGTCGAGGAGCGGCGGCAGATCGCGGACGTTGCCCGCAGGCGCGCCCGCATCCGCCCAGGCAGCGAACGTCGCGATCTCGTCGTAGGTCAGCTGGCGCGGGCCTACGAACGTGTGCTCGTCGGCACAGCCGCTGTCGAGGCGCATCGGACGCGCTTCCGGCATGATCCGGTCGGCAACGGCCGCCTTCATCCGCTGCGCGTACGGCTCGGCTTCCTCATAGGTGGTGAGCGGAAACGGCGCATGGCCGTCTGCGTGGTGGCAGCTCTGGCAGTGCTCCTGAAGTAACCGTACGACTTGCTTGGAGAAAGTGACTCCAGTCGCTGGCGGCTCCGTGTTCTCGGCACATGCCGCGATCGCCGCCACCGCGAGGACCCACGCAACCATTCGAATGAAGCTCATCGGGTGTCTCGAATACCACGCAACCGTGCGGTCCTGACACGGAATCCTGGGAGGCGGCCTCAGTTTCTTGCACTCCCGGTCGTAGCGACTGTGAGCCGACCAACCGATCTCGGGGATTAGCGCTTCAACGCGGCGAGTCGAGGTGGGTCGTCTTTGATCAGCCGGAGCTCGGGCTCGATGATGAACGACCCGCCCTGACGGCGAAACCGATCGATCCGCAGGCGGAGGTTGTTCGGGCTATCGGCCGCGCGGATCGCCTCGGCCTCGTCGATGCGGCCGTCGCAGAACAGGTCGTAGATCGCCTCGTCGAACGTGCAGCAACCCTCGCTGACGCCCTGCTCCATCGCTTCCTTGATCGTCTCGACGTCCCCGCGCTTGATGAGATCGCGGATCCGCGGCGTGTCGATCAGGACCTCGAGCGCCGCCGCACGCCCGCCGCTGAGCCCCGGCAGCAGCCGCTGCGAGACGATCGCGCGGAGGTTGAGCGAGAGCTGGAGCCGGATCTCGGCCTGCCGGCCCGGCGGGAAGAAGTTGAGGATGCGCTCGATCGCCTGGTTCGCGTTGTTGGCGTGCAGCGTCGAGATGCAG
>JBKJUF010000255.1:0-4893 GCA_046590445.1 Kofleriaceae bacterium
AGACGCTTGCCGCACTCGAGGCATTCGACGACTCCGGCGCGATCCGGGCGGTCGTCAACACGGTCGTGGCGGTGCCGCAACGCGTCCTCTGCGATCGCAACATCGCACGGACCTCGCGCGAGCCATGCGTCGCGAGTGATGTCGCGACGACCGCGCTCGGCAATGGCGGATCGCACCTGCTGCTGATCTCCGACGACCGCGCGACGTTGGCAGCAACCATGCGAAAGGCGCTCGCGCAGGCGGTCTGCGAGTTCCAGCCGGCCTACCTCGACGTCGCGAACCAGAACGGGCGCGCCAAGCTCGAGTCGATCTGCAAGATGACCCAGCGCTTCATCGCAGCAAGCTCACCTCGTAAGTGAGCCGCCGGTCGATTGACAAACCTGCGGAAGGTCACGAATAATCGCCCGCGGAGGGAGCATGTCCCGCACGGTCATCGCCGCGGTCGTCGCTGTAGTCATCGCTGGGCTCACGGCAATTGCGTACTTCGTCACATCGCAGACGTTCGAGGAGCGAGCCCGCAAGGATGCGGACGCGCAGCTGACGCGCGCCTACCAGGTCGTGCAGCGGCTCACCCAGCTGCAAGGCATCGACGTCTCGAACAAGGCCGAGCGGCTTGCGTCGCTGCCCGAGTTCTGGTCGGCGATCAAGTCATCGGGAGATGACCGCAAGCGCCAGGCTCAGATCGGCTTCCAGAAGTTCATGTCGGCCGACAAGGAGGGCGCGATCAAGCCCGACATCATCGCGCTGGTGGACGCGAACGGTGATCTCCTCGCGATGCACGAGGTCCCGAACGTCGTCGCCAAGCAGTGGAAGAACGAGAAGAACGAATCGATCCTGCCGGCGCTCAATGTCGTGCTCGGCAAGCGCGTGATCATCAGCGACATCTGGGATTACGGCGAGAAGGGGATGATGAAGATCGGCGTCGCGCCGGTGATCGACCCCGAGGCCCCGGTCAGCGCGAAGGATCCCGACGGTGTCGTGATCATCGGCGCGATCGTCGTGGCGTACGCCCAGACCGCGAAGAACGCGCAGCAAGACCGAGCGCTGCTCGGCACCGAGATCGCCTACTACGACGGCAAGAAGGTCGTCGCGTCCAGCTTCACCCGGACGGTCGGCGGCGACGAGGACACCGCGAAGGCACGCCAGCTCGGACAACTGCTCCAGTCCGGCACGGTCAACGAAGCCGGCAGCAAGCAGCGCGTCACGATCGACGGCGTCGACTACCTGACCGCGGCGATCAAGATGCCGCGCAAGACCACCAAGGAGCTGCCCGCGGACTATCCGCCGGTGACCTCGGGAGCGGTCGTGCTCTCGCCGATCACCGTGTCGGCGTCGGCCGGGACGGTCAAGCTGTTCATCCTGCTGCTCGGCATCGGCGCCCTCGCGATCGCGATGCTCGGCGTCTATCTCTCACATCGCCGGCTGATCGCGCAGGTCGATCAGATCGAAGCGGGTGTCACCGACATCATCAACGGCAACGTCGATCGCACCTTCCGGCCGGTCGGCGAGCAGCTCGACGGGCTCGCGAACGGCCTCAATGTCATGCTCGCGCGGCTCCTCGGCCGTCCCGAGCCCGGCGAGGAAGAGTTCGATGACGACGGCAACCCCATCATCCAGGGCCGCGTCGAGTTCGACGAGACCGAGGGGGCAGGGGCCCCGGCAGTCGATTCGGATATCGCCGCGCTCGCGCAGGAGTCCGAGCCCGACTACTACAAGCGTGTCTACACCGAGTACCTGGCGGCCAAGCGCGCCACGGGCAATCCCGACGAGGTCTCATTCGAGAACTTCATCGCGAAGCTCAAGGTCAACGAGGGCAAGCTCAAGGCGCAGTACAACTGCCGCGCCGTGCGGTTCCGGATCGTGACCAAGGACGGCAAGGTCACGCTCAAGCCCGTGCCGATCTTCGCGTAGGCGATGGCGATCCAGACGGGGCTGGCGCGCGTCGCGATCGAGGGCAGCAAGTTCCTCGAGGGGCGGCGCATCGGCCTGCTCTGCAATCCGACCGCGGTCGATGGCGAGCTGCTCCACGCGATCGAGCTCTTGACCCGGCGCGTCGACTTCAAGGTGACCGCGCTGTTCGGCCCCGAGCACGGCGTGCGCGGCGATGCCCAGGACATGATCTCGGTGGACACGGCCCACGACGCGCGGTCGGGGTTACCGGTGCACAGCTTGTACGGCGCGACCGAGGCCTCGCTGACGCCGACCGCCGCGATGCTCGACGACGTCGACGTGATCGTCTACGACGTCCAGGACGTCGGCAGCCGCTACTACACCTTCGTGTGGACGATGATCCTCGCGATGCGCGCGTGTGCGAAGGCGGGGAAGGCGTTCTGCGTCCTCGACCGCCCCAACCCGATCGGCGGGACCCACGTCGAGGGTGGCGCGATCACGCCAGGCTTCGAGTCATTCGTCGGCCTGGTCTCGTGCCCAAACCGTCACGGCATGACCGCGGGCGAGATCGCTGCGTGGCGGCGCGGCGTCGAAAAGCTCGACCTCGACATCGCGATCATCACGATGCGCGGCTGGCAACGCGACATGTACTTCGAGCACACCGGGCTGCCGTGGGTGATGCCCTCGCCGAACATGCCAACGGTCGACACCGCGCTCGTCTACCCCGGGATGTGCCTCGTCGAGGGCACCGAGCTCTCCGAGGGGCGCGGCACGACCCGCCCGTTCGAGCTCGCGGGCGCGCCGCATCTCGACGGCGAGCGGCTCGCGAAGGATCTCGACGCGATGAAGCTGCCGGGCGTGAAGTTCCGCCCCGTCGTCTACACGCCGACGTTTCACAAGCACGCCGGCAAGCCGTGTGGCGGCGTCCAGCTCCACATCACCAGCTCCGAGACCTTCCGTCCGTACCTGACCGGGGTCGCGTTCCTCAAGGCGTGCCACGACCAGGCGCCCGAACAGTTTCGGTGGCGCGAGCGCGCGTACGAGTTCGTCGACAAGATCCCCGCGATCGATCTGCTCGCCGGCACCGACGCACTCCGCCAGGGGATCGAAGCGGGTGCCAGCCTCGACGAGCTCGCGGCGCGCTGGCCGCGCGGCGAGGGGGCGTTCGCCGAGGAGCGGGAGCCGTTCCTGCTCTACACATGACACGGGTCGCGCTGTACGGGGGCAGCTTCAACCCGCCGCACGTCGCGCACCAGCTCGTCGCGCTCTACGTCCTCGAGACCCAGCTGGTCGACGAGCTCTGGTTCGTCCCGACCTATGCGCATCCGTTCGGCAAGCCACTCGCGCCGTACGCCGACCGCGTCGCGATGTCCGAGCTCGCCGCGGCCGCACTCGGCCCGCGCGCGAAGGTCTCGCGGGTCGAGGAGGAGCTCGCGCAGCGGCCCGGCTTCTTGGCGAGTCGGACGCTCGATCTCGTCGAGCACCTCGCCGCGCAGGGCCTCGAGCTGCGGCTCGTGGTCGGCACGGACATCCTCGGCGAGACCGCGAAGTGGCATCGTTGGGATGACGTCGTCGCGAAGGCCCCGCTGATCGTCGTCGGGCGTGGCGGCCATGCGCTGCCGGCCGGCAGCATCGAGACCGGTGTCACGATGCCCCAGATCGCGTCCACCCGCATCCGCGAGCTCGTGGCACGTGCCCCCGACGACCCGGAGCTCGCCAGGCTGTTACCGAGGGAGGTGCTCTGGTATATCGCCCGGCACGACCTCTACGCCGCGAGCCCAGCTTCCCCCCGCCCGAACCCGTGACCGTTCCCGTGACCGCACGTAACCCCACCACCTTCCTCGTCGGCGCTGGCCCGGTCGCGACCGCGCTCGCCGGGGCGTTGCGGCTCGGCGGTGTGCCGGTGCTCGGGCTGTGGGCACGCCGTGCGGCGCAGGCCCGCGCCGCGGGGTCGACCGCGGGTGTCGCCGCGTTCTCGTCGGCACCGCCGGACATCTTGCTCGAGACCGAGATCGTGATCCTCGCGATTCGCGACCAGATGATCGGCGAGGTCGCGGAGATGCTCGTCGGCACTGGCCTGATCGGCAAGCGCCACGTGTTGCTCCACTGCGCGGGCGCGGCCTCGGCGCAGGAGTCGCTCGGCGGCGTGGCGAGCGCGGTCGGCGGCATCGGCACGCTGCATCCGCTGTCCGCGATCGCCGATGGCAAGCTCGCGATGCGCGCGCTCAAGGGCACGGTGTTTGGCGTCGAGGGCGATGCGACAGGTCGGGCGGCGGCGTCGAAGCTCGTCGCTGCGATGGGCGGCGTGGTGCTCGCGCTCGATAGCTCGCAGATGGGCGCGTACCATGCGGCCGCCGCAGTGGCGTCGAACTACGTGGTTGCCGCACTCGATGCCGCAGCGGCGATCCTCGCGAGCGCGGGCGTCGCGCCCGAGCAGGCCGCGCAAGCGCTCGTGCCGCTCGCCGAAGGCGCGCTGCGAAATATTACGGCGCGTGGAACGACGGCCGGGCTGACCGGCCCGGTTCGACGTGGTGACGCCGAAACCATTCAACGTCATCTCGCGGCGCTGCGTGGCCGGCCCGAGCTCGCGGAGATCTATTGCACGCTTGCGCGCAGGGCCGTCGAGATCGCCTCGCGCATCGACGGTCAAGACGCGCCCGATCGTGCAGGACTCGACGCGATCCGCGCACTGCTCGACGCGGGTGCGTGACGCGGGTGTGCGGGCGTGACGCGCAGGCGCGCACCGAGGTGCCGCGAGGTAGGACATCTAGCCTGGGCGCAATTCACATCGACTCGATCGAGCGCGGTCGGTTAGCATCGACCACGATGAGCGCTCGTACATTCGTGTTGTCGTTCGTAGTCGCGGTCCTGTTCGTCGCGGCCCGGCCTGCTGCCGCCGAGAAACCGAACTCGACGTTCGCCGGCAAGATCATGCTGAGCGACAAGCGGTTCCCGTCGCAGGCCAAGAGCCTCGCGGCGTTCAACGCGAAGATCCGGTCGATG
>JBKJUF010000298.1:0-3693 GCA_046590445.1 Kofleriaceae bacterium
CCCGCTCGTCCTCGGAGACCACTAGCTCGAGCTTCTTGGGCCGACCGCGCTTCGCCATGACCAGTTAGATCACAGCGCGCAGGATTAGCCTAGCGAATCCGTTTCCGGGGGACTAGCTCATTCTATTGTAATACATTAGTCTCGTGAAGTTCGAATGGGATCGGCGGAAGTCGAGGTCGAACCTGGCGAAGCACGGTGTCTCGTTCGACGAAGCCGCCACTGCATTCGACGACAAGCTCGGAGCGTACTATCCCGACACGTTGCACGAGTCGCGGTTCATCCTGATCGGTTACTCCCACAAGCATCGCCTGTTGTACGTCGTCCACGCAGAGGTCGACGACAACACGATCCGGCTGATCAGCGCGCGGAAGGCCACCAAGCATGAAAAAGCGCAGTACGGCAACGACTGATCCGCTCGATGGCGAAGTGGACTTCGTACGGTTCGGACCCGCGCGCCGCAACGCGTTTGCCGGTGCAGGACAACGCGGTGGTCCGTCTCTGCTCGCCCTCTGGGAGATGCCCGAGCTCGCATCGAATGCCGTGCTCCTCCGGCGCGGACACCCGGGCAGAGGCAAGACCCGCAAGACAATCGTACGGTCGGTCCGATTACCGGAGACGGTCTGGAAGAACTTCGAGAAGCAGGCCAAGGCGAAGCATCTGAACCTGCACCAGGCCATGCGCGCCGCGTTGCTCGGGTGGTTGCGGCGAGCTGGCTGAGCGGCAGCCAATCGAACAGCTCGACCGGGCGATCGGGCTCCACGCCCGTCGTGCCGGCGCGCGTCGATGGGTCTACGTGGTGCTGCCCCTGCGCGAGCGCACAGCCACGGGGCCCGCAAACACGGTATCGTCGGGCGGTGCGTGCAGTGTGGCTGGTTGCGGTCGGGCTCCTCGGTTGCGGAGACAACCTCGACGCGAGCGATCCATTCGAGCCGCAGAGTGGCTCGCGCCTGCGCCTGGGCTGGTTCACGTACGACGACGGAACCCGCCAGCTGCAGCAGGCGACGTTTCACGATCGCGAGCTCGGCATGCCGTGCAGCCCGCGACGGTGGTCCGACGGCAACGTGTACTGCACGCCCGAGGCGTGGTCGACGACGTTCGCGGACGAGGCCTGCACGGTCGAGGTCGGTGCGTCGCCGGGCGGCCCGACGCCAGCCGCGTTCTTCATACGCACTTATACGGTCGGCCCGATGATCACGCCGTCGCGCCTGTATCGCCGAGGAGCTCGGCACCCACGGTTGCTGCAGGAGTGGCGACTGGAGGGCGACGAGTGTCGAGGCCCGATCACGCGGACGGCGTTCGAGTACTTCGAGCTCCAGCCTGCGACCGCTGTGCGGCTCCGGCGGTCCGAGCCGATGGGCGACGGCCGGCACGCGCTGATCATGCACACGAGTGACGATGGCGTACGCGCACCGGCCGCGATTCACGACATGCTGATCGACGACGACTGTGTCCTGACCCGCGTGCCGGGCAGCGTCGCGCCGGTCTGCGCACCCGCCCATGCGCGCCGGGCATCGCATTTCCACGACGACGCCTGCACCGCACGCATCGTCGCGATCGGGCCCGGCGAGGACCAGCCCGTCACCGCATCGCTCTGTGATCAGCCTGCCGGCTGCACCTCGTTCGCTCGTATCGCCGAGGAAGTCTCGCCATATCGCGTGTTCGAGCAGTCCGGTGACACGTGCGTCGAGGTGGTCCTGCCGCTCGGTTCGCGCGCTTTTGCGATCGGCGAGGCGCTATCGCTGGCTTCGATCGAACGCCGGATCGAGCCCGCGGAGGGGCACCGCTTGGATCCGATCGTGCTCGCCGATGGCGCGATGCGCGTCCCCGACGAGGCGCTGTTCGATAGCGCGACCGGCGCCGAGTGCCGGCGCGTCGATCGGCTGGACGATCGGCGCTGCCTTCCGGGGACCGACGGACCGCGGCTCGAACGCTACTTGCCCGCCTGCCGCTTTCCAAACATCACATCCCGCTGGTCATCATCGATCACGCGTGCAGCGCACCAGACGTGCTGATCGCCGACGAGCGGCTCGCGATGTTTACACTCGGACCTGCCTACGAGGGGCTGCTCGACCGCTTTACCTGCCTGCCGCCGGTCGTGCCACCCGGACACTTCGTGTGCCGCCCCGGCTTTCGCGTTCCGGACGACATGTTCGCGAGCGCGACCCTCGTGGTCGACTGACCACGCTCACAGGTGATCGTAGTCGGCGGCGTTTTCTGCGGCATGCGTCGGCGGTCTGAAATCGCGCCACAGCGATGCAAGCTCGATCTCGATCGCCTCGAATGGCTCTGCGCGGACTTTCTCATCATCGAGGTGCGCCGCGACGGTGACCAACCGCCCATCGATCAAGCGAAACACTTCGAGCGAACGCATGCGCGGACTGACGAGCCAAGCGTTCACTACGCCGGCGCGTGCGTAGATGCCGAGCTTCTTCAGGCGATCGTTGCGCTCGGTCGACCTCGACAGGACTTCGCAAACCCAGTCAGGGGGCATCTCGAAATACGCTCGATCGTCGTCGAGTCTCGGCATTCGTTCACGCCGCCAGCCACCGATGTCCGGCACGCACACGTCATCGCCGAGATGCAGCTCTGGTTCGCCGAGGATGATCCACCCGCCGGGTCCGCCTCGGCCACGACCGAAAGGCGGCTCGAGCTCACCAACGAGCGTGGTGTAAACGGAACAATGTGGCTTGGCCGGTCGAGGCGATAGAACCAGCTCGCCGTCGAGGATCTCGGCCACCATGTGCTCGGGCGCGTTCAGGACGTCCTGGTATGTCGCGCGGCGCTTGGCTTCCTTCGGGTCCGCCATGTGGCCACCGTAGCACGCAGCTCCGACGACGTTGCAGCGCCGACGATGGCGCGTCGGTTGGATGGTTGCGCCCCGCTACGCGCGGCCGAGCGTCGTGGCGAGCTCGGCGACGAGCGTCGCCTTGATTTCGCCGATATCGACGGTGCCGAGCTCGGCCTCCATCGTCGTCATCACCCGCGACTCGAAGCCGCACGGGTTGATCCGGCCGAAGTACGCGAGGTCGGTCGCGACGTTGAGGGCGAGGCCGTGGAACGTCACCCACTTGCGGCAGGCGATGCCCATCGAGCACAGCTTGCGGCGGGTGCCGGTCGCGTCGTCGCACCACACGCCGGTCTTGCCGGGTTCGCGGCCGGCGGAGGGGACGCCGGCCTTGATCGGTGCACGTGGCGATCACGGCCTCCTCGAGGTTGCGCAGGAAGCGGTGGAGGTCGCGCTCGCCGTCGCGGAGGAGCAGGATCGGATACGCGACGAGCTGGCCGGGGCCGTGATAGGTGACGTCGCCGCCGCGCTCGAGCTCGATCACCTCGACATGGCCGGCGGGCCTCAGGCACCGGCTAACGATGAACAGTGAACACGCGACCTCTCGCAGCGACGCGTGCCGTGCGGTGCCGGCACCTCTGGTGGTGTCCCGGCACGACTCCGCACCGCGAAGTCAGTTCGACGCGAGTGCGCGTGCGCGTGCGCGTGCGGGGAGGCGACTAAGGCGCGCGGCCGAGCGTCGAGCCGAGCTGGGCGATCAGTGCCGTCTTGATTTCGCCGATATCGACGGTGCCGAGCTCGGCCTCCATCGTCGTCATCACGCGTGACTCGAAGCCGCACGGGTTGATGCGGCCGAAGTAGGCGAGGTCGGTCGTGACGTTGAGCGCGAGGCCGTGAAACGTCACCCA
>JBKJUF010000388.1:0-3289 GCA_046590445.1 Kofleriaceae bacterium
GCTCGCCCCGCGCACCAGGGCGATCACCGTCATCCCTAACGCGCGCGCCCGCTCGGCGAGTGCGGCTCCCGACCGTCCCATCCCGACGATCCCGAGCGTCTTCCCCGCGAGCTCGAACCCGATCGGCTCGCCGATCCGGCGCTCCGCGAACGCTCGCCGCGCGAGTGGCGCCCGCCGCGCGAGCGACAGCAACAGCAATAGCGCGGCCTCCGCGACCGCGACGTGATTGGTCCCCGGCGCGTTGCAGATCGGAATCCCGCGCGCCGCCGCCGCCTCGCGATCGATCCCTTCGGTCCCCGCGGCCGGCTGCTGGATCAACACCAGCCGCGGCGCTGCCTCGATCACCGCCGCCGTGATCGCCGCGTTCGAGGGCAGCAGCACGTCGACATCCCCCACGATCTCGATCAGCGGACATCGCCGATCCCACACCGCGATCGACGCCGCGGCCGGCAACCGCGCGGCGATGTGATCGACGATCGGCAGCCAGCCAGATCCGCAATACAGCAGCCGCATCAGGGGGACGGTCTCCATCAACTCAACTTACAACTCAACTTACGATCGCCAAGTCACTGACATCGCATACTCGGCGGCGGACAAGCTCGATAGATCAAGTCCGAGCCCAGAGGTGGGGATCCCCACCGGCGGTGGTGGATCTCCCGACTGACCACTCCGGTTCGCGACGCTCCTCGTGCGCACCCCTCGGCGCACCCGGCGCAGGTACCAGTTAATGACGTGCACTCGGCTGCGCGACTCGCGCACAACGCGGCGATTCCAGAGCGCGGCCCGGCACTTGCTCAGGCCCGATGCACGCATGAGCTCGATTCGTAAATTCGGGTACTTCCTCGCGAGGGTCTCGCCGATTGCAATCACCAGACTGCACACGGCGGTGCTTGCGGTGGGTGTATGCGCCGCAGGCTGCGGCATGCCCGAGGAGCCCGAGTACGGCGTGTTCGAGTCCGAGGTCGCGGTCGGCACGTACACGACGTCGTCGTGCTCGACGTCCGTCGTGGTCGGTCTCTCGAAGCAGATCGCCGACGAGATCGGCTGCATGAATGCCGGCTCGCTCGTCAAGTTCACGCCGAGCACGAACCTCCAGATCACGAGCAACGCGGTGCTGCCGTACCTCGGCGCGGCCGCGAAGGCCGATCTCGAGAAGGTCGCCGCGACCCGCACCGTGCAGGTCAACAGCGCGTTCCGCACGGTCGCGCAGCAGTACCTGATCTATCGCTGGTTCCAGCTCGGCCGCTGCGGCATCACCGCTGCCGCCACGCCGGGTCGCTCGAACCACGAGGGTGGTCGTGCGCTCGATCTCCGGAACTATTCCTCCGTGATCTCGGCGATGGGCGCGCGCGGCTGGTCGCACAACATCCCGAACGACCCGGTTCACTTCGAGCACCTCGGGTCGGCCGACATCCGCGGTCGCGACGTGCTCGCGTTCCAGCGCCTGTGGAACCGCAACAACGCCGCCGACGCGATCGCCGAGGACGGCGCCTACGGCGCGGCCACCGAGTCTCGCCTCCGCTCGGCACCCGCGACCGGCTTCCCGTCCGGCGCGACCTGCGGCACGCGCGATCAGGCTGCGGACGTCGTGATGATCGACGGCCCCGACAAGATCGCACCGGGTGCGAAGGCGAGCTACGCCGTCACGATCAAGAACACTGGCATCGTCGAGTGGCCTGCCACCACGAAGCTCGTCGTCGCCGCCGGCGGTACGAGCGAGCTCTACGATCCCGAGACCTGGACGTCCGCGAAGGAGGTCGGCGAGATCGGCGCCGCGGTCGTGCCGGGCGCGAACGGCATCGTGACCGTCGACGTCCTCGCACCGATGGTGAACGATGAGACGCCGGTCTTCACGCAGTTCTCGCTGTCGAACGCGGGTACCTCGTTCGGTACGATCAACATCGCCGTCACCGTCACGCCGAATGGCGACGAGGGTACGAGCGGTGACGCCGACGACGCCCACGACGGCAACGACGTCGTGTGCGGCTGCAACACTGGCGGCTCACCCGCAAGCTGGGCCGCGCTGCTGATCCCCGCGCTCCTCGCGTTCCGCCGCCGCCGCCGCGCGTGATCGGCCGCCCTCAGCGAGCCAGACTCGAGGACAGCGTCATTGCTCGACGGAACGCGCTGGTTCCGTAGCTATCCGTGCGCAGTGCGCGGTCAGTGCGCGGCAGAGCCAAACAGGTCGCGCCAGGACGCCGTGCCGCTGGCCGCTGGCGGTGGATTGTCCTGCGGGTTGTTGCAGGCGGCAAAGAACACCTCTTCCTCGAACTCACAGCCGGCCGGGCCGCAAGTGCCATCGGTGCTGGTTGCCCATTCGGCTTCTGGCGCGGCAGCGCACTCCAGGAGCGCGCAGACGGTGTTGAGACAACCGCTGGTGAGGTTCCGCGTCTGGATGTCGTTGCAGTCCGTGCTGCCGGCGAACTGGCAGGTGGTCGTGTTGCAGCCCACGTTGCAAGCTGCGAGGGCTGCTTTGCAGCTCTGGATGGCGGAAGAAACCGAGCACGAGGGCGGCGGCGTCAGGCACGTGCCTTCGCGGCAGAGTCCGGCCGGACATTGCGCCGCATTCGCGCCCAGCGCCATGGGCGCGTTCGTGGTGGTGTCGAGGAACGTCGTCGGGCCGCTGCACGTGAGGGTCTCGACGACGTCGGCGGTGAAATCGGGAAACTGGTTCCCGTTGAGCCGCAGCCCGACGCACACGCCTTCCGAGCACGTCTGACCTTCCGGACACATTGCCGCCGTCATGCACGCGCTCGTCAGGCCGAGCCGGTAGAAGATCGTCTTGCCGCTGACCAGGCTGACGACCGAGTTGCGCGTCACCATCGGCGTGCCGTCCTTGGTGCCGGTGAGCTCGACGCTGAGCCGGGTCTCTTCACCGTCGGAGAAGATGCCGTAGGAGCCGGGCAGGTTGTCGGGCATGCCGGGCTGGCCGCTGATCTGGAAAGTCGTGTCGACGACGAGGACGCCGTCGTCCGCACGCTTGACGACGAGCTTGACGCCGTTGATCTGGTCGGTCGCGCGCAGATCGGTGGCGACGCCGAGAATCAGCTCGGTGCGGTTCTCGCTGCCGCACGACGTGAGGAGTCCGAGGACGAGGAAGCTAGATGCGATGTGCTGCATGGGACCCCACGACGTTCCTGAAGTGACAGAGCTCGACGACGCGACCGACGACGCGGGGCGGCTCACGGCACACCACTCGATCCGCCGCCCAGCGTGCCGTCGATCGGGGCCTGGGTGCCACCACCCGCGGTCGCGCCGATGATGACGCCGCCGACGACGACCGCCGCGG
>JBKJUF010000428.1:0-10854 GCA_046590445.1 Kofleriaceae bacterium
ACCGCCCCACGGCAGTCGGCGTCGTCAACAGCGCCAAGCATCCATTCACCCGGCAGTGGGTCCAGTGGCGGGTGTGCGTGCCGTGTCACCTACGCGAGGAGCGGCAGCAGTGATGCCTCCGCTGAGAGAGTACCAACAGCGCGGCTTCGACGAGCTGCGCGCGGCCTACGCGTCCGGCAAGCGCGCGCCCTGCTACGTGCTGCCGACCGGTGGGGGCAAGACCCTCGTATCCGTCGCGATCATCATGGCCGCCATCGGGCTCGGTCGTCGAGTGCTGTTCAACGCGCACCGCGAAGAGCTGATCAGCCAGACCGCCGACGAACTACGCGCCGCTGGCATCACAAACCTGCGCACGATCCAAGCGGCGAGAGACTTCGGCGCCCCGAGCGCACTGGTCACCGTCGCATCCGTTCAGACGCTCACCCGCTGGCCCGATACGAAGCTGCCCGATGCAGATCTCGTCATCTTCGACGAGGCGCACCATATTTCCGCTCGCACCTGGTTGCGGATCGCCAACGCGTATTCCAAGTCCTGGCTGCTCGGACTGACGGCAACGCCACAGCGCGCAGACGGCAGTCCGCTTGGCGACATTTTCGACTCCATGGTCGTCGGCTCCACCGTTCGCGAGCTGACCGAGCTCGGGCATCTGGTCCCGTGCCGCGTCTGGGCACCCCCACAGATCCTCGACACCGGCGAGCTCGCCATCAGTCCGGTCGACGCGTACCTACAGCACGGCAGCGGCGAGCGCGCGATCTGCTTCAACGTCACAAAGCAGCACGCCGAGCAGGTCGCCAAAGAGTTCAACGATCGTGGCATCACCGCGACGGTTGTCCACGGGCAGCTGTCCAAGACGATGCGCGCGCAGATCCTCGCGTGGTTCCGCGAAGGACAAATCCGCGTGGTCTGCAACGTCCACGTGCTCACCGAGGGCTTCAGCGATCCGGGCGTCGGCGTCGGCATCCTTTGCCGCAAGCCCGAGCATGACGGCACGTACATCCAGATGGCCGGCCGCATCCTTCGCCCCTCACCGGGCAAGACGCACGCAACGCTGATCGATCTGTGCGGCTCTTCGCTGGTGCACGGCACGCCGGACATGCCGCGCGAGTTTTCGCTCGACGGAAAAGGCATCGGCAAGGTCGACAAGGAGCAGATCCGCCAGTGCCCGCACTGCGGCTCGGTGTTCCTGTTCGCGGACATCGAGGCGGGTGCGTGTCCCGAGTGCGGCTGCGAACTGCCGAAGGCCGTGCGCAGGGAGCCGCGCGTGGTCGGTGTGGCGCTGACCGACGCGACCGGAACGGATCAGCTTCGCGTGAATCTGCAAGCGGTGGCGAAGCGCACGCAGCGCTCACCCGCGTGGGTGGACGCCGCACACACGGCAATCGTTGGAAGGCGGGCAGCGTGAGCATCTCCAGGATCGCGAGCGACTGCCCGTTGTGCAGAAAGCCACCGGCGCGCAAATCGCGCCGAGATGGCAGCGGCGACTTCCTGTCCTGCACCGGATACCCGAAGTGCCACTTCGCAGAGTCGATTGATATCAGCTTGGAGCGCATCAAGCGCGAGCTCGACGACGTCACGCGTGACCGAGACAACCTGCTCCACATCATCAAGACCGGAGAGAGCGAAGGGCCGCACTGATGACTGAACGCATCACAGAGAAGGACATCGAGCGTCAAGTGCGGCTCGTCCTCGGAAAGGATTCGGACAGCGCGTGGTGGCTGAACCCTGTCGGCTTCGATCACGACAAGAAGATCCGCTACGGCCTCTTCAAGGGCAGCGCGGACATCATCGGTTGCTACCGCGGTCGGTTCATCGGTCTCGAGCTGAAGTCGCCGATCGGCCGGCAGAGTCCGGAGCAGCGCATGTGGCAGGTCGTCGTCGAGCGATACGGCGGCATCTATCAGG
Organism: Kofleriaceae bacterium; assembly: GCA_046590445.1. GTDB lineage: Bacteria > Myxococcota_A > Polyangia > Haliangiales > Haliangiaceae > JABFXX01. The sequence continues at coordinate 1,903 of JBKJUF010000428.1, forward strand.
TGGTGCGCTCGCCAGATGAGGCGCACGACTTCCTCGCCGACCTGCGGCGGAGGTCTCCGTGATGGCGTTCGACGACGACACCCGCGAAGAGCCGCCCGCGCGGAAGTGGCGCGCGCCATCCGTCGACGACATCGTCCAGTGGGGCAAGTACAAGGGCCTCACCTATCGCGAGCTCGCGCGCAAAGACAGCGGCTATGCGCGCTGGTCGGCGATGACGATCGGCGGGCTCAAAGGGCAACTTTGCGCCGAGGCCCTGGCGCTGGTTCTCGGCGTGGCGGGCAGCGAAGTGGCGGGTGGTGAATAATCGCCGTCACCGGTTTCGAGCGTGTGTCCGACGTTCGCACCAGCGCGCGCGTGGAGGTGACGTGGCCCGCACTCGTCGCGCGCCTGTCGCAGCACGATCGTCGCCCCACGAAGGACGGTCCTGGCTGGGCGCCGGCCGTGTTCGGCGAGCCGTGCACGTGCGGCACGAACGCATGTCAGGGCGCAGCCGGACATCGAATCGACAACAACGTGATCGAGCTGCACGCACTCGTGTTCGATCTCGACAAACGTAGCGATAAGGATCCGCTCGACGAGGCCAGCGCGCTGGCATGCCTCAAGCGACTGGACGACCTGGGCCTCAAGCGCGTGGTCCACACGACGCACAGCCACGCTCCTCCCAGCCGCTGGAGCCTTCGAGTCGTCATCGCTCTCTCGAGGCCCGTCCCAGCCGCCGAGTGGCCGCGGTTCTGGCGCGCAGCCGTGCGGAGCATTGGTATCCACGTCGAACCGTCGTGCTTCAACCCGGCGCGGTTCTGGTACGCGCCGAGCACGCCGCCGGACTCTGAGCCGTGGAGTAGGTCGTACGACGGCCCGGCGCTCGACGTGGAGACGATCCTCGCCGACGCCGAGCCGCAGCCCGCGCGCGCGCCCCAGCCAACCCAGCCGCCGCGCCAATCAAGAAGAGGTCCCAAGGTCGACTTCGACATCTACCGCTTCATGGCGGAGAACTATCCCGGCCAGCGCCCCGAGACCCTGCGCGCCGGTGGCATGCGGTGGGAAATCGAATGCCCATGGGAGACGGATCACTCGTCCTCGTCGCCCAGGGACACGATGATCAGCATCGACGCGGCCGGCGTCCTCGGTTTCTCGTGCCTCCACGACCACTGCTCGCACCGCGGCTGGACTGAGTTCCGCAAGCAACACGATCCCGCGTGGGTGCCGTTCGCCGAGCGTCCCACCAACGGCGCCAACGCAGCCAACGACTTGACCCGAGCTCGCGAGCGCAAGCTCGAGCGGGCGGCGGCACTCACCGGCGCATTGCCCGACACGGGCAACCAACTCGATCTGCGTCACGCGGGCATCGGCGCCGAAGGCGGTTACCGCTGCACCGATCTCGGCAACGCACGACGGTTCGCGGACATGCACCGCGAGCGCATGCGCTACGTCCACGCGTGGAACCAGTGGATCATCTGGGACAGCAAGCGTTGGCGACGCGACGTCACTGGGGCCGAGGTTCAAGCCGCCAAAGCGGTGACGGCAGCCGTCTACGCCGACGCCGCGCGCGTGATGGCCAGCGCGGCCATGGCGATCAACGCCGGCGGCTCTGTGGGTCCGACGAATGCCGAGGCGCTCGTCAAGCACGCCTCCGACTCAGCGAAGCGCGCGCGGCTCGACGCCATGGTGGCGTTGGCCCGCAGTGAATCAGAGATCGCGATCGGCCACTCCGTGTTCGACAAAGACCCGTGGATGCTCAACGTCCAGAACGGGACTGTCGATCTGCGTTCTGGCGAAATCGCCCCACACAAGCAGGACGACATGCACACCAAGATCGCCGCGGTCGACTACGACCCCAACGCAACCGCCCCGAAGTGGGAAGCGTTCCTCCGTCGAGTGCTGCCCGATCCAGAAGTCCGCGACTGGGTGCAGCGGTTCGCCGGATACTCGCTGACGGGTGATGTCGGCGAGCAATGTTTGGCATTCTGCTTTGGTGACGGCGCCAATGGAAAATCAGTATTCCTTGACGTCGTACTACATATCTTGGGTGACTACGCGCTGCGCGCAGCGCCTGACCTGGTGCTCGCGAAAGTCGGCGAGGCGCACCCAACCGAGATGGCCGACCTCGAGGGCCGGCGGTTCGTCGTGTGTTCCGAGATTGACCAGGGCCGGCAGTGGAACGAGGGGCTCATCAAGCGCATCACGGGCGACGCGACAATCACCGCGCGACGCATGCGGGAAGACTTCTTCACGTTCCAGGCGACGCACAAGCTGTTCATCGCGGCGAACACCAAGCCCCGGGTGCGCGGCACCGACAACGGCATCTGGCGCCGCATGAAGCTCATCCCGTGGCCGGTGAAGATCCCGAAGGACGAGCAGGATCGCGGGTTGGCCCACGTGCTCACCCAACACGAGGGAGCGGGCATTCTGGCGTGGCTCGTTCGCGGCTGCCTGGCGTGGCAGAACCGCGGACTTGAGGAGCCGGCGGCGATCAAAAAGGCGACCGCCGAGTACCGTTCGGCGGAGGACGTGATCGGCCGCTGGGTGGAGGAGCGGTGTGACACCAGCGCACAGAGGTGGCAGGCGACGTCAACGTTGTACGCCGACTACGCGAAGTGGTGCGAGGAAGAGGGCGAAGGCAAGCCCTGGAAGCGGCTGCACTGGAAACGCGCGCTAGAGGAACGCGGATTTGCTGAGGGACGTCCAGGAGATGGACACGTTCGAGCGCTCACCGGAATCCAACTTCGAGAGTGGCAGTAATGAAAGCCACCTCACATCTACTACTGACAATATTTTGTCAGTACCCCTATCACCACCCAAATAGAATCTCCTATAGAGACAATAGGGGTACTGACAACTTTTTGTCAGTAACAGGTGGGGCAGATTGCCACACTTCGGAGTACCCAGAAGCACTATCGCCGATCGCCTCCCCAGGGTCGATTTGGCCGCTCAGGGCCGGGCTCACGGCAGGCACACAGCAGCGCACGCTGAGGTCCGCGGGCCAGTACGAGCGCCAACCGTCAGGCCGCACCCGCTACGAGGCTCTCAAAGCCTCCAGGACGTGCGTTCACTGCGCGGAGGCCCCAGCGGCCACCGGCGTGCTCTGCGTCGCCTGCGCTGAGTACAACAGCAGCCAGACCCGTCAGCGCCGCGCGAGCCGTCATGCCGCGGGCATGTGTCCCAGTTGCGCTGGCCCGTCCTGCGGCGAATGCGCCGACTGTCGCCGTGCGCGATCTCGCGCGAGAAGCCAAGGCGCGTACGCATGCAGCTCGTGCGGGGCCAAGGGCCACAACCGGCAGACGTGCGAGCGGGCGGTGGCTTCGTGAGCGACTCTCGGAAGGCCACGGGGCACGCGAAGAGCGACACCCCTGCCGCGCGCACCAAGAGCGATCCACGCAACGTCGATGACGTTCCCTACGCCGAGCTCGCCGGCGACCGCCCGATGCGTGAGGTTCTGGCGGACCGCAAGCGCCAGGCCGCGAAGCTCACACGCGCACTGCGCGAGAAGGCGTTCCGCACGCGGGCCGGAATGATCGGCCTGCTGCAGTCCTGCCTCTGCGGCTATCCGCTGCTCGAGGCAGACACCATCTCCAAGCACGAGGAGTGGTGCCCGTCGCACATGCTCCATCTCAGCTACGAGCGAATCGAACGAGGCGAATAGGAATGGCAATCAAGCAAACCAGGCGCAGTGTCTCGATCTCGAAGCACCTCTATCGCTTCATCATGACCGAGGCTGCGCGTCGAGGCGTCTCAGCTGCTCGAGTGATCGAGGACTCGCTGCGGCGTACGCAGGTCGTCGAGCATCAGGCGATGCGCCCCTCGAGAGGGTATCGGGCGGTTGCTCCTGCTCGCGTGGCACGGCACGGCCGCACGCAACCGTCGCCGCGCCCATCGCTCGAGCGGCAGATGTTGGGCGACGGTGTGGCGAATGCGTTGGGATTTCAATGATCGGAAGCAACAGCCCGAAAGGGCAGAGGACAACATGACACCGAGGGACTTCTGCTACTGGCTGCAAGGCCACTTCGAGCTTGCTGGCAAAGGCGCGACATTGACGGCCGAGCAGGTCGATCTGGTGCAGCGTCACCTGTCGCTCGTGTTCAAGCACGAGATCGACGCGCCGGATCCAACGGGCGAACTGCAAGCGGCGCACGACGGCGCGCCGGTCGCGATCGGAGGCAAGCCCATGACCGTGAAGCTCAAGTCGAACGGCAGACCGACGGTGTACCGATGCTGATCTTCTCCAATCTCTCCGAGAGCGGCTGGGTGCTGCTCGCGCTGGTCGTCAGTCAATGGCTATGCCTCGTCGTGTCCGTCGCGTCGCGGCTCGGCGGCAAACCTGACAGGTCGGATCCGTATCGCATCGCGATGATGGCTGGCGTGTTCACCGCGTGGCTGCTGTGGCTGGTGACACCATGAACGCGCACGCTCGGACGCCGCTCACCGACGAGGCGGTGCTCGCATACCTCGACCGCGCGCTGGAGTCGGTGCGCGAACTGGTGCGCCAGCTCGACCGCATCGAAGGTCACACGACGCACAACGAGCAGGCCGATCTGCGAAAGGCGCGTGCGCTGCTCGCGGAGTGCGGACGATGAGAGTCGTGGTCTGCAAAGACGAGGATGCTGTCGCGTTGCTCGCGAGTCTCAGGGTCAAGGAACTCGAACTCGCCGCACGCTTCGCACAGCAGGACGAGCGTCAGAGGTACGCGTCCGAGGAGACGGTACGCGCGTACCACTACGTGCTCGTCGGCTGGCTGCAGGCTCACGGGTTCAAGGTGACGCCGTGAGCCTCTGCGCCAAGTGCTCCGTCGATCCCGATCCGCGTGGGCCGTCGGCGTGCGGATGGTGCGCCGCGCTGAATGTCCCGGCCGACCCGATCGCGAGGCTTGCGCTGTGCGCCACCGACGAGATCATCGAGCTGCGCGCCGAAGTCCATCGCCTCACGGTCGTCATCAAAGCCGCCGACCTCGTGCACATCCGTCTCAGGGCCGGGCTGCGCGAGGCGATGAACGCGTGGATGTCGCTCGTCCAGGTGACGTCGCAGTACGGCGACTACAGGCAGGACCCCGAGTTTCTGCGAGCCGTTGAGCTGCGCAAGCTGGTGCAGCGGTGACGTTCGCATTCAAGCCGACGCCATGGCGCTGTCAGAAGTGCAACGCGATTTGCAACGACATCAACCGGCCGCGTCGCTGCCCACGCTGCGGCGGAAAGCTCATCAAGTGACCCTCTGGTCAATCCTCGCGCTCTCGTGGCTCGAGACCGAACCGCTCACCATCGGCCGGCTGTGCGACCAACACGACTGCTGCGGCGTCGCGCGGTGGTCAGTCCCGTGGCCGGGTCGTGAACCGACCCGGATGTGCCGATCCGAGTATCGCGACGCAGCGCTAAATCAGGGCCTCGCGTTCGCTCATGCGAGCGTTTTCGTCGAGGGCGTGAGTCAACGCGTGGAGAAACAGCAAAAAACACCGCGAGCGCCACGATTCCACCCGGTGCGCCCGCTACAGGTCAGAGCCTCCCCAGGCCCATCGCTGCCGACACCGTAGCGAAAGGCCTACCCGTGGAGCAAGCGTCAAATCGGTCGTACGAGATCAGCCATGCCACCGTTGGCGTCAAGGTGGGTCGCAGTAATCAGACTGTAGATCAGCTACGTGCCGCTCGCCGTCAGCACGAGCGCGACGTCTACCAGGCCCGCAAGGAGCAAGGCCTCTGCACCCGGTGCGGGCTGCCCGCCAGCGACGACCAGCTGTGCGGCGACTGCGCATCCCGGCTGCGACCGATGATCGCAGCCTCAGTCCAGCGGCTCCGTCGGCAGCGGCGCAAGCGCAAGCAGTGCGCCAGGTGCGGCGAGCGTTCGCCGGATCGCTATGAGTGCCTGAAGTGTTTGCTCAAGCTCGGCAGGATGCCCAAGTCGGCGATGCCCGCGCACGGTAAACCGACTGTAGATCCGGCAACGGGGTTTCAGGATCGCGTAGAGCAGTCACCTGACGGCAAGCTCCGCGCGCGGCGACGGTTCGTCGGCCAGGGCAAGCGCGGCCGTCAGTCCGGCGCGCAGCTCGACAACCAGGATCTCGACGACGCGAAGAGCTGCATGGACCACGGGGTCTACGCCCTCGAGTACTTCCGTACCGATGCGGTCCAGGTCATGCCCAAGGTCCAGCGCGAGGACGTGAAGGCCGCTGCCATCGCGAAGCTCAAGCAGGCGCAGCGGTGGCTCGGCGAGGTCATCGACCGCAACACGCCGAAATCGCGGAAAGAGCAGACCGAAGCGGATGATGAGTAGACGATGCCGCCCGACCACCTGAAGCCGTACCAGTTCGGACCCGGCAAGAGCGGCAACCCCGCCGGGCGCGCGAAGGGCGCCGAGCGGATCGCGCGCGAGGCGATGTCGGCGCGGTCGTACACGGCGAAGGACGGGCAGGCGTACAGCGGCGCGGCAGCGGTGGTGCACTGCCTGCTCGATATCGCCTTCGACGAGAAGGAGCGAGGCAACAACCGCGTCGCTGCCGCCAAGGCTGCGCTCGATCGCGGCTATGGCACCCCGAAGCAGTCCGTGAAGATCACCGACGATCGAGCGGCGGCGGTCGAGGGCGACTTCGATCCCGAGAAGATGTCCGAGCTCGAGATCCGCGAGGCCCTGGGAGCGATCGCGACGCTGAAGCGGCTCGGTACGGTCGCCCAGGAGCCCGCGGGTGACAGCCCCACCGAGCATTGATTTCGAGGACCTCCTCGAGCGCGAACGCAGGCTTGCCGCCCAGCTGCTGAGGCTCAGCTTCCGCGACTTCGCGGAGTTCTACTGGCCGCAGCTAACGAACCTGTCCTACCCGGACAACCCGGCCACGCGCGCGCTGTGCGCTGCGTTCCAGGCCGTAGCCGATGGCCGCATTTGGCGCCTGCTGGTCGCGATCTCACCCGGCATCGGCAAGAGCACCATGCTCGCGCTGTACTCGGCGTGGCGACTGGCGCGGCGCGCGGACTGGCGCTCGCTCCACGGCATGGCGGCGGCACTGGATGCCAACCGCGAAAGCGCCCGCGTGCGTCGCCTGGTGACGTCCGACGAGTTCATGCGCTACTTCCCGGAGGTTGCGCTCGCCGAGGACGAGCAGAGCGTCCAGGCGTGGGCAACGACAAAGGGTGGGCGCTACTACGCGCTAGGTCGGGATACGACGGTCACCAGCAAGCGCGTCCTCGAGATCGTAATCGACGATCCGATGACCGCTGCCGATCGGCGCAGCAAGGCGGCCCGGGACCAGGTGTGGACGTGGCTCGACGAGTCGCTGATGTCCCGCGTCGACGGCGACCGCGCTCCCATCCTCATCATCGCGCAGCGCTTGGATCGCGACGACGTTCACGCGCGCTGCCTTGCGAGCGGCCAGGATTGGCGGATGCTCGAACCGGCAGCGGCTCGTGACGACCGCGGCCTCGAGCTGCGCGACCACGCCGGCGAGCTCGTCTGGGCTGACGATCGCGCGCCCGGCGAACTGATCGCGCCGCAGATGCTTTCGATCGAGAAGCTCGCGGGGCTGTCGAAGTCGGTGCGCACCGTCCAGTACCAACAGCGGCCAGAGGAGGATGCCGGCGGCGGGACGATCGCGCGAAACGCGTGGGGGTTCCACGCACCGGCGGGGGCGAACCCGAACGCGCCCAGACCAACGGGGTGCGCGTCGCCGGCCGAGTCACCGACGGTGGTCACGCCGACATCGTTCACGCTGATCGTGATCTCGGTCGATCCGACGTTCGGCGGCACGAGCACAGAGAACGACTTCTGCTCGATCCAGGCATGGGGCAGGGCGGACGAGGTCGTATCCAGCGCAGCCGTGCAGCGGAAGTTCCTCCTCGGTCGCTGGAAGCAACGCGCGAAGCAACGTGCCCAGCGGGACGCGATCAAGGCCATGCGCGCGCAGTACCCCGGCGCGACGATCCTCATCGAGAAGACCGCCGGCGGCGCCGGGATGATCGAGGACTTCGAGGCCGAGGGCGTCAAAGACGTCGAAGGCGTCTCGCCGACGACGAGCAAGGCGGCCCGCCTCGACAACGCATCGCCCGACATCGAGCAGGGCTTCGTATACCTGTTGATCGGCATGCCTGACCTGCAGGGATTCGTCGACGAACTCGCGGGCATGACGGTCAACGACGACGACATGGACGCGTGCTCGCAGGGGCTGACCTACCTGAAGGTGACGGTGCCCAGGAAGCAGTCCCGCGGCCCGTCCGTCGGCGGTGCCGTGATCCAGCGTCGTTCTGCCTGACAAATCGACCCACGAATAGGATCCGCGACAAACCTATTCAGGTGACAGAGCCCGCCAAGCCACGCCGCGGCAACCCCGCTATGCAGTCCGGTGCGGGCTCTGTGAATCCCAGCGGGCGCGGCGTCAGCAAGGCCACGCTCGAGATCGCCTCCGCCATCGCGATGAGCGGCGTCGACGTGGCCAAGCGAATAAGCGAGGTCGAGAAGCGCCGCGCGCCAGGGACCAGCGGCGTCTGGTCGCCGGGTGGCTACCTGTTCGACGGGGAGCGCAGCTCCAAGCTCCGCGGCCACCAGAAGTGGGTGACGCAAGACAATCTCGTCGTCGACGTTGCGATCGTCGCGTCGGCGATCGGCGTCTGGCTGAACCTCGGCGGTTCAGTGAAGTGGAAGGCCGTGCCGAACCCTCGCGGCGGTCGCGCTGCCCGCAAGTGCGCTGACCTCGTGCAAGAGGGCCTCATCGACGCGCGGATGCCGGAGCGATGGCGCGCGATCGTGCGTCGGCAGCTGATGAAGAAGTTCCGTGGCCTCGCGCTGCATGCCAAGTCATGGCGACGCGACAGCATGGGCCGGCAGGTCCTCGCTGCGCTCGAGCATCGGCCGCCCTGGTCGATCGAGAAGTGGCTTCAAAATGACGAGGGCCAGCCTTGGTACGCGGTGGTTCAGCGCACGCGCTCGGGCAAGACCTCCGAGCCCATCGCGCGCGAGGACCTGTTCTATTCCGTCGAGGGCTCG
>JBKJUF010000455.1:0-29294 GCA_046590445.1 Kofleriaceae bacterium
ATGAACACCGGCGGCATCTGCATCGGCTGCACGATGCCGGGCTTTCCCGATCGGTTCGCGCCGTTCTACAAGGCACCGCCCGGGTCAGGCGTCTCGGGCACGTTCTCCCGACTGACCGGATCGTTCGTGCGCCCGCTGCGCCGGATCTCGCAACGCGATCGCAACCGGACGACCCGCTGGGACGAGGGAGTGCCGAGCGGCTGGGCGCGTATCGATCAACCCTCCGCGTTCGACAAGTTCATGCACTTCTTCTATCAAAAGCTGCAGTACGCCGGGTCGGCAAAGCTTTCGCCGCGCAAAGCCGGCGACGGCGGCGACGAGAAGGACAACACGGCGCGCGGCGGCGAGCACCCCAACCCGAAGGCAGGTAAGAAATGATCTGGCTCGGACTCGCGGCAGTCATCGTCGTGGCCGCGGCGGCGCTGCTGATCTGGATCATCGCCGAGGCGATCGCGATCAAGCGCGAGGCGATCCGCGCGCTCGCGGCGGCGCGGCTGATCGAGACGCGCACGTTGCCGTTGTGGGCCATCCTCGACGTCAACAACGGTCTGCGCGGTGCGGTCGCGACCACGCTGGGGATCTACGGCAAGGCCGAAGGGCTCGCCGACGCATTATATGGAGGCCACCGCGGCAAGCCCAACGATGATGGGCAGGCCGGACAGACCGGGGCAAAGGTGTCCTGATGATGCTCTGGCACCTGGCGCTCGTGATGGCACTCGTCGTCGCGGTCGTGGTCACGGTCTTGCTCGCGGTCATCCTGAACCTCGGACGCCAGATCGAAGGCGTCGCGCAGGACATCTGGACCGTCGGTCAGCGGATCGCGAACAACACCGTCCACGTCCCCGACCTCGCGCATACCAACGGCCACGTCAAGACGATCCTGACCGCGGCGCCAGCGCTGATCGCGACGTTCGAGGAGATCCGCGATCACGCAAAGATCTGCCCTGGCTGTCCGAACTGCATCCTCGCACGGGCAGGCCGGCGATGACGTTCTTCACCGACCCCGTGGTGCTCACCGCGATCTCGGTGATCGTCGCGGCAGCGTACATCGCGGTGCTCGCGATCCTGGGTGGCCGCATCGCGGATTCCCTCGAAGCGATCGGCAACCGCGAACCGTCGACATCGAATCGCGGTGGCAAGCAGCGCAGCTTGCTCGCGAAGATCTGGTTCGGCGTCCGCGCGATCGAGACCCAGGTCGCGGCGCTCCCGCCGCAGGCGACCCAGCTCAACGGCCAGCTCAAGGATCTCGCCGGAGGCCTGGTCGCGATTCGCGACAGCGCCACGGGCATCCTCGATGCGGCCCAGCGCCAGGGAGGTTCACGTGGAGCCTGAAACGCTCGTCAAGATCATCTGGGGGGCAGGGCTCGTCGTGGCCTACCTGAGCTTGCCGATGCTGCTCCGCGTGCTCACCCGCATCGTGCTCTCAGCGCGCAAGATCAACCTCTACTTTCGCGACACCCGCGTTCACTCGCAGCGGCTTCCCCAGCACCTGAATGCGTTGCCCGCGCTCGACACCACGATCGAATTGCTCGGCGCAGCCAAGGGCGTCGGTGGAGAGATCGCCGGCGGCGCCGAGGCGCTGTGCGGGGTTCTCATTCAACGCACGGGGCAGGGCGCAGGAGGCAAGCCATGACGCTGACGATCCTGTTCTGGCTATCGCTGCTCTGGGTTGGCCTGCTCGTGCTCGCGCTGGTCGTCTATCTGGTCGCGACGGCGGCCTATCTGCACGGCGCGCGGGTGCATCTGACCGGCATCGCAGACGACCTCGAGAAGGTCGCGGCGCAGACCGTGCCGCTCGGGACCAAGCTCGGACAGATCGGCGCCGATGTTGGCGCGATCGCCGGCGCGCTGACCCGGGTGGACACGGGGCTTGGCAGCGTCATCGGCGCGGTCCAAGCAGCCGCGGTCAAACGCGCATCGTGAGCTCGAAGAAGGTGATCCATGTGTTTTGAGCAGCTACCCATCGAGTTCGACGCCGCGGGCAATGCACGGCTGAAGCCGGGCGTCCGCGATCCGTACGCATACGCGACCCGTCCGCTCGGCGACGAGCAGGACCGGCTGCGCTCGTTGCTCGCCAGCAACGGCTTCATCAAGTCGGTCGACTTCGATCCGGTCACCCGGATCGCCGGCGCGATGGCGTTTCACAGCGTCGTCGATCTGGAGAACCGCAAGGTGCTGTCGGCGAACTCGATGGCGACCCTGTTCCGCGGCTACGAAGTGATCCTGAAGGGCCGCGATCCGCGCGACGCGATCTTCATCAGCAGCCGTGCGTGTGGCGTGTGCGGCGGCGTCCACGCGACCTGCGCCGCGCAGGCGATCGAGATGGCGTTCGACGTCAAGCCGCCGCCGCTCGGCATCGTCGTGCGTAATTTGTTGCTGGCGATCGAGTACCTCTACGATCACCCGCTCCACCTGTTCCTGCTCGCCGGCCCGGACTACTCGCAGATGCAGGTCGAGGCGACGACGCCGACCCTGTGGGAGAAGGCCACGCGCGCCGAGGCGCCGGGCGCGGCCATGCACGGGTTCGCGACGATCGGCGCCTTGATGAAGGCGCTCAACCCGCTGCAGGGCACGCTCTACCTCGAGGCGCTGCACATGACGCGCGTCGCGCGCGAGGCGTACGTCTTCCTCGGCGCCAAGTACCCGCACCCCGAGACCATCGTGCCGGGCGGCATGAGCTCGCCGGTGACGCTGCAGATCTTCAACGAGGTCTACAGCCGGCTGGCGCGGTTCTTCGACTACTCCAAGAAGGTCGTCGCGATCTGGGACGATCTCACCGAGTTCTTCTACGACTACGACCCGCGCTACCGTCAGATGGGCGCGCGCCCGGCGAACCTGATCGACACCGGCGTGTGGGACGATCCCGATGCCTACGACGCGAGCTACAAGCACTGCAACGAGTGGGGCGAGCGGCGATGGGCGACGCCCGGCGTCGTCGTCGACGGCAAGCTCGCGACGACCCGCCTGCAGGACGTCAACATCGGCTTCGAGGAGTTCGTCGAGCACTCGTACTACGAGAACTGGACGGGACACCGGTTCCCCAAGGATCCGCTCGGCGCGCCGCTGTCGCCGAACAACCCCTGGAACAAGGAGACCAAGCCCAAGCCCGGGCCGCAGAGCTGGAAGGATCGCTATTCGTGGGCCACGGCGCCGCGCTGGGATCGCAAGGTCGTCGAGGCCGGCGCCTATGCGCGGCTGTGGATGACCGCGGCCGCGAACAAGATGCCGTTCCGGCGCTTCCTCGAGCCGACCGGCACGAGCCTCAAGATCCTGTTGCCCGAGAACCAGCTCCCCGAGGTCGTCGCCGAGTGGAAGATCCCCGGCGACTGGAACGCGTTCGAGCGCAACCGCGGCCGCGCCTACGCGCTCGCGTACAGCGCGATGGTCGCGATGGACAACTGGACCATCGGCCTCGAGCTCTTGAAGCAGGGCAAGACCGCGGTCAGCACGAAGTTCGATCTCGGCAAGAAGGGCGAGCACATCGGCATCGGCTTCTGGGGCGCCGGCCGCGGTTACCTCTCGCATCACCTCGTCGTCGACAACGGCCTCATCACCAACTATCAGATCTGCACGCCATCGACCTTGAACGCCTCGCCGCGCGACCCGATGGGGCAGGTCGGGCCGTACGAGGAAGCGGTGATGAACACGCCGATCCTCGAGGAGTTCGACAAGCCCGAGAACTATGCCGGGATCGACATCCTGCGGACGATCCGCAGCTTCGATCCGTGCATGCCGTGCACGACGCACATCATGGCCGCCAAGACCGATCTGGTGATCACGCGCGAGGTCAACACGTGCGGTTGCGGGGTGTGATGACATGCCGGCCCGGGTCCTCGTCGCCGGCGTCGGCCACCGGATGTGGCGCGACCGATCGGCCGGGATGTACTGGATGGAGCAGCTGCGCGCCGAAGCGTGGCCCGCGCACGTCGTGATCGACGACTTCGGGTTCGGCGCGATCGCGATGATGCAGCGGCTCGAGGACGAGCGCTACGAGCGCGCGATCTTCCTCGCCGCCGAGACCCGGGAGCGGCCGCCGGGCACGCTGCACGTCCGTCGCCACGCGCCGCAGCATCCGCCACCGGAGCTCGTCCACGCGCAGATGCACGAGGCCGGCGGCGGCGTCATCACGATCGACACGCTGCTCATCATCATCGAGCACTTCGGCGTGCTGCCGCGCGAGACCTGGATCGTCGAGGCCGAGCCGGCAGATACCGGCTGGGGCGAGGGCACGAGCGACCAGATCGCCGCGCTCTATCCCGACGTGTGTGCGCGGATCACGGACCTGATCGCGCAGGGGGACGTCGCGGACGTGGCACGCGCGGCCGGAGCGCCGCCGTGACCCCCGACGCGCTGCTGCTCCGTGACGAGGTCCTCCAGGTGCTGTACTGGCGCGAAGGCGAGGGGCTGGGTGTGGCCGCCTCGGTGGCGGATCTGCGGGTGCTGTTGCCCAACCCCGAGCCCGAGCTCGTCGCGATCGTCGACGCGCTGGTCGTCGACGCGCTGGTCGTCGACGCGCTGATCGAGCCGCTGGTGCCGGGCGCCCCGCCGCAGCCGGCTCGCTATCGGCTGACCGCGCTCGGCAAGCGCGAAGGCGGCCGGCGGTTCGCAGATGCCTTCGTCGACCACGGGCTCGGCGGCGCGCACGGCACGTGCGGCCCGGGCTGCGAGGACTGCTTGACCGAAGGCCCAGAGCACTGCAGCGCGCACGATCACGCCGGGCACGACCACCATGACCACTGAGGATCCCGCGCCGAGCGACGATGTCGTCGACCTGATTCGCCAGCTCGACGGCCGGATCCGCGTGCTCGAGAAGATCAAGGATCCGATCCTGCGCGACGAGGTCTTCGTCATGCTGCGCCTGATCGACAGCCTGCACCGGACCTTGCTCGGCAAGCTCGCCGCGCGGCTTCGCGAGACCGCCATCTGGGACGCTGTGCTCGAGGACGCGGACCTCGCGACCTTGTTCGGGCTCTACGACCTCGCGCCGCTCGCCGGGGGTGACCTCGAGGATGACCCCGATGACCCCGGCGGGGACGCTGTCGGTGACGCCGTCAATGACGCCGTCAATAACAACGCCGTCCATAACGCCGTCGATGACGCCGCCGGGGACGCCCCGTCGCGCGATGCCGCCGTGCCGAGCTTTGCGGGCGAGACGATCCGCCCACAAAGGCCACCCGGATCGCGCAAGCTGCCGGTCGTCAACGGCCCCGTCCTCCAGGAGATCGCCCGGCTCTCCGAGCTCGCCGACGGTAGCCCCATCGTGGTGGCGACGGCAGGCGTGCCCGCGTTGCTCGTGCGGATCGGCGAAGCGGTCTACGCGTGTGCCCCGTCGTGCCCGAGCTGCGGCGGGTCGCTCGCGGACGGCGTGGTGAGCAACTCCATCCTGGTGTGCCCCATGCGCAACTGTGCCTTCGACGTGCGAAGTGGGCGGCGCGCGGACGGGCCGACTGGACCCGGGCTGCGGGTGTTTCCGCTGACCGTGCGGGATGGGCGGGTGCTGCTCGCCGTCGGGGTCGCCGCGCAGGTCGCGTGGGGATGAGGATCCTCGTCGCGGGGTTCGGCAACCTCTTGCTCGGCGACGACGGGTTCGGAGTCCTGCTACTTCGTCAGCTGCAGGTCACCGCGAACCTGCCCGCGGGCATCCATTTCCTCGACGCGGGGATCGGCGGGATCAGCCTCGTCCAGGATCTGCTGGCAGGCTACGACGCACTCGTGATCCTCGATGCCGTCGAAGGCGTCACGCCGGGTACGGTTCACGTCCGGGAGGCGGAGGTCGCCGCCGTCGACGATCTGTCCGCCGCGGCGCGGCGGGATTGCTTCGCCGATATCCACTACGCCGAGCCCAACCGCGCGCTGCTGCTCGCGCGGGCCATGGGCGTGCTGCCCGCGAAGGTCTACATCGTCGGCTGCGTTCCGGGCGCCATCGAGCTCGGCGAGGCGCTCACGCCGGTGGTCGATGCGGCGCTGCCGCGCGCGCTGGAGGCCGCGGTCGGGCTATTGCGCGAGCTCGGAACCGAGCCGGTGGGTCGCGAGCCCAGGAGCGAGCGAGCTCAGCGCGGCTCGTGATCGTCGCTGCAGTCGGGGCCACACGACGCGCCGTGACCGAGCACGCCAACCAGATCCTCGATCACGTCCGCGAACCGGTGACGCGCCTCGGCCTCGCCACGGGGGGTGAGCTGCCAGCGCGGCCCGTCGTCGCCGCTTGCCGCGACCAGGCCGTTCGAGACGAGCTCGCCGAGGTGTCGGCCCAGGTCGTCCTCGGACAGCGGGATGAACCGGGTGATCTCGACGCGGCTGACCCGATCGCCGAGCCCCTGGCTGCTCATCCAGAACAACAGCTGCAGGATCTCGTCGCGGCACCTCAGCTGGTCGACCGAGCTCTCGCTCGCGACACCGGCAGCTCCCGGGGCAGTCCTCACGCTCATTTCGTGCAGTTTACCCTGGTCGGCTGATGCGTTTGAGCGATAGCGTGCGCCGTAACTCGTAGCAGGGGAGCTTCGTCATGATTCATCGTCTCAGGGAACACGTTCGACTCGCCGCGCTCATCGTCGCGGCCCTCGCGATCGGCGGCGTCACGGTCTACGCGGTGAGGGCGAGCTGCTCGGACCACCGCGCGCCCTGTAAGGCCGAGACCCAGTGCGCCGTCGTCGGCTCGACGACTCATCCTGCTCACCCCACTGCGTCCCTGCCGCTGTGCACCAGCGAGGCCGCCAAGCGGAATCCGTCGGCGGCCTGTGAAGATCCGGGTCAGCAGAAGGACGCCGACAAGCTGCCCCCGGGCACGCTCCTGCTCGAGCCCTCGGAGTCGTTCGAGCTCACCGGCACCAAGGTCTGCGGCCACTGCAAGTGGGGGATGTTCAAGACCTGCACGACCGTGCTGTGGGACGAGCCGAACCACCACGTCGTGGTGGTCCAGCCCAACGCCGAGCTCGCCAAGCTCGACGAGCTGTGCACGAACCGCAAGTGCCTCGTCACGGCGAAGGGTTCGATCAGCGTCTACGCGCGGGTCAACTACATGCTGATCTCGTCGTTCACCGTCGATGATCCCAAGGACGACGCCGGTCGCTCCGCGATGGGCAAGCTCGTCGACGAGGCCGTCGATGCGAAGTGGGGCAAGGGTGACGACGCGACGGCCGAGCGGTTGTTCGAGCAGGCCGCGGCGATGATCAGCCCGACCGAGAAGGCGATGGACCGCTATCAGATCTTTGGTGGCCTCGGGACGATCGCCGCCGAGCGGAAGGATTACCCGACAGCGCTCCGGTACTTTGCGCGCGCGGTCGAGGAGTCGCGGTCGATCACCGAGAATCGCAAGCCGCTCGCGTTCTCCTACTACAACCTCGCCAGCGCCCAGGGGCTGCTCGGGGACACCGAGGCAGCGTTCGTCAGCCTGCGCGCGGCCCTCGTCGCCGAGCGCGAGACTCCTCGCCGCAAGTACGTGAAGATGAGCGAGCAGGACGAGGCGTTCGCGAAGCTGCGCGAGGATCGCCGGTTCGAGACGATGATGACCGAGTTCCGCGCCACGCCCTGAACGTCCGCGCCAGGCCGAGCGGATGGAGGCAGCGGACGAGAGCGCGTGTGGCTGCATCAGTCCCGACGACCACGGGGCCGACTGCTTCTGCGCCGTCAGCCCGTTGATCCACACGCTCGGCAAGAGCCACGCGCTCTCGATCCTGGCGTTCGTGGCCGCGCACGAGCCACGGCGATTTCGCGACATCCAGGAACGCATGGCAGGCCTGTCGACGTCGACCATCGCGGCGCGGCTCGCGGAGCTCGAGGAAGCCGGCGTGCTGGTCCGCGAGACCTATCGCGACGCGCATCGCGTCGAGTACCGGCTGACGCCGCGGGGGCGAGCGCTGCAGACGCTGCTTCGCGATCTGTTCCCGCGTACGTCCGACAGCGCCTGACGATCACGTCGTACGCCCACTCACTCGACGAGCGCGGGTAGTCCGCCGCGCGGCCTCAGCGTGATCAGCGGCTCGGGCTCGACGTGCGTCGAGAGCGGCCGCAACCGCGCGTGCTGCACCATCGTCGCGAGGCAGAGCTGCGCCTCCATCAACGCGAAGTGCGAGCCGATGCACACGCGCGGGCCAGCGCCGAATGGCAGGTAGTGATGACGCGGGCGCGCCTTCTTCGGCTCGGGGAGCATGCGCTCGGGCTTGAACGCGAGCGGGGCCGGGTAGTAGTCGGCGCGACGATGGATGCCGCGGATGTAGACGAGCAGCGTCGAGCGCTCCGGGATCCGGTGGTCTCCGATCGTGACGTCGTGCAGCGCCTGCCGTCCCATCATGTAGGCCGGTGGGTGCAGCCGCATCGCCTCGTCGACGACCGCGGCGGTCCACGGCATCGCGGGCAAATCGTCGGCGGTGATCCGGTGATCCCCGACGATCTCGGCGATCTCCTGCTCGAGCTGCGCGCGCACGCCGGGGTTGCGGCCGAGCTCGTACCACGACCACGTCAGCGCGTTCGCGGTGGTCTCGTGGCCGGCGAGCATCAGCGTCATCACCTCGTCGCGCACCTGCTTGTCGCTGAGCCCGGTGCCGTCCTCGTCGCGCGCGAGCAGCAGCATCGACAGCACGTCGCCGCGATCGGTGCCGAGCCGGCGGCCATCTGCGATCAACCGATAGACGACCTGATCGAGCATCGTGACCGCGCGGCGCATGCGGACGTGGCGCGGCAGCGGCCAGCGATAGCCGAGCTGCACGGGCGACGTGACGCTCTCGATCATCGAGCGCATCGCCAGCTCGAGGCCGACAGCGACCCTCGGCGCGTCGCGGCGGACATCGGCGCCGAACATCGTCCTGCCCGCGATCGCGAGCGTCATCGCCATCATCTCCTGCGCGATGTCGATGCGCTGGCCACGCCGCCAGCTCGCGACCTGCGTGAGGGTCTCGCCGACCATCACGTCGCCGTACGCGGCCAGCCGCTTCGGGGCAAACGCGGGAGCGAGCAGCTTGCGGTGGCGCTTGTGCATGCCGCCCTCGGCGGTCAGCAGGCCGTCGCCGAGCAGCGGCATCAGGAACTGCAGGCCCGCGGACTTCTTGAACGCGGCCGCCTCGTCGACCAGGATCTGGTGCGCGAGGTCCGCGCAGGTCACGACGTAGACCGGGATGTGCGCGAGCGAGAGCCGGGTGATCGGGCCGAGCTTCGCGGCGCGGTCCTGGAGCCCCAGACGATCTCTCCGGAACTCCAGGAGGTTGCCGATCAGCGGCAGGCCAGGCATCGGCGGTACCGAGGACGCGACGGATGCCGGGGCGGTGAACGGGCTGGTCGAGCTGGCCATCTGTGATTAGAATGCGAGTGTTCGCTCACATTCGCAACTCGCGTTCCGCGATCCCACCGAAGGCCGTTCGATGTACCGACAAGTCAAGACCACGCCTCGGAAACGGCCGCGCCAGGACCGCAGCAAGGCGACGGTCGACACGATTCTCGCGGCGACTGCTCGGGTTCTGGTCAAGCAGGGCTTCGATGGCCTGACGACGAACTCGGTCGCCGAGGCCGCGGGCGTGTCGATCGGCTCGCTCTATCAATACTTCCCGAACAAGGAGGCGCTGGTCGCCGCGCTGATCGAACAGCACGTCGAGCAGATGAACGCGGCGATCCTCGACGAGCTGACCCGCGTCGCGGCGCTGCCGATGGCCGATGCGGTGCGCGCGGTGATCGAGCTGACGATCCGCGCACACTCGATCGAGCCCGAGCTTCATCGCGTACTGACCGAGCAGGTGCCGCGCGTCGGCCGGATGGCGCGGCTCGCCGAGGCGGACGGGATCTGCCGGCGCATGGTCGCCGGGATCCTCGCGGCGCGGCGCGACGAGCTCGCGATCGGTGATCCCGACACCGCGGCGTTCGTGCTCGTCGCCTCGATCGAGGCGATCACCCACCGCGCGGCGCTGTTCGCACCCGAGCGGCTGCGCGATCCACGGCTGATCGACGAGGCGGTCGCGCTCGTCACGCGTTACCTCGGCGTCGCAAACGGTTGATCGTCGCGGTGCGCCAGCGCATGGTCCGGCGATGCGGTGGTGCTTCCTGATCCTTGTTACGAGCCTGGTGATTGGCTGTCCTGCGAAGCGCGGCGCGACGCCAGCGGCCGAGGTGGGCGTCGGGTGCCCGGCCGCGAGCGGCGTCTACATCGCTTCGTACCTGACGCCCGAGGAGGGTGCGAACGGGCCGGGGCACACCGGCTGGGTGCTGCCGCTGCACGACCGGATCGTGGAGACCCTCGAGGGCGTGCCCGAGTACGCCGCGATCGATGCGGCCGCTGCGAGCACCGCGGGAGTTCCGACAGTTCCGGCGAGCCTGTGGCTGCTCGCACCCGGCGGTCCGTGCAAGGCGACGATCGGCAGTTACTACGCCGCCGCGATCGATGCGCCGACCAAGAACGTCGCGTATGGCGTCGAGCTCACCGGCTGCGCGGCGCCGCCCGACACACGCGACGATGCCTCCGCGATCGCGCTGGTGTCGGATGCCTCGCCGGCGCAGTGCAAGCTGGTCCCGCCGCGTGCGGTCGCGCAGCGCCTCGGCGAAGCCGACAAGGCCGGCGTGTGGTCACGGCCGACCAAGGAGACGCCGATGCCGCCTGCGTTCGCCGCCGTCGTCCCGAAGCGCGAGTGCGTCGCGCCCGGCTGCGAGATGCTGTGGTCGGTCGCGCAGGTCGACGTTGCCGGCAAGCCGGTCGCCTACGCTGGCGCCGTCAACTGGTTGACCATTCCGGACGGCGCGATGCCGCAGACCCAGTGCGAGTGGAAGGCCGAGACGTTCAGCGGCTTCTTCGTCATCGGGCCGGAAGGCGACGGCACGGCACTCCAGGTCACCGAGGGTCAGGATCATCCGCTGCTGCTCTCTGGCGTGCTCGCGGACGCCAGCGGGCCCAAAGTCCTGCTCGCCGCGGGACCTGGCGAGTACACCGCGTACGACCTCGCGAACGGTCGCGCGACGGTCGGCCGTCACCTCGTGTGGCTCGTTCCGCACCCGGACTCTTTTGCCGCGGTCGATCGTCTCGGCCCGGTGTGTGGTCCATCGTGACTCACGCTCGGTGACAACGCTGCAGCCTCGAAGCGTGCGAAGAGCTCCGAGCCTGCGCTTGCCCCGCGGTCCCCCAAGCCTTCATGCGGGAATCAACTGAGTGATCACGCGGCACGACGAGCGTTTCCGCACGGTCACGAGTGACCGATCAGGAGCGCACCACTGCGTCACTCGCGCTCCGACGTAGGAGCCACGAATCCCTGCATGGCCCTCCCTGCGTGCTAGATCGACGCTCCTGCCGCCCCTGGCGTGACACGCGCATGGCCAGGATCCGCTGAACTGCGGATCGGGCCGCGACCTCAGATCCGCCCCGCGTCTTGCAAGAACGGTCCACGCTCGTGTCCTTCAAAGCGTTACTTATCCAAGCCGATGATGCCGCTCACGAGCGCTATCGCGCGGTGCTCGCGCAGGTCGGTTGTGCCGAAACGTGGGTCGCGAGCTCGTGCGAGCAGGCAAGCACGATGCTCACGCGCGATCGGATCGCGCCAGACCTCGTCGTGATCGATCTCGCGATCGACCCGCGCAGCTACGCACCGTTCGTGCGACTCCACAAGCGCTTGCGCAACGTCCCGATGATCGTTGCCGCAGACGAGGCGCACCTCGACGACGCGATCAGCACGCGCACGCTCGATTATGTCCTGCGGCCCGTTCGCCCGGTCGAGCTCGCATCGCGGATCCGCGCGGCGCTCCGCATCGAGGCCGAACGCAAGCGCCGGACTGCGCGCGAGCGTGTGATCAACGAGAAGCTCGAGAAGCTCGAGCGCGAGAACCGCGATCTGTCACGCGTCGTGTGCGCCGATTCGTTGACCGGCGTCGCGAACCGCAGGCACGTGCTGTCGCTGCTCCACGCCGAGTGGAAGCGCGCGACCCGCGATCACACCCCACTGTCGCTCGTGATCCTCGACCTCGATCACTTCCACAAGTACAACGAGAGCTATGGTCACCCCGGCGGCGATAGCTGCTTGCGCCGGGTCTCCGAGGCGATCGCCGGCTGCTTGCGGCGGCCGTCCGACTTCCTCGGCCGCTACGGCGGCGAGGAGTTCCTCGTCGTGCTCGCGAACACCGATGCGGCTGGCGCGCGGATCGTCGCCGAGCGGCTACGCCGAACCGTGGAGTCGCTCCAGATCCCGCACATCGGGTCACCTGCGGGCATCGCCACGATCAGCGCCGGCTTCGCGACCGTGATGCCGACGCCCGAGCTGTCGGTCGAGTCGCTCGTGATCCAGGCCGACGAGGCACTGCTGCACGCCAAGGCCCTCGGCCGCAACCAGGTCGCCGGTGAGGCACCGCTCGACGCCACCGCGCAGCCGACGTTCAACCCGTGGTGGACCCGGTTCCCGATGGTCGTCATCGATCCGTGGCTCGCCGAGCGAATCCCGCGCTTCCTTGCCGAGGCGCGCGAGGATGTCCATGCGATCCACGTCGCCCGTCGCGCACGCAACATCGAGCAGGTCCGAGCGCTCGCCCGCAAGCTGAAGCTGTCGGGACGCGAGTATGGCTTCGAGCAGATCCGCGAGCTCAGCCACGAGCTCGAGCTCGCAACCCGGCTCGATGATCGCGAGGCGATCCGCAAGGCCGCCGTCGAGCTCGAACGCTACGTGACCTACGTCCAGGTCGTGTACCGACGGACG
This sequence comes from Kofleriaceae bacterium, assembly GCA_046590445.1. Taxonomy (GTDB): domain Bacteria; phylum Myxococcota_A; class Polyangia; order Haliangiales; family Haliangiaceae; genus JABFXX01. The sequence continues at coordinate 12,651 of JBKJUF010000455.1, forward strand.
CCGGAATACCACCCGGCCTGACCGTCGCGACCCCACTGGCTGGACCAGCACGCGCAGGTCGCCGCCTCGCGAGCTAAATGCTTCGCCTCCGGCGCTGGGGGTTCGCTAGGGTTATCCCTGATTGGCCGTGGCCGCAGCCGGGATCGTGATCCGCCCCGTGATCGTGGCCATGCACGGCTCTCGATTGATCACAAGTGTTCCCACGAACGCCAGGATTGGCGGCACGGCTCTTGCGCACTGCTGCAGCAGGGCGCGCGCGACATCGCCGCTCGTGGGTCGACACCGCACGCAAGAAGCCAGTTCGACGCGGCCCCGGAGCCCCTGGGGCCGTGCCAGCCCTGCGACCACCTCTTGCACGTTCCGAAACCGCGATGACGGAACCGCCCCCGCTCTTGCCCGACGCGGTATTCGCCGCCGCGAGACCGGGAATGATGCCCACCGCGCCCTCCTGGATCCTGATCCGGCTGGCGCTCGAGACCCGCGGTCATCACGGCGTGGCCGATGCGCAGCGGCTCGTGCTCCTCGAGGACGCGACCCTCGACAGCTACCAGGACTTTCTCGGCATGGTGCTTGGCTTCGAGAGCGCCTACGAGCGCGCTCTGGTGGTCGCCCCAGGTATCGACCCCAAGCTCATCCGCCAGCGCGTGAAGACCAGCCGGATCCGCCATGATCTCCTGTCGCTGGGCGCGTCCGACGCGGAGCTCGATGCCCTGCCGACGTGCGTGACTCCGGTGTTTCGCACAGCTGCGGAGGCACTCGGCTGGGTCTACGTCGTCGAGCGCAACACGCTCCTCCACGGCCTCCTGCGCCGCCACCTCGCCACCATGTTGCCCGACGCGATGGAGCACGCCAGCAGCTACCTCGCGGCGTACGGCGATAGCCCAGGCGAGCACTACCGCGAGCTCGCGCCAGCGCTCGAGGAGGCGGCGCGACAGGCCATCACGCCGGGCGAGATCGCGACGGCCGCGCACGCTGCGTTCGAGGCTCAGCGGCTGTGGTTCGGGCAGATCAGTCCGTGCAAGCTCACGGAGGTTCGCGCCGCGTCGTCCGGGTTGGCGCTGGCGTCGTGATCGTCACATTGCAAGCGTCGGAAACCGATGGTCAACCGCTGACCCCACGCTGTTAGTAGCAGTTGGCGCAAGCCCGGGGCTACGATGCCACCATGCGGGCAGCCCTACTCCTCTCGTTCAGCTTTGCCATCGTGGCGTGTGGTGGATCCAACCGGGGGCAGAGCGTCTGCGACAACGTCGTGCCGCCACCAGCCGCGTGCATGACGATGTGTGACGCATCGCCGAACGCGCCGAGCACGTGTCCAGCTGGTTACCACTGCACCGAGGACGGCACCTGCGATGCGCGGTGCTCGCAAGGTGGCACCGAGTGCGGTGATGGCTATCGCTGCACGCCCGACGGGCGCTGCGTTGGCGACGACGAGTGCGTCGGCCTCGAGTGCAAGATCACCGACTGCGCGAAGCAGAGCAAGCCGTTGACCACGATCTCGGGAACGGTCTACGCGCCGAACGGCACGCTGCCGCTCTATGGCATCGACGTGTTCGTCCCGAACGTCACGCTCGGCGCGCCGCCGGACGGCGCGATCTGCGATCGCTGCTCGAGCTCGCTGCCGGGCTACCCACTGTCGCTCACGAAGTCCGACGAGGCCGGTAAGTTCACGATGACGAATGTGCCGTCGGGTACGAACATCCCGATCGTGATCTCGACGGGCAAGTGGCGCCGCACCGTGATGCTGCCCCAGGTCAACGAGTGCACCGACAACGTGTTGCCGGCGGCGGAGACCCGGCTACCGAAGAACAAGGCCGAAGGCTACATGCCGAAGATCGCGATCTCGACCGGTAGCGCCGACGCGCTCGAGTGTCTCGTCCGCAAGCTCGGCATCGATGACAAGGAGATCACGACCGACGCGCAGAGCGGCATGCTGAACCTGTACGCCGACACCGGCGCGGGCGGCGGGCAGGGCGCGAACAAGTTCAAGGGCGGCTTTCCGGGAGGCTCGGGCAACTTCAGCGACTCGAAGACGCTGTGGGACGACGTCGCGAAGCTCAAGACCTACGACATCGTGATCCTCTCGTGCGAAGGTGGCCAGCACCCGGAGACCAAGTCGCAGGCGGCGATGGATGCACTCAAGGCGTACGCCGACTTTGGTGGTCGCGTGTTCCTCTCGCACTGGCACAACGTCTGGATCGAAGGCAGCACCGAGGGTGGTGGTAACCAGAAGCCCGCCGTGTGGTCGGGACCCGATGGCATCGCGACCTGGAACAACAGCGGCACGACGTTCACGACGCCGCCCGATACGATCGACGAGATCAACAATCCGAAGGGCACGCCGTTCGCGACCTGGATGCTCAACGTGATGGGATCGCCGACGCGCGGCGTGATCCCGATCGAGAGCAACACGGGCAAGCAGACGTGCACCGGGATCAAGAACGGGCGCGCCGAGCGCTGGGTCTACTGGAATCAAGGCGGCATGCAGTACCCGCAGATGTTCCAGTTCACCACCCCGAACGAGACAACCCCCGACAACCGCTGCGGCAAGGTCGTGTTCTCCGACATGCACGTGTCCGGCGACTCGAACTCGGAGCCCGGCACCGCGTTCCCGGATTCGTGCGCGAGCTCGACGCTCACCCCGCAGGAGAAGGCACTCGCCTTCATGTTCTTCGACATCGCGTCGTGCGTATCGCCGCCGTTGCTTTAAGGTTTTTCCGATCCCGAGCGTGCGGCAACGCCTGTGCGTTGGCGGGACGGCGTGCGGAATCGCCACAGTTTGGCAGCCTAACGTACTGAGTTATGCCTGTGCAATTGCGCACGATTCCTGCTTTAGGCAACTACGCATGGATCGAAAACGCCCGCTTCATCGTGGGGCTGAGGAGATCGCGAGTGGGGCAAGGCACGTGTGCGCCTGAGCTCCACACCCGATTCGTCGTCGGATTCGATCGAGGTCTTCACACCCGACGAGGTCCTCGGCATTGGCGCAGGAGAGGACATCCTCGTCGTCGATGACAATGAGCTGAGCCTCGTCGCGGTCGAGGCCGCGCTCGCGCCGCTCGGCAAGCGCCTGGTGATGGTGCAGTCCGGGGTCGAAGCCCTGGCGCGGCTCCTCGAAGGTGACTTCGCGCTGATCATCCTGGACGTCGCGATGCCCGGGATGTCCGGGTTCGAGACCGCGTCGCTGATCCGCGCCCGCGAGCGCAACCGGAGCACGCCGATCATCTTCATCACAGGTCTCTCGGCGCAGGATCAGGCCGTCCTCGAGGGCTACGAGGTCGGCGGCTTCGACTTCCTCGTCAAGCCGGTGCGGCCCGAGATCCTGCGCGCGAAGGTCCGCGTGTTCCTCCAGCTCCAGGAGCGCACCCGCCAGCTCCAGCAGAAGGTGATCGATCTCCGCAGCTCGCAGGAGCAGGTCGTCGAACAACAGGTCGAGGCAAAGCGCAAGCAGCTCGAAGCCGCGCTCCTCGAGCGACGCTTGAACGAGCTCGCCGATCTCGATCGCCGCAAGGATGACTTCCTCGCGATCCTGGGCCACGAGCTGCGCAATCCGCTCCAGGCGCTGCACATGGCCGTCGAGGTCCTGCGCACGCAACGCGACGAGCAGACGACCGCGCGCGTGCATCGCCTGATCGAGCAGCGCGTCCGCGATCTGGGTCGGCTCGTCGAGGATCTGCTGGATGTCTCGCGCACTGCGACCGGTCTCTACCGCGAGCCAGTCTCGCTGCCCTACGTGATCGGCCAGGCGCTCGACAACTGCCGCGCATCGCTCGGCGCTCGCTCGCTCGAGGTCGAAGCGTCGGAGCCCGAGGCGTTCGTGATCGGGGATGGGGTTCGGCTCGTGCAGATCCTCGCGCACCTGCTCGACAACGCGATCAAGCACACCGCCGATAACGGCACGATCAAGATCGCCGTCAGCGCCGACGAGGTCGTGCTGGTCAGCGTCATCGATGACGGTCGCGGCATCAGCGCGGAGCTGTTGCCTCGCGTGTTCGATTCCTTCGTCCGCGAGCGCGCGAGCAAGGATGGCGCCGGCGGGCTCGGGCTGCGACTCGCGCTCGTCAAGCGGATGGTCGAGCTGCATGGCGGTTCGATCCGCGCAGCGAGCGCTGGCGATGGCCTCGGCAGCCGGTTCGACATCGAGCTGCCGCGGGCACCGCAACCACCCCGGCAGATCGTCTCGGACGCCGTGCGTCCCGCCGGGCTGCGGATCGTGGTCTGCGACGACGCCGACGACATCCGCGAGCTGGTCGCGGAGACGCTGCGCGAGGAGGGCCACATCGTCACCGTCGCGTCGACCGGTGAGGCCGCGATCCGCGCGATCATCGACGGTCAGCCCGATGCCGCGTTCCTCGATCTCGCGTTGCCCGATCTCGACGGGTTCGCGGTCGCCCGCGAGGTGCGCGCCCGGCTCGGCAGCAATGCGCCGCGGCTCGTCGCGGTGTCGGGCTACGGTGAGGCCAGCGATCGATCGACCGCCATCGAGGCCGGCTTCGACGCGCACCTGGTCAAGCCGACGACCCTGCGCCAGCTGATCGACGCGCTGCCGACCGAGCCTCGTCCGCGACCCGGAGAGTGACGTCTACGGCCAGACCTATCGGGAGCACAAGGCGAGGCGATGGGCTGGCGCTACGTGATCGAGCGAAGCACGCTGCGGCACGATCGGGTTCGCCGCCGCCAGTCCGTGAAGACCGCGAACGGGATCGTCGAGTCCGCGCACGAAGGATTCCAGCGCCTGCTCGAATGGTTTCGAGTTGGACGCGCCACGTCGCATCAGAGGAGTACCGGATGAGCCTGAACGAGTCGCACGAGACGGCCGGGATTGTCTCGACCGACGATGTTCGCTGGGCGGGCTGATAGGCAGCGTGGTCGCGTGACCGCAGCCGTGGCGTGCGCGACGATGCCCCGCGCGAACCATGGTCGACGACGACAAGCCCGAACCGCCGCACCGGAACACGACCGACGAGAGCCTGCGCACCGAGCGTCGCAAGACGGACAAGCAGCTCGAGGGTAGCCTCGGTGCGATCAAGCGCGATGCGGAGGAGGTTGTCGCCGAGGCACGCGACAAGGCCGACACGCTGCTGAGCGACGCGCGCGATGTCGAGGACCGGAAGCTGGCCGCGGAGAGCCTGCCGGGCGGCATCTCTCGCGCCGTCAGCGATGCGATCGACGATACCCGCGCGCGCGAAGATGCCGTGCTCGTCGCGGAACGCAAGGATGCCGATGTCGCCGCGGACGAGGAGCGCGCGCGCCGCCAGCTCGCCCTCGCGAGCCTGCTCGCCCACGAGCGCGAGGATACCGACCTGCAGCTCAGCCTCGAGCGCACGCACGCCGACGAGGCGCTGAGCTCGCGCGAAGACATCCTCGCGCTGGTCAGCCACGATCTACGCGCCTTGCTCGGCGGCATCGCGCTCAGCGCGGACATGCTGGGCCGGCTCGCGAAGGCCGAGCAGCCCGACAGCCAGATCATCCGCTACGCGACGAGCATCCAGCGGTTCACCGCGAGCATGAACCGGCTGATCGGCGATCTTCTCGACACCGCGAGCATCGAGGCCGGCAAGCTGTCCGTGGTCCCCGAGCGGCGCGACGCCGCGCACCTCGTCCGCGACGCGCTCGACGCGTTCCAACCTGCGGCGGTCTCGAAGGGCATCGAGCTGACGTGCGACGTCGTCGGCGAGCCGCTCGTCGCGGCGTTCGACTACGAGCGGATCCTCCAGGTGCTCACGAATCTCGTCGGCAACTCGCTCAAGTTCACCGAGAAGGCCGGCCGGATCGCGATCCGCCTCGAGCCCCATGAAGGTCGGCTGTTGTTCACGGTCACCGATTCCGGGCGCGGCATCCCGACGGATCGCCTCGAGCAGGTGTTCGATCGGTTCTTCCAGACCAACCGCAACGATCGGCGAGGCCTCGGCCTTGGTCTGTTCATCGCGAAGTCGATCGTCGAGGCGCACGGCGGCCGGATCTGGGCGACGAGCCCCGCGGGCAAGGGCAGCGTGTTCTCGTTCGAGCTGCCCGTCGCCGCCGCGTGAGCTGACTCATCGCATGCGGACGACCGCGATCACCACGGCGATCGCGGTGAGCCCGAGCACGATCATCGCGAGCCAGAGCAAGGTGCCGCGCCACGCCGGTGCGAGCGACGCGCCGCCGCGGCGGACGCAGGGCAGGCAGACCGCGAACGTCGTCGCGCCACCGTCCGTGAGCTCGCAGCAGTCTCCGCACACCGCAGAGCGACAGCGCGCGCACGGGCCAACCGCGACCGCACCACATACGCGGCAGCGCGCACTCGGACCGTCACCAGCAGGGATCAGCGAGCCCATCGATCTCGAGAGCGATGATGCTCGCCGATCGACGGGTCTGGCAACCGCCGGGGCTCAGCGCCGGGTCGCGAAGACGCTGTGTCGGGTCCAGGCCACGATCGCACCACGCCGTGTGCACACGCGACTTCTGAGATCGCGCTTCGTGGCTCGTCGATCCCTCGTCTAATGGGCGTCCGCGCAGCAGCGAAAGCCCGTCGAGTAGTCGTGATATGCGAAGTCGTGGGCCGTCGTCGCGTAGGCGCAGCCGGCACCATTGCGCCGGGCGTCGGCGTAGAAGCCGCCGCGAAACGTACCGGCGGCATCGGCGACCCACTCGTGCAGGTTGCCGTGAAGGTCGAACACGCCAGCTGCAGTCGTGCACGCCGTGCGCTCGCCGCCCCGCGCGACGGTGCCGGGCTGCTGGTTGATTCCCGGATCGTTCATGTGCGCCGGGTCCCAGATCCCGGTCGACGTGCCGAAGTAATCGATGACGGGATGCCCGGCATAGGCGTCGTTGCAGGCGCCCGCGACGTACGTCGGGCCGTATGGAAACGCATGGCCGTCCGCGCCGCGACAGGCGGCGAGCCACTCGTCACTCGTGCACAGCCGCTTCCCAGCCAGCGCGCAAGCTGTCTGCGCCTGCTTGCCCGAGATGTAGCCCTGCGGAACCTTCGCCGCGGCCGCGACCGCACGCACGACGCGGGTGCCGACGGTCTGGTACGGCGATGCGTCTTGCCACGTGCCATCAGGTCGCTGCTCCTCGAGCGCGCCCTCGTGACGATCGATGCAGACTCGCACCGTGCCGGCCTCGACCAGCGCCATCCCCGGCTCGCACGCGTTCGCGAGCGGGCCGTCGACCGCGACCACGACGCCGGCATCGAGGTTCGGCGCAGGCTCGCCACCGCAGGCAACCAGCGCGATCAGCATGGCTCGCATCGCCGCGGACGATCGCGGTGTGCGAGACCGCCGTCAAGCTGTCGGCGTTTGTGAGGTCGGCTCGGAGCGGCTGACCGTCGCGCTTGCCGCACCGCGCGCTGGCCGCGGTCTGCAGCTCGCGGTTCAATGCTCGAAACCCACTAACACGCGGTCAGCGCCGCGAAGCGCGGATCGCCGCGCAGTGGCCGGAGGTCGTCATCGTCGCGCGCGACCTCGCGATCGCCGGGCGTCGTGGCAAGGGCTGTCTCGAGTGCGTCGAGCGCGGGCTCGATCGATCCGGCGAGCGCGAGGTAGCAAGCGCGGTTGTAGAGCGCGACCGGGTGACGCGGCTCGCGTGCGAGGACCTCGTCGATATCCGCCACCGCATCCGCAAGCTCACCGTCGAGCTTCGCGAGATCGGCGCGATCGATCCAGGCATCGAGGTCGTCGGGATAAACCGTGACGCAGCCTGTGAGCACGGCGCGCGCGGCGGTCCGCTCGTCGAGCGCGGCGAGACACCGCGCGAACGCGCGATGTGCATCGGGTACGAAGTACCCGTTCTCGACAACGGCCATGTATGCCTGCTGGAGATGTGCACGACCCTCGACGGCGCGATCGAGATGAAACGCGAGGATCAACCCGCGCACGTAGTGCGCCTGGACATCGTCGGGCTCGACGACAAGTGCCTCGTCGATCATCACCAGCGCCCCGTGAGGGTCGCGCTCCATCGCTTCGTGTGCTTTCTTGACGGCGGGGCGGAGGATCAGCTCGGGCATGCCCCGTTAGTCCTCGACAGCACGCCGCACGTCAACGATTTGTCTGTCACATCGTGCGGCGGCGTCCTGTCCGGACTCATACCTACAGGAGACCTCAGATGAACTCGATCGAGCAATACGCAGAGCTATGCGCCGCGATGGCCGACACCGCGGGCGACGTCAACCGGGAGAACGCGATCGCGGCGGCGCAAGGCGTCGGCGCAGATGTGTGGGCCGCGTCGAAGGCCGGGTACACCGCGAAGATGTGCGACCCGAACGACATGGGCCGAACCGCGATGGCGTTCATGCCGCTCTACCAGGCGGCGCAGGCGCGCGCTCGAGGTAGATCCTCGGCCAGCTGAACCCGCGCTTCGATCCGGCACAGGCGCAGCAGTTCCGCGTGCTGATGCAGCAGGAGCGCGACGTAAACAACGGCATCACCCGCTGACGGGCTTACGGTTGATCGCGAGACCGAACGCGAGACCAACGACGATCGCGACACCCGAGCCGACGAGGATCGCGAGCTTCGCGGTATCGAGCAGCGGACCCGGCGGGAACGCGAGCTGCGCGATGAACAGCGACATCGTGAAGCCAATGCCGCCGACCAGGCCGACGAGCAAGATCCCTCGGCGCGTCATGTCGGCCGAGCGCGTCGCGATCCCGAGCCTGCTCGCACCGAGCGAAGCCGCCGCGATCCCCAGCGGCTTGCCGAGTGCGAGCCCGGCGACGATCCCGACGAACAGCCAGAACGAGTCGCCGGCGAAGCTCGCGCCGCCGAGCACGACGCCTGCGTTCGCGAGCGCGAAGATCGGCATCACGACGAACGCGACCCAGGGATGCAGGCCGTGGATGAGGCGTTCGACCGGCGAGATCGCCTCACGGCGCGCCTGTTCGATCAGATCGAGGCTGACGATCAACGCGGCGCGATCGTTCTCCGGTAGACGTTCGAGCTGGGCTTGCGTGGTCGCCGCGAAGCCCGACGGGCCGAACCAGGGCCGCACCGGCGCGAGCATGCCAAGGAGGACGCCGCCGATCGTCGGGTGGATTCCGGACACCAGGAATCCGGCCCACACGACGAGCCCGGGGATCAGGTAGATCAGCGCATTACGCACGCCGGCCGCGCGCATCACGAGCACCGCGCCGACGCCGATGCCGACGATCAGGAACCCTTCGAGCGCGATCCCGGTGCTGTAGAAGATCGCGATCACGACGATCGCGCCGATGTCGTCGATGACCGCGAGTGCCAGTAGCAGCACACGAAGCGGCGGCGCGACGCGCGAGCCGAGCAGCGTCAGGACGCCGACCGCGAATGCGATGTCGGTCGCCATCGGCACGGCCCAGCCCGCCGAGCCTGCGCGGCCGAAGTTCATCGCCGCGAAGATCCCGGCGGGCACGAGCATGCCGCCGAGCGCTGCTGCGAGTGGCAGTGCGGCCTTCTTGAAGGTCGCGAGCTCGCCCTCGTAGATCTCGCGCCTGATCTCGAGACCGACGACGAAGAAGAAGATCGTCATCAGCCCGTCGTTGACCCAGAAATGCAGCGGTTGCTCGAACGACCACGGGCCGACGCGACCCCCGATCGGCGTGTGCCAGAGATCGGCGTACGACGCGGTCCACAGGTTGGCCCACGTCAGCGCGACCACCGTGGCGACCAGCAGCACGATGCCACTGGCGGCCTCGATCGCGAGGATGCGCTGGATGGGCGACGCGATCCGGGCAGCGGCGCGACGAACGGGGGCCCAGGTCTCGGGCGGATGGGCATGATCGGAAAGGGACATCTATCACTCTCGAGGAGAAGCGCCGACGACCCCATCGGCACCAAAGCCCTGCGGCAGACGCCTGCCGCACCCAAGTTCAATTGGTCTCGACGTTAGCACGTGACCTCGCCCAGATAGTTCATCGCCGTCCGCGAAACCAGGCGGTGGGTCGGCGGTGAGCGGCGGCGATCACGCGATCGAGATCAATCCGATCGCTGCCAGCACGCTGTCGGCACTCACCCTCAGCGGCAACGCGCACGATGCGGTCAAGATCTCGGCGGGCTCGTTGTTCATCTCGACGGATCTGACGCTCAAGAAGCTCCACGGGGTGCGGCACCGAAGCCGGCTGCCTCGTACCCTGATCGCATCAGACCTTGTGACCGTGCTCCTTGGCCCACGCGCGGGCGTCCGCGGCCATCACCTTGAGTGCCGCCACGTTGTTCGCGCCCCAGGTCGAACGACTGTCGCGGAGGTTGAGAGTTGGGCTCCACTTCTTGAGCACGGCGACCTCGATCTCGCCGAGCGACGTGCACTCGGGCGGCTTCGGCCACGCCGCGATCTGCAGATGTGCCGTCATCCAAGCGGTGAGCGCCGCTTCGTGCTCGTCGCTCAGCGTGAAGTACTCGAACTTCTCAGGGCGCGTCTGGTTGCGGGGCAGCCCGCGCAGGCCGAGGTGGTCGCGCAGCAACGCGGCCAACCCTCGACGGACCGCCGACTGGCCGGCGCGCCCGCCGAAGTGTAGCTCGAGCTCGCGGGTGACGAGGTTGTCATCGGCCTTGCCGACATAGAGCGCGATCTTCGCGGGCGGGGGGCCGAGCCCGAGCTCGAGCCAGCTCGCGGCGTCGCCGTAGATCGCGTACAGCCCCGCGCCATCGGCGACGTCCGCGGCCGCCGCCGTCATGCCGTGCGTGCGACCAGCCAGGGCGGTCAGCGCGCTCGCGATCATCTCCACGTCGGGTTGGGCCATCGCCGCATCGTCGCCGACCCGGCGGCGGCGTGCACGAGATCGGCGTGCCTGTTGTACCGTCGGCGTAACCATGTCAGCCCAACGCATCCTCGACGAGGTTCACTCGCTCGCACGCAGCGAAGCGCTCGAGGCGGACCCGCAGCGCTTCGCGGCGGCGCTCGAGGCCGAGGTCCCCGCGGTAACGACGCTCGCCGAGCTCGAGACACGCGATGCGATGCTGGCCACCGCGCTCGGACAGCTCGACGCGATGATCAGCCGGGTGATGCGGCTGCGGCTCGAGCACGCGCTCGCGATGGACGCCTCGGTCGGACCGCCGACCCGCCAGGTGTTCTCGATCACGGTCGTCGGCTACGCGAACAACCTGTCGCTGCTCGCCGAGCGCGCACGCAGCGTCGCCGCGCGGGGCGGGGCCGCCGATCCCGATCAGGTCGCGGCGATCGTCGTCGACGCAGCGCGCTCGACCCTCACGCTTCGCGACGCGGTGCGTGCCGGCGTGCTGGCGCTGATCGCCGGGCTCGCGACCGCCGCGATCCCCGAGGCCGATCGTCACGCGCGCGATCGCAAGCTCGATGACACGCAGCGCCGCCGCTGGAGCGCCGCCCGCCGCGAGCTCGAGGCGATCGCCAGCGATCCCCTGCGCGTCACGAGCGCGCCGCTGACGACCCGGCTTGCCGCGCTGCCCGAACAGCTCGACGACGCTGCGCCCGAGCGCGAGGTCACCTTCGCCGACATGCTCGAGCTCGACTGACCGTCGAGATCAGCGATGGTGCCGGCTGCTCCACCCCACGAACCCTTCCTCGCGCATCTCGCCTACACGTACACGCTCGAGCTCGGCGGTCGCTACTTTCTGCGTGCACCGGTTCTACGTCCGCCGGCTCGCTGCCGGCGGCGATCGCGGTGATCCAGATGCCGCGTGACTCAGACGGCTGCGGCGAGGTCCGGCGACCGCGCCGACGCGACCTTGCCCCACCGCATCGGGCCCGCGCGGCGCTCGACCTCGGCGCGCAGCTCGGCAGAGAGGCCGAGTGCGAATGCGACCTCTGCGACGAGGAACAGCGGGCCATCGAGAAGTCCGCGCATGTCGTCGACGGACGCGGGCTTCTTGCCCTCGAAGTAGTGACCGAGGAGCTGCAGCGCCCAGCCGCCGACGACCAGGCTGGCGGCGGTGCCGGCCCAGATCGGCAACGGCATCGCGGCGATCGCGGTGCCGATCGCGCAGGTGGTGCCGAGCACCGCACCCATCGCGGCGCCGTAGCTCGGATCGATCGCGCGGTAGTATCTGGTGGCGAGCCCGGTCGCGGCGACGGCCGCATTGATCGGACCGATGCCGATGCGCGCGAGCGTCGCTTGCGTGCCGATCAGGATCATCGGAATGCTGACGAAGTGCGTCGCGACGTTGCGACGGTCGCGGTGGTACTCGGCGTACGAGGCGAGACGATCGAGGAGGGACGTCATGCGTCGATCCTACTACGGCGATCGACGGCGTCGGAGGCCATAGCGTTGCGGGAGCGCTGCGATCACCAGCAGGTGTGAAACGACTGCTCCTCCGCGGCCGTCGTCTTCAGATTCCCGCCGCCGCCGCACGCGACGTACACCGCGTGGGCCTGCGTGCCGAGCTCGATCGCCAGCCTGAACAGCGTGTCCTCGTCGAGCACGCCATCGAATCGTGTGCGATAGCGCGGGAACGCCCTCCACTCGGCCGTGTTGAGCGTCGCGTACTGGCGCCAGCGCGGCATCCCACGGGCGATCGCGACGGCCTCGCGTGCGGCTTGCTGGCACTCGGCCTCCTTGCCCGTGGCCTGCAGCTGCGTCGCCTCGAGGAGCCGGTAGCGTACGACGTTGAGCCCGTGCGCAGCGGCATGTCCCATCGCCTCGCACGCCAGCTTGCCTCGCCCACCGCAGCCATCGAGCGCGCCGCGCTTCGCGTTCGCGTAGTGCGAGACCGTCACGCACTGCAGCCGCTCCTTGGTCGCCGGATGCGTGCTCGGCTTCCAGTCGCCGGTCAAGCGCACGACATCACCGCGCGCGAGCTCTGGCTTCAGCGCGACGCTCGCCGCGACCTCGACCTCGGCCTGCCACGTGCCCGGCTTGTTGCCCTTCGGAAACCGCCCGCGTACGGCGCGCACCGCGAGCTTCGCGCCGGCGATCTCGTCGGCGATCATGAACGGGCCTTCGTCGGCGCGTTTGCAGACGAGGTGCGTGATCTCGAGCGGGCCCTTGAGCTTCGTGCCCGCGCGCGGATCCGCCGCCTCGGCCGCGTAGCAGCTCGGCAGGCAGCGCGCCTCGGCGGGCTGCCCGGGCTTCTCGCACTTCGCCGCGAGCGCCGTCGCCTGCTCGTCCTCGAGCTCGCGGTGCGCCGCCGACAGCTTGCTCCGCCGCACACGCTCGGCCCCGGCACGCTCGGCCTCCGCACGCTTCGCCTCGGCCGCGCTCGGGCCGTTGTTGGTGGTCGTCGCCGTCGAGCTCGTCGAGCCGCAGGCGATCTGGGCGAGACACGCGACACAGGCGAGCGTGAATGCGGAGGGGGGCATGGGCAGCGGCCGCGTACGATACGTCAGCGCGAGAGGCGCGACCAGACGTCCTGCAGGCGCTGCGCCGATACCGGCACCGCCGCCTTCAGCTCGGGCGCGAACACCTGCACGCGAAACTCCTCGATGAGCCAGCCCAGCTCGTCGAGCTCGGGGACGCGATGGCCGCGGGTGTCGAGCTCCTCGCGCTTCTTCTGGTAGCTCTGCCAGAACGGCGTGACCTGCGTGGCCTTCTGCAGATCCTTTTGCGGATCGTGAGAGAGCCGCTGCAGGCGCACGACGATCGCCTTGAGATAGCGCGTGATGTGGCCGAGCCGGCTGACCGGCGTGACCCGCATCAGATCCGCGGGCACCAGATAGCGCAGCTGACTCTGGATGTCGTCGAGCGCGGTGCGCGTCGGGCCCGGTCGGCCGGCCAGCGCCTTGAGCGCGGCGCGGACCTTGTCGAGCTCGACGCTCAGCTCGACGGCTGTGCGCCCGAGCTGCACGATGACTCCTGGGAGCAGGCCGCGGCCCACGGCGAGGCGCTCGGTGAAGGCCGGCTTCGTGCGCGGGAACGTGTCGGGATCGGTCAGCTGGAAGGCCTCGTCGAGCGCGCGCAGCACGATGTGACGCCGCGACGGCTGCACCAGGGCTCCCGGCAGCTGGGCCTCGAGCTTCGCGAGCGTCGTGTTCAGCTGCAGCAGGAAGAGCCGGCGCATGCCGTCGCGCGTCGATGCCGCCGCCGCCGCCGCGGACTCGAGCAGCCGCAGGTCGACCGCGGTCTCGGTCTCGACGAGCGCGGGGTAGGCGAGCAGCGTGCGACCGCCAACCTCGAGCGACACCGAGGCGGGCAGGGTGTCGAGGTCCCAGGATTTGAGCCCCGAGCGTTCGTGCTGGGCACGCGGCGCGCGCGCCCACAGCTCCTTCGCACGGTGGCCGAGCGTGCGTTGCAGATCCGCGAGGTCACGGCTCTGCGCGATCGTCCGCTCGTTGTCGTCGACCACGCGGAACGCCAGCCCGAGGTGCACGGGCACCACACGCAGGTCCCAGGCATCGCGCGGCACGCGCTCGCCGGTGCGATCCTGGATCGCGCGCTCGAGGGTGGCGAGCATCGGCCCGTCGAACGGACGCACGGCGCCGGCGAGGTGCCGCGCGAGATCGTCGAGCGGCATCAGTGCCTTGCGCAGCGTCTTGGGGAGCGAGTCGAGCAGCGCGCGGATCTTGTCCTCGTGCCAGCCCAGGATGGTCCACGCGAGCACGTCGGGATCGAGCTGCGGTAACAGCGCGAGCGGCACCGTCGCCGTGATGCCATCGTCGTCCTCGCCGGGCTCGAACCGGTAGGCGAGGGACATGGTCGCGCCGCGCACCGTCAAATCATCGGGGTATCGCTCGGGCGACAGCTCGTGCGCCTCATCGAGCAGGATGTCGGCGCGCGACAGCTCGAGGATCGTCGGCTCGCGTGCCTCGGCGTCGCGACGCCACACCTCGAAGGTCTTGCCGCTGAACACGTCGTCGGGGAGGCGCCGGTCGAAGAACGACCACAGCGTGTTCTCATCCGCCAGCATGTCGCTGCGCCGCGCTTTGTCCCGAAGGTGCTGGACCTCGTCGAGGAGGCGACGGTTGTGTGACATGAAGGTCGCGCGCGTCGTGTACTCCTGGCGAACGAGCGCGTGGGTGATGAACAGCTCCCGGCACAGCGGCTGATCGAACGGCGCGTACGACACCTTGCGGTCCTTGACGATCGGCAGCCCGTAGAGCGTGACTTGCTCCTTCGCGACGACCTGCGCAGCTTTGAGCTCCCAGTGCGGGTCGCCGTGGCTGCGCTTGCACAGCGAGCCGGCAGCCTTCTCGAGCCACGTCGGATCGATCTTGGCCACCGATCGAGCGAACAGCTGCGAGGTCTCGACGAGCTCCGCGGCCATCACCCATTGCGCGGGCTTACGCGCGAGGCCCGACGACGGATGGAGCTGGAAGCGGGTCTGGCGGGCACCCACGTAGATCCGCGACTCGACGTTCCACATCCCGATCTTGCTCAGCAGGCCGGGCAGGAGCGCGCGATGGATCTGCTCGCCCGAGGCCGGCTGCGTGTTCGGTGCGAAGTCGAGCTCGCGCATCACGCGGACGATCTGCGCGTGGATATCCTCCCATTCACGCATCCGGTTGAACGACAGGAAGTTCTCGCGGCAGAGCTTGTAGAGCTGGTTCTTGGTGCTGCGCTCGCGCGCTTCCTGCCAGAACGTCCACAGCTTGAGGTAGCCCGCGAAGTCGCTGCCCTCGTCCTTGAACTTGCGGTGTGCCTCGTCGGCGCGTTGCTGCGCAGCGTGCGGGCGCTCGCGTGGATCCTGCAACCCGAGCGCGGCGGCGATGATCACCACCTCGCGCAGCGCGCCCTCGTCACGACCACCGAGGATCATCCGCCCGAGCCGCGGATCGAGGGGGAGCCGACCGAGCTGATCGCCGAGGCGGGTGAGCCGGCCGTCCTCGGAGATCGCGCCGATCTCCTCGAGCACGCGATAGCCCTCGTCGATCGCGCGCTTCTGCGGCGGATCGAGGAACGGAAAGCTCTCGATCTTGCCGAGGTCGAGCGCCTTCATCCGCAGGATCACGCCCGCGAGCCCGACCCGCTTGATCTCCGGATCGGTATGCGCGGGCCGCGCGGTGTAGTCCTGCTCCTCGTAGAGCCGGAAGCAGATGCCGCTCTCGGTGCGCCCGCACCGGCCCTTCCGCTGATCGGCGCTCGCCTTCGAGACCGGCTCGACGTGGAGCTGCGTCACGCCGGTCCGCACGTTGTAGCGATTCATGCGGGCGACGCCGGTGTCGACGACGTACACGATCCCGGGAATCGTCAGCGACGTCTCGGCCACGTTGGTCGCCAGCACCACGCGTCGCTGCGGCGCTGACTGGAACACCCGTTGCTGCTCTGCCGCCGGCAGTCGCGCGTAGAGCGGCAGCAGCACGGTATGCGGCAAGGCGCGCTGCTCGAGCTCGATCACCGCCTCGCGGATCTCCCGCTCGCCGGGCAGAAACACCAGCACGTCGTTGCGCGGATCGAGCTCGGTGATCTCGTTGACCGTGTTGGCCACCGCGTCGGCCATGTCGGCCTCGTCCTCGCGCGGCGGCCGGTACAGCACGTCGACGGGATAGGTCCGACCGGAGACCTCGATGATCGGCGCATCGCCAAAGAACGTCGCGAAGCGCTCGGTCTCGAGCGTCGCCGAGCTGACGATCACGCGCAGCTCGGGCCGTTGCGGCACCAGCCGCTTGAGGAAGCCAAGGAGGAAATCGATGTTGAGGCTGCGCTCGTGCGCCTCGTCGATGATGATCGTGTCGTATGCGCGCAGCAGGGGGTCGCCCTGGATCTCCGCGAGCAAGATGCCGTCGGTCATGAACTTGATGTACGAATTGCGCTTCACCTTGTCGGTGAAGCGAACCTTGTAGCCGACGACGTCA
>JBKJUF010000486.1:0-2664 GCA_046590445.1 Kofleriaceae bacterium
GCGATGAACTTGATGCGTTGATTCATTGGTGAGGTCGAAATCCAACCCATGCGCGAAGCATCGTGCGTCACCCATGTCGTCGGACAGGACCGTTACCCATGTAGCCGGGCTGAACCGTCGCGTCGAAAATGTGCGTGGTAGAAGCGACGCAGCTTTGCAAGGCGTCGGTGATGCTGCGCGATGAATCGATCGACCTCGAAGACACGACATGGGGCTACGACGGCCACGACGGCCGCGACGACACGGAGCGCGACTGGCAGGCGATCGATCGCGATCTCTGCGACGTCGCGAAACGACGCGGGGCGCTCGATGGGCAAGAGGTGTTCGTTCGCGCCGGCATCTACACGCCCGATGGCGAGCTGACCGAGCCGTACCGCAGCACCGAGCCGAGCGCATCGCGTCCGACCGACTGACCGGTCGGCTCGCTGTCCAAGAAGGCGCCGTCAGCCCAGCTTCTCCGAGGTCTCGAGCGGTGGCGTATCACCACCCGGCTCGCACTGATTGTCTCGACGACCTCGAGCCGATCGTGATCTTGTGAATCACATGATTCCCTTCTCGACGTACTTGCGCAGCGAGATGATGACCGCCGCAGCCTCGACGCGAACGACGCCGTTGGGATCGGCGAGCGCGGCGACGAGCCCGGGCGTCACGCGGCGCGCGGTCGCGTGGGCCTGGGCCGCGGCGGCGCGCTGATCGGGCGTCGCCTTGGGGTCGCGCACGGCGGCATCGAGCACGGCGATGCCACGGTCGTCGCCGTGCCGCGCGAGGTCGCTGGCCGCGGACAGTGCGGACTCGCCATCGAGCGCGGCGACGAACACCGGGATCGCGGAGGCCTTCGCACCGGTCGACGCGAGCACGCGGGCGGCGGCGAGCCGGACCCGCACGTCGGGATCACTGACCAGCCGGCCGGCGATCGCGGTCGCGACGGCCTTGCCACCCGCACGGACGGCAGTGTTCGCGGCGCCGGCACGGATCGACCACAGCTCGGCGGTCGCGGCGCGCTCGACAGCGCGGGTCGCGAGATCGCTGCGCTTGGCAGCGATCGCGGCCTCCGCGGCGACCATCGGATCGGCATCTGCGGCGAGCGCGAGCAACTCGTCGCTGCGCTTGGCGGCCACCAGGAGCTCGATCCCGGCGAGCCGCACCGCGAGCGTCCTGTCGGCGAGCGCCTGCTTCGCGTAGGCCGCTAGATCGCCGATGCCGATCCGCGCGAGCGCGCTCGCGGCCGCGGCCCGCACGCCCTCGTCGGGGTGACGCAGGTTGCGCTCGAGCAGCGGCGGCGCCTCCTTGTCCTTCATCACACCGAGCCAGCGGATCGCGGTGCGGCGCACGCGCGGGTCCGGATCGGCGGCGGCCTTGTGGAGATCCGCGGCGGCGATCGCGCCGACCTTGCGACCGATGCCATCGATGGCGATCCGCCGCGCCTCGGGGTCCTCCGAGCGCAGCATGTCGCTCGCGACCTGAGGTGCCTGCGGGAAGCCGCGGAGCACCGCGACCGCCGCGCTCGCCGCGACCCGATCGTCGTCGTCGCCCATCCGCTCGGCGACCTGCTCGGCGAGCACGTAGAGCTCGTTACTCGCGACCGCGTCGATCGCCGAGATCTTGAGCTTCGCCGACGGCGAGGCGAGCGCCTGCCCGAGCGTCGCGGTCGCGAGGTCGGTCAGCAGCTCGGCGTCATCCTCGTCGTGCTGCGCGCGATACGAGGCGTACGCACGCGCGACGCCATCGGCATCACCGAGCGCGAGCGCGGCGCGGATCCGCATCCGCCACAGGTCATCATCCTTCGGATGCTTCGCGAGCGCCGCGTCGGCCTCGCGCGCGGCACCGGCGTAGTCGCCGGCCTCGTAGAGTGAGGTGGTTTGCTTCGCGCGGTTCGCGCACGAGGCGAGCGTCAACAGAGCAACTAGACCCGAGAGAGCGACTGAACCGATCGTACGGCGCATGGGGACTCCTGCGATCATGACACGGACACTGTGTCTCCCCTTGCGGCGATGGTTACACCGTCACGGCCCCGAAACGCAGCCGCCAAGCCCGGTGTACGGGTAGTAGAACAGCACGAAGAAGCACATCTCCTGGTCGCTGCTCTCGCCGTAGTCGACGACCTGATCGGTGGGGTTGTCGAAGTGGCAGCGGAGGTCGAAGCGGTCCTGCGGACCGACCGTGGCCTCGAGCGGGTCCATCGGCTGATCCCCGAAGGTCCACGGATCGATCTGGTAGAACGGCTGCGGCTGGCCGCCCGGGACCGTGCGCGTCATCGTCAGCTTCTTGCCGTGCTTGTGCATGTGCGGGAACACCGCGAACACGTTCATCGACTTGTCGGTGACGCAGTTCTCGACTGGCACCTGGTAGTCGGTGCTGTTCGGAGGGATCGCCATGTCGAACGTGCCGAACGCGTACATGCCCGCGGGCTGCAGCGCGCCGACATCACGCTCGTAGGTCAGGTTGAGCCCGGTGCGGATCGCGAGCTCGCCCTCGGTCGAGTTCTGGAGGTGGAGCTGGACGATGTACTGCGTGCCGGGCTCGATGATGAAGCCGGTGCCCGGCGGCAGCTGGAGGAACGGCGAGCCGGTGCCGCTCGCCCAGATCGGCAGCCAGGTCTGCTTGATCAGGACCTCGCACTCGTGCGGCTCGGTGGGCTCGTTGCGCCCGAACGCCTGGAACAGC
>JBKJUF010000497.1:0-3824 GCA_046590445.1 Kofleriaceae bacterium
GATCAGCGCTGCCTCGGACCAACCCTCCAGCGCGGCCTGGATGCCCGCGGCCGTCGCGCCCGGTCCCTACAAGATCGTCGTCACCTGCCGCGACGAGCCCGGGCAAACCGCGACCGACGAGTCGAATGCCGATTTCGCGATCAGCGATCCGCCGCGCGACGTCAGCTTCGCGGGCGAGCTGCAACCGATCTTGACCGCGAGCTGCACGTCGGCGAACTGTCACGACAACATCCAGCCACAGCTCGGCCTACAGCTGACCACCGGGGTCCCACGCGGCGACCTGTTCGACGTTTCGAGCCAGCAGTGCGGTTCATTGAAGCTGGTCGCACCGAATGCGCCGAACGAGAGCTACTTGATCGACAAGCTCGTCGGCAACAACTCCGGCGGGTGCTTTGTGGGACTCCGCATGCCGAAGCTCGCGTCGGCGCTATCGGCGGCGGAGATCCAGGCGTTTCGCGACTGGATCGCGAACGGCGCCCCGGATAACTAGGCCTTAATCAAGCGATCACCGAGGGTCGAATAGCTGGCTGCGGGGCGTCGGACCGCGGGCGGAGATCGGGCGTCGGGCTCGGCCCGGCTGGTCTTTCTCGCCGTATGTCGCCGCTGGCTGACTGACTCCGTTCATCCGGTTGGTAGTTCCGACCCACCCGGGGCATGATCGCGCCGGGAGGCCCCCGCCGTTTTACAACGCGTCGAGCAGCCGGAAGAAGATCGGGAACTCAGGGCGCCACGCCAACAGGCGATAGATGAGTTGTCGCCCGGTTCGAAGGATCTGGGTCGGTACGAGAATGAACCGCTGCACGAACGAGCGGAACTCCATGCGCAGCACTCGCTCGCGATCGGCGTCGTGCTTCTCGCGCCAGCGTGGCGTGATCGGGATGGTCAGGGCGAGGCGATGCACCCCTTGAGTGACTGGCGACCGCGACGATCGCCATGTAGGCCCAGTTGGCGTTGAGCGTGTTGAGCGGGGCGTGGAGCGCGCGGACGCCGCTCTTGAGCTGTGCGAGGAGGTTCTCCTGGTTGCAGCGATCGTTGGCCTCGCGCACGACCTATTCGCGGGTCAGCGCGCGGTCGTTCGTGACGTAGAAGAAGTAGCGGTAGTGCTGCCCGAGACAGAGCTGTCCCCGCTCCTCGACGATCGTCTTGCGCAGCGCCACGATGCGGTAGGGACGGTGCGCCCGACGGGGTTGGTGCTCGAATTCGGCGAGATCCTCGCGCGCCAGCACCAGGTTTTTGTACTCGCGCTCGCGGATGATCTGCTCCTTGACCCAGGGCTGCTTGGCTCGCTCGTCCCGATCCGCGAACACGTGGTCTGCTCGGCGCACGAGCTCGCGGTATTCGCTGTCGTCGACGGCTTCGGCGCGCCCGGTCATCGGCGCGGAAGCGTCGTAGCCGAAGATGAACCGTACGCCATCGTCGTCCCACCGGTCGAAGTACGTGGTCTGGGAGAATGCCGTGTCGCCGCGGAGCAGCACGTCCTTCCATCCTGCACGACGACACAGTGCGATCGCGCGAGCGAAGTACTCGGGGGCGCCTTCGTGTGATGGACGGTTGCCCGAACGATTGACGAGGAATAGCGGCTCGCCCGTGTTCGCCAACGAGACCACGAGCGGGTGGTAGCCCCAGATGCCGGCGTACGAGAGGTCCATGCCTTGCTTGCACTCGCCGGTCGTCTCGACGATTGACCCGTCCGCGTCGATGCGTGCCGGACCCTCGAAGAACGAGGGAGACTGCTGCTTCCACACGCCGACGCGAACGTCGTTGACGAGGTTCATCAGGAGAACGATGTGCTCGATGTCGAACCGGCGGCAGAAGTCACCCGCGGTCGTCGGGTCGGGGATGGTGCGTGCGCCAAGCGCGTCGAGGAACGCTACGTCGTTGCGACGCACCTCGATGTCGTCGAGCACGAGCCCGCCGCACATCGTGTTGTAGACGATGTTGAGGATGTGGTCCGACTCGCTGTACGGGCGTCGGCGCTTCAGGATCGGCAGCCGCGTGTCGAGAGCCTTGACGAGCCCGACTTCTCCGCGAGCTGGTGCACGGCACCGATGCCGCCACACGTGATCGCCCGCGTGCGCTCCGCGATCTCGTAGTGGATCGTGCGAGCGGCGAATTCGAATCCGTCGTTGATGGGCTGTTGTCCACCCTCGGCCTTGATGAGTCGCTTTGAAATCCTCAGCCCGGCAGCACCGATCTGTCGTCGAATGTTCGGGGTCACTGAAAGCCTCCGTGTGCTTGTGGTTGCGCGCTCGCAACTCTTCAACACGGAGGTCGTTCCGTTTGATCCCGCAACATCGCATGCGATGGATCGTCGCCGGTGCTCGCTCGATCGACCGAACGTAGAGCGCGAGCGCGAAGAGGCTCCGGACGCGGAGGGCATGAACGTGCGACCGCCGGCACGGGCGTGCTGCGCTGGCTGACTCGTTCAGCGATGCAGATCATGGGCGTAGTCGCGGTCATCCGGATCGGCGGGCGGCAGCACGATCGTCGGGCCGCCGGTTCGGATCGGGCTCGAGCTCCTCGGTCCCGTCCGCATCGACTGGAACCCAGTCCCACCTGGGACCAGACATCGCCGACTCCACATCATCATCGTGCTTCCATGTGAACTGGAGGTGGTCTGGCGCGTGCCCGGTGATCATCAACTGGCCCGCGTGGTGCCGCTGATGACAGCCGAAGCACAGCACCGAACTATTTGACATCGAGTGGACGCCGCCATCCTCGCGATGTCGAACGTGGTGAAGATCGAGGTGCTTGGTCGCGCGGCAGCCCGGCGTCACGCAAGCGAAGTGATCGCGGTGGAACACCTTGCGGCGGATCGCTGCGGGGATCACCGACGTTACGCGGGTGAGCTCGTCGCTCTCGAGGTCGCCGATGTGCTCGGCATCGCAGGTCAGCCGCGCCGCGGTCGCCTCGTCGATCGGTAGCGCTTCGCCCGCACCCTCGATGAAGGTCTGCTTGCATGGTCTTTCAGTATTGACCGCGGTCTGGACCGCCGGCCGTGGCACCTCGTCCCCCTGCGTCGTGGCGACCGAGGTGGCTCGCCGGCACAGCGTCTGGACGACCTCGTCGTCGGACAACCGCTCGCCGTGTTCCTCGTCGAGCGCCGTTTTGGTTCGCCGCCACATCGCATACGTCTCGACCGACACTTCGATGACACCCGCTTGGTGATCAGGCGTGGGTCGGGCCTGGCATCGGGCTCGTCCCCGGGCTTGAGCCCGGCGACCATTTGTTGGACCTGGTGAGCGGTCTTGCCCTGTGCTTTTCGAAGAAACGCCTCCTCGGTCGCCGGGGTCGCGACGCGCGTCAGCTCGCGGACCGCGGAGAAGCAGAGCTCGCCATCGCCGAACAGCTCGGCGATCAACGGCAACTCGATCAGTGCGTGCGCGACACGCAGCCGTTCGTTGGCGGCATGGGGACCGTAGTGGAGCTCCCGCTCCATATACTCGAGCATGCTGGTGTAGCCGAGGCGGCGGTACAGCCGCGTCTCCTCGGCCTCGAGGAGGTAGCCCGCCTCTTCTGCCTCGAGTGCCACACGGCGCTTCGCGATCGAACGCAGCCGCTGATGCAGCGCTTTCCAGTCCGCCTCGCGGATCGCCTCCATGGCCACATTCCCATCGATCTCGATCGAACCATCGTCGAACATCGCAGCCTCCTCGCATCCATGCACACGCACGCATCCGACTTCTATCACGCGAGTTTCGGGCGCTCGGTTCAGCCCGGCTACATGGGTAACGGTCCTGTCCGACGACATGGGTGACGCACGATGCTTCGCGCATGGGTTGGATTTCGACCTCACCAATGAATCAACGCATCAAGTTCATCGC
>JBKJUF010000735.1:0-8083 GCA_046590445.1 Kofleriaceae bacterium
CATCTGCTCGTTGAGATAGAACTCCTTCTGCTGCTTCTCCATCTGCTTCTTGACGCGAGAGCGCAGCTTCTTCTCGACCTGGCGGATCTCGATCTCGCCCTGCATCAGCTCGCCGAGTCGCTCGAGCCGGCGTGATGGCGATGGCGTCTCGAGGAGCTCCTGCTTGTCCTTCAGCTTGAGCGCGACGTGCGCGACGATCGTGTCGGCGAGGCGACCGGGTTCGTCGATCGTGCGGACACTGACGAGCATCTCCGGCGGGATCCTCGTGTTGAGCTTGACGTAGTCCTCGAACACGTCCTGCACCGATCGCATGACCGCGGCGATCTCGGACGCGTCGTCATCGGTCTCGGCGACGTCCTCGACGTCACAGACGAAGAACGGCTCGCTCTGCGTGAAGCTGCGGATCCGCGCACGCGCACGGCCCTCGACGAGCACCTTGACCGGGCCCTTCGGAAACCGCAGCAGCTGGATGATGTGACCGACGGTGCCGATCGAGAAGATGTCTTCTTGATTCGGATCGTCCGTCTTCGCGCGGCGCTGCGCGGCGAGCAGTAACTGCTTGTCGCCGGCCATCGCTTCCTCGAGAGCAGACAGTGACTTGTCGCGCCCGACGAACAGCGGCACCACCATGTGCGGGAAGACGATGATGTCGCGGAGCGGAAGCAGGGGGAGCCGATAACCGACCCCCTGATCATCGGATTTCATGCTCAGAAGCATAGGGGACACGAGGACTTGGGCAAGAATTCGAGCATACCATGGTATTTGCGCCACAATTGCCGTGGCGTAAACACCACGATGACGTCCAAGCCGGCGATTTATTGGCCGAGCAATCACTCCATGATCGGGCACCTCCCGTAAGCCAGGTTGCAAACCGCGGCGGTGGCATCTCTGGTGCTGGACGTGGACCTGACCCCATGCAACCCAGGCTCTATCCGCGCATGATCGAGGCGTACCTCGTCATCGAACAGCCCCGACAGCGCCTGAGTCACTGGACGAAGTCGATCGCGCCGCTCGACGATCACCGCGCGCCGGCGCTTGCCTCGGTCACCGCGTACTACGACCCGACGACCGATCAGGCGCTCCTTGGCCTGTGCTACGACGAGGTCGCGACCGGCGCGGACGGTCTGGCGTTCGTGGTCGAGATCGCGCTGCTCGCAGAGCTCGGCATGATCCAGCCGGCGGAGCTCGGCAGCGCGGATCGCCGGCGGATCCTCGACGAGCGCCTCGCGCGCTGCTCGCTCCAGGTCGCCGATCAGCGCAGCGTGGTCGGTGCGCTGACCGACCTCGTCCGCAAGGTGCGCGAGCACCGGCAGGTCAAGCCTGCAGCCGTCGCCGCGCCTCGCGGTTCGGGTCCACCTCCGACACCGGCCGCACGCGCATCGCTGAGCCCGCGCGGCACCGAAGCGGACCCCGTGCTCCACGTGCAGCCGAAGTCCACGCGCGATGATCTCGAGCAGGCGCCGGACACGCGGGTCGTGACCGCACCGGAGCCGCCGGCGACGCCATGGGTGCATCGCGCGGAGACCGTCGAGGCCGATCCACGCGAGCTCCAGCGGCTGGCGGCCGAAGCCGTTGCACGCGAAGCGCGCGACGCCGTCACCGGAGATGGTGTGCTGATGCGTGCCGATGGTGCGCCGAGCTCACCGATGGGGTCGCCATCGAGTGGGCGCGTGGACGCTTCGCTGCGCACCCCGCGGCCGCGCAGCCAGAGCGGCACCGAGCGTTACCTGCCAACGGTGAACGGTCCGACGCCGCCGGGGATCATCCACGCGCGATACCTGCGCAGCGGACGCTGGGTGCCGATCCGGATCGGCGCGCTCAGCCTCAAGGGTGCGGCGCTGATGGCCGGTGCGCTGCCGCGCCTGCACGACCACGTCGACATCGCGCTGTCGTTCGGCGAACAGCGCGCGCTCGTGCGTGGCCCGGTCAGCAAGGTCGCGACGATGCAGGAGGCCGCGCTCAGCGGCGCCGCGACATTCAGCATGCACTTCGATCTCGACGAGGCGTCGCGTCGCCAGCTGACCTCGTTGCTCACGGCAGCGCGCGCCGCGAACGTCACGATCAAGCCTCCGCCGCCGCGCGCGTCGCGCCGCTACCCCGTCGAGTGGCCGGTCCATCTCGACACCACGCGTGGCCCGGTTCGCGCGGACGCGCTCGACGTCTCGCTCGACGGCATGTTCGTGCGCTCGAGGAATCCCCTCGTGCCCGAGACCCACGTGACGTTCTCTTCGCTGATCGATGATGGAGCGGGGCCGGTCGCCGGGCGCGCGAAGATCGTCCGCACGATCACCGAGGTCGAGGCTCGCGCGTGCGGGCTCGCGGCCGGTTACGGACTTCACATCTACGAGATGGGGGACGACGATCGCATGCGCTGGGAAGGCTTCATCCGGCGCGTCGAGCAGCGCTCGGAGAAGCGCGTGCTGATCGGCGCGGCGCCCGCACGACTGGCCGAGCTCCAGGCAGCCCTCGCGGCAGCGGGCTACGCCGTGACTGGCGGCACCGACGCCGGTGCGCTGGTCCAGCTCGCCAACACCGATACGCGCCCCGTCGACGCGGCGATGATCGATTACGGCTGGCTCACGCCCGGCACGCCGGTGCAGTGGATCGAGTCACTGTTCTCGGCCCGCAATGTGCCCTGCGCCACGATCCACGGCGACGCCAGGCGGGCCCGCATGATGATCGACAAGATCCTGTCGGTGGTGTGATCTCCCACGTTTGTCCTCGGCCCCCATGGGCCGGACGCGTGCCACGTGGCAGGATCATAAACAACCATTCACAACGTGGTTGTCCAGCACAGTGAACCGCCGGTCCGACCAGGCTAACTAGCTGTGATGTCGTGGCCCTACGAGTTTGTGCCCTGGCCTCGGACTTGCGAAGATGCTGTCACGTCAACAGGTCGCCACAACCGGCGACCGGGGGTTACGTCGTTATGCAGCCTATCAAGTCGCTCCTTGTCATCGCCGCCACGTTTGCTCCGCTCTCGCTCGCTCCGGCCGTCGCCGACGCCCAGCCGGGCGGCTACTACAGCCAGCCGCAGCCCAGCACCGTGCTGCCCGGTGGCTTCCACAACCGGCAAGGCCGCCTGATGTTCGGGTTCAGCCTCGGCCTCGGAACCATGAAGGACAGCGAGGGCAAGATCGGGTGCGACGCGAGCTGTAACTACAGCACGCTGTCCGGCATGGCCTCGGGTCACATCGGTGGCTTCATCGGGCCGCGTCTGGCGCTGATGGCCGAGCTGCAAGCCAACATCGTGACGCTCGCGACCGACGGCTACGACGACATCAACCTCGTCCAGAGCGCGCTGATGGGCGCGGTCCAGTACTGGGTCACGCCGCAGCTCTGGCTCAAGGGCGGCATTGGCTTCGCGAACCTGTCGGTCGACGACACCTACGACGGGTCGAGCACGAACATCGATAGCGGCATGGCGCTGATGGGCGGCATCGGCTTCGAGCTGCTGTCCTCGCAGCGGTTCTCGGTCGATCTCCAGGGCCGGATCCTCGCGGGTAGCTATGACGGCATCGACGAGCAGATCACCGCCGCCAGCATCGGCGTCGGCATCAACTGGTTCTGATCGCGACGGCGAGTGCGATCTCGCAAGACGCCCGGGCGGCTCCAAACCGGCCGGGCGTTTTTGTCGTGGAGGTCGTCCCGTGTCGCTTGCGACGCAACAGCGAAAGGCCCGACCGGCGGGTGCCGATCGGGCCAGCTCACTCGTCCCGCGTGTTGTCATCCACCCGCCGCCACTCCTTCAGTCACGAGTAGGCGGCTCGTTACATCTCGAGCCGTGCCACCCGCGATTGACGATTCACGGACAACCATCGAAGCTGCCGCCGGTTGCCGCGTCGGCCGGGACGGCGATCTCGGGCGTGGTCGCGTCGATCGAGAGCAGAAATGCTGTCAGGTCATCGAGCTTGCCGGGCTGACCGAGCGTCACGCTGAAGTTCGCGTTGCCCGCGTTGGTGTGGAACGTCCATCGGCTGTCGAGGAACAGGTCGCGCAGCGTCGGCGCCTGACCGTGATGCAGGTACGGGGCGCCGAGCGCGAGGCCGTAGAGCGACGGCACGTTGTACCCCGCGCGGCCCTGCGCACGAACGAGCGCGCCGTTCGCGGGGCGCAGCTCGAGGGCGTCGGTCCCGACGGTATCGCCGAGCAGGCCGAACGTCCCGACGTTGCGCAGGTTGCACGCGACCTCGGCGATCGCGATCGCGGCGGGCTCGGCGGGTCCGGTCGCGTCGCCCGTGCCGATCGCGGGCTGCGCCGAGATCTGGGTGCGGGCCTGGCCATTGTTGTCGTACTGCCAGGTCGCCGGGAAGAACGTCGGGCGGGTATACGCGGTCGTTGCCAGGCTCGAGTTGGTCGCCGACGCGGGCGTGAACATCCGGCGCGAGATCGTCCAGCCAGCGCCGCCGTGGCACTTTGCACAGCCACCATCGACGAACAGCTGGCGGCCGCGATCGACCGACGCAGCCTCCGCGATCCGCGTCTTGGCGACTGGTGCGATCGTCTTCACGAAGCTGTCGATGTCGTCCCAGTCCTTGTGACCACAGGTCGCGGTGGCCGCGTCATCGGCCAGCTCCTTCAACGGCTTGCCGAGACCGCCGATGCCAGCGAGCGAGACCTGCGTTTCCTTGTCGAGCTGGTTGCACTCGGCGAGCGTCGGCGCAGTCGTGATCGCACCGAGTCCACCGGAGACATCGCGCGTGTTTCGCTCGAAATCGTGATGCTCGTCGAAGATGCCCGTCCAGTTGAAGATGCGCTGCTTCTGCGCGCCGGGGCCGTGCGAGAACGAGCCGTCCTGCGACGTCGTCTGGCGCGGGCCCGCCGCGAAGACCCACGTGATGTTGTCGCTGAGGCCGTCGGGATGGCACGAGCCGCACGATGACCAGCCCTCGCCACCCTTCGCGCCGTTCGCGACGGCGGCCGACCATCGACCGCGCCCCGTGAAGTAGAAGCGCTTGCCCCGCTGGATCGCCAGCTCGGTCGCGTTCGCCGGCGCCGGCGACGCCTCGACGGTCTGCGCCATCGACTGCGCGCCGAGATCGATGATCGCCATGCGGCGCGTGAGCCAGCAGTTGACGTACGCCTTCTGGCGTTCGCCGTCGATCACGAGCCCGCTCGGGCCCTGGCACTTGCCGAGCGTGTCGTTGCCCGCGAGATCGATCTGCTTGTTCTGCGTCGAGCCGACATCGACCGCGGTGCCGAACGTGACGCGCACCATGACGTCGCCGGCGCGTCCGAGGACGTACGCGACGCTCGAGCCACGCACGAACTCGATGTCCGAGAGCTCGCCGGGAATGAACCGCGGGTTGGTGGCCGACGGCGTCGGGTTCGCGTCGTAGATCTTGCGGGCGAGGTTCGTGCTGCCAGCGGCACCGGTGACCTCCGCAGCGGCCGCGAGGTCGGCGACGTGGACGACGGGGAACACGTTGTTGTCGAAGCGGGTCGGGCCCTCGGGCGACGCCGACACCGACGTGATGAACAGCTTGCCGTTGGCGGTCGCGAGCGCGGCGAGCTGGTTCGGCGACGTCGTGATCGTCGGGTTGGTGGCGACGCCGCCCTTCGGGAACCCGCTGTCGAGCGGCGCGAGCGTGATGTCCTTCACCTGGCCGAGGTCGGCGAGCGAATACAAGCGGACCTTGCCGAGCCGGCCATCATCGCGGGCCTCGCGGCCGGCGACCGGCGTGCCGTAGAACTGAGTGACCGCGAGGACCTCGTCGTCCTCGCTGGCGTCGGCGTTGTTGGTGACGAGCAGCGCGCGCGGGCGATCGACGCGCAGCGACTCGACGATCTGCATCGTCGCGGTATCGATGACCGAGATCCGGCTGTCCGCAAACTCGGCGACGAACAGCCGCTTGCCCGTCGGCGACAGCGCGAGCGCGATGGGTTCGGCGCCAACCTCGGCGGTCGCGTCGACTGCGGGCGTGCCGCCTTCGATGCCTCGGATCCGGACGACCGTGCCGTCGGCGCGATTCGCGACGAACGCCGACGTGCCATCCGCGGTGATCACGACGCTCGAGGGCGACTTGCCGGTCGCGATCTTCGAGAGCCGCGCGTTGTCGCTGGTCTGGAAGACCGACAGCGTGCCGTCATCGGGGTTGACCATGGCGACCCGGCTGCCGTCCTCCGCGAGCGCGATCGTGCTCGACCTTGACTCGTGAAGCGCGATCCGATCGGGGTCGGGGCCGTCGTCACCGCCGCCGCTATCGGAGCCGCATCCGGCGAGCCCACCGGCGAGCACGCCGCCGCCGACCGCGAGGGCCGCACAAGTCGCAAACGCTAGTCTGGTATAGGTCTCGGATTCGTCCATTCGATTGCCTCCCACTCGCTAGAGGAGGCCGGATGGCGACGTCGCATCGAGATCGACGAGAAAGTCTTATGCTGCCGGGACCGCTCGGGTTATCGAACGAGGAACACGTTCAATAACGTCACCGCGACCGCGAGTAGGAGGCCGACGCCCCACCACATCCAGCGGCTGGGGCGCTGCGCGACGACAACGCCCGCCACCGGATACGGGGTGGGGCGCACCGACGGCTCGACGACCGGGATCGGTATGGGCGTCAGCCTGCGCGTCCCGATCACGGGCGAGCTCGTGCGCGATGCGCGTGGCTCGCACGCCGTCCGTAGACCATTGCGCAGCTCCTCGATCGTGGTGATCCGGCGCTCCGGGTCGCGGGAGAGTGCGCGCTCGATGAGCTCGACGAACGCGGGCGAGGCGTCGGGGCGAAACGCGAGGATCGGATCGGGCTCCGAGGACGTGATCTTGACCAGCGTCTCGGCGAGGCCGTCGGCGTCGAATGCGACGCGCTGGGTCGCCATCTCGTACAGGATCGCACCCATCGCCCAGACGTCGGTCTCGGGGCCGACATCGTTGTTCCCCGATGCCTGCTCGGGCGACATGTACGAAGGCGTGCCGAGCATCGAGTGGATGCCGCTGAGCCCGCCCATGCCGCGCAGCTTCGAGATTCCGAAGTCGAGCAGCTTCACGCGCTCGTCACCGGCGTCATCGATCGAGATGTAGATGTTCTCTGGCTTGAGATCGCGGTGGGTGATGCCGATCCGGTGCGCGAGCGCGAGCGCGGACATCGCCTGATCTCCCATCCACGCGATCTCCTCCCACGGCAGCGGCTCGCGCTGGATGCGCACGTTGAGCGAGGCGCCGTGCAAGAACTCGAGGATCATGCACGGCGTGCCGTCGGGCATGAGCACCCAGTCGGTGATGTCGACGACGTGCGGATGCCGCAGGCTGGCGAGCAACTCGGCCTCGCGCTCGAAGCGCTGGAGCGCCTCCTCGTGGTGGACGAGCCGCGGCAGCAGCTGCTTGAGCGCGAACGATCGGTTCAGCTTGAGGTGCTGGACCTCGTACACGATCGACATGCCGCCTTCACCCAGCTTGCGCAGGATCCGGTAGCGGCCGTCCACGACCATGTCCTCGACGGGATCCTCGGCGAGCACTCCACCATTCTACGTCGTGGCCACCCCTGAATCAGCCCTCGGCGGCCTTGGCTTCCTTGCTGTAGGTGATCAGCGGAGATGCGTGCTTCTCGATCACGTCCTCGTTGATCATCACCTCGTGCACGCTCTGTCCGGGCGTGTCGTACATGATGTCGAGGAGGGCGCTCTCGAGGATCGCGCGTAGGCCACGCGCGCCGCTCTTCTGCTCGGCGGCCATGCTCGCGACCTTGACGAGCGCGGCCTTGCCGAACTTGAGCTTCACGCCGTCCATCTCGAATAGCTTCTGGTACTGCTTGACCAGCGCGTTCTTCGGCTGCGTGAGGATCTGGACGAGCGCCTCTTCGGAGAGCTCGTGGAGCGGCGCGATCACGGGGAGCCGGCCAATGAACTCGGGGATCATCCCGTACTTGAGGAGATCCTCGGGCTGCACCTCCTTGAGGAGGTCCCAGACCCGGCGGTCCTTCTTCGACTGGCTCTTCGCGCCGAAACCGATCGACTTTTCGCCGATCCGTTGCTCGATGATCTCCTCGAGCCCGGTGAACGCGCCTCCACAGATGAACAGGATGTTGGTGGTGTCGACCTGGACGAATTCCTGGTTGGGGTGCTTGCGCCCGCCTTGCGGGGGCACCGA
>JBKJUF010000411.1:0-30244 GCA_046590445.1 Kofleriaceae bacterium
ACCTCGCACCGACAACCTCCGACTCGCCGGCGCCGCAGGTGGCGCCGAAGACCTTCTCTAGACCCACCACAGGGGAGTACTCGATGAGCGCCGATGAACGTGACGACGAAGAACTCGACCAGGAACTCGAAGGCACCGAGCTCGCGCAGGCGGACGGTGAGGCAAGCGCGAACGGCGAAGAGCCGCCGCCCGAGCTGAGCCGCAAGATCCGCCGGCGCCGCCGGCGCACGCGCCCGCGCAGCAAGACGATCGCGATGAAGCGGTTGACCCGCGAGGAGCTGCGCGTCGGTGCGGCGATGTATCCGCCGGTCGATATCCCGCGTCCGACCACGCGCTCCGAGTGCGCCGGGGAGATGCGGCCCTGCCCGTGGGTCGCGTGCAAGCACCACCTCTATCTCGACATCAACCCGGAGACCGGCTCGATCAAGATCAACTTCCCTGATCTCGAGCCGTGGGAGCTGAAGAACACCTGCGCGCTCGATGTCGCCGAGCGTGGCGGGATCACGCTCGAGGAGGTCGGCGAGATCATGAACCTGACGCGCGAGCGGATCCGTCAGGTCGAGGTTCGCGGGCTGCTCAAGCTGAAGATGGGATCGCCATCGCCCGACGAGCTCGGCGCCGAGCTGCTCGCTGGTAAGAAGATCGAGATCAACTGAAACGTGATCGCCTGGGCGAGCGAGGGGGTGGATTCGCACGCCTGGGCGTGATGGACGGGACGGCATTCATTGCGTCCCCGGGCCCGAGATGGAGGGACGGGATTCATTCCCGTCCCCCGGGATCGTTCGAGGTCGCTTGACCGTGCAGTAGGTGGTTGGTACCCCAGCGCGATGACTCGACGCGCGCTGGTTTCAGTCTCGGAGAAGCGGGGCGTCGTCGAGCTGGCGCAGCTCCTGAAGGAGCTCGGGTTCGAGATCCTCTCGACCGGTGGCACCGCGAGCTCGCTCGCCGCCGCCGGCGTCGCGGTCACCGGGGTGTCCGACTACACGGGCGCGCCGGAGATCCTCGATGGTCGCGTCAAGACGCTGCATCCGAAGATCCACGGCGGGTTACTCGGCCGTGACAGCGACGCACATCGTCGCGAGATGACGGCGCACGGGATCACGCCGATCGAGCTGGTGATCGTCAACCTCTATCCGTTCGAGGCGACGATCGCCAAGGCCGGCACGTCGCTCGACGACGCGATCGAGAACATCGATATCGGCGGGCCATCGATGCTGCGGTCGGCGGCGAAGAACCACGAGCGCGTCGCGGTCGTCGTCGATCCCGCGGACTACGGGTGGATCGCCGAGGCGCTTCGCGGTGGCGGCGTCACCCCGGCGCAGCGTCTGCAACTCGCACGCAAGGCGTTCGCGCACACGGCCGCCTACGACGCCGCGATCGCCGCGTATCTCTCGGCGATCGATGACAGCGCGGCGGATACACGGGCCGCATCGCCGGTGCGCCGCGATCTGCCCGACACGCTCGGGCTCCAGTGGCGCCGCCTGTACGAGCTGCGCTACGGCGAGAACCCGCACCAGAAGGCGGCGTTCTACGGGGAGTCGCGGTCGCCGCTCGCGACGACCCCGAGCGCGCGGCCGACGATCGCGACCGCCGAGGTGCTCGGTGGCAAGCAGCTGTCGTACAACAACATCCTCGATCTCGACGCCGCGCTTGGCCTCTGCCTCGAGTACGCCGAGCCTGCCGCGGTCGTCGTCAAGCACAACAACCCGTGCGGCGTCGCCGTCGCGCGCGAGATCTCGACGGCGTACATGCGGGCCCGCGAGGCCGATGCGACGAGCGCGTTTGGCGGCATCGTCGCGGTCAACCGCGAGGTCGACGAGGCGCTCGCGAAGCTGCTCGTCGAGACGTTCCTCGAGTGCGTGGTCGCGCCGAGCTATTCCGCGGCCGCACGTGACGTGCTCGCGAGCAAGAAGAACCTCCGCCTCGTCGCCGCCACCGGCGACTGGCGCGCGCCGACCGGTGAGGTCGCGTGGTCGATCCGCACGATCGCCGGCGGTGCGCTCGTGCAGTCCGTCGATCACGGCATGGTCGAGGTCGCCAGCGCGAAGCTCGCGACGATCCGCGCGCCGAGTGACGCCGAGCGGGCAGACCTCGCGTTCGCATGGCGTGTCGCCAAGCACGTCAAGTCCAACGCGATCGTGTTCGCGAAGGACGGCGTGACCGTGGCGATCGGTGCGGGTCAGATGAGCCGGGTGGATTCCGTGCGGATCTGCGAGCGCAAGGCGGGAGACAAGCTCTCGGGAGCCGCGGTCGCGTCCGATGCGTTCTTCCCGTTCCGCGATGGGGTCGACGTGCTCGCCAGCGCCGGCGCGTCGGCGGTCGTCCAGCCCGGCGGCTCGGTGCGCGACGAGGAGGTGATCGCCGCCGCGAACGAGCATGGGCTCGCAATGCTGTTCACCGGCATGCGGCATTTCCGGCACTGAGCGAGTTCTGGCCGCGAGAGCTGGGACAGCGACTGCGAGGCGATGAGCGCCGGCGCGCGATCGACGAACAAACCGGCGCAAGCGATTGGCCCGCCGCGTGCGCACGGCTAGATTTCGCCGCATGAAGATCCTGGTGGTCGGCAGCGGAGGGCGCGAGCACGCCCTGGTCTGGCGGCTGGCGCAGGCCCGAGAGACCCACGGCGGGCAGGGCCACGACGTGATCGCGGCACCGGGCAATCCCGGTATCGAGGCGATCGCGCGCTGCATCCCGGTGGCGGTCGACGCCCACGACGCACTCGTGGAGCTCGCCGTTGCAGAGCGCGTCGACCTCGTGGTCGTCGGGCCGGAGGCGCCCCTCGTCGCGGGGCTCGCCGACCGGTTGCGCGCGCGTGGCATCCCGACTTTCGGTCCGGGTGCGAGCGGCGCGCGTCTCGAGGGCAGCAAGGTCTTCAGCAAGCAGTTCTTCGCGCGGCATCGCATCCCGACGGCGCCGTTCGAGGTGGTAGGGACGATGGCCGAGGCCGAGGCCGCGATCGCGCGGTTGACCGCGGCGGGTGGCACCGTCGTCGTCAAGGCGGATGGGCTGGCGGCGGGCAAGGGCGTCGTCGTCGCGCGCGATGCCGCGGATGCGCGGGCAGCTGCGCACGACATGCTCGAGGCCCGCCGGTTTGGCAGCGCCGGCGCGACCGTGGTGATCGAGCAGCGGATCATCGGCCACGAGGTCTCGATCCTCGCGCTCACCGATGGGACGCGGCTCGAGATCCTGCCGTCGATCGAAGATCACAAGACGATCTTCGAAGGCGATCGCGGGCCGAACACCGGTGGCATGGGTACCGTCTCGCCGGCGTGGGTCTCGGATGAGGTGTGCGCGCGGATCCGCATCGAGATCCTCGAGCCGACGTTGCGCGGCCTCGCCGCCGATGCCATCCCGTATCGCGGCGTGCTGTACGCGGGCGTCATGGTCGACGCCGCCGGCGCGCCGTACCTGCTCGAGTACAATTGCCGGTTCGGCGATCCCGAGACCCAGCCCGTGATGGCCCGGCTGCGCGGTGACCTGGGCAACGTGCTGCTCGGTGCCGCGCGCGGCGAGATGGCGATCGGTTCGCTCGCGTGGGATGCGCGCGTCGCG
Organism: Kofleriaceae bacterium; assembly: GCA_046590445.1. Lineage (GTDB taxonomy): Bacteria > Myxococcota_A > Polyangia > Haliangiales > Haliangiaceae > JABFXX01. Next base: position 3,553 of record JBKJUF010000411.1, read on the forward strand.
GTCTGCGTCGTCGTCGCCGCCGCGGGCTATCCCGGCGATGTTCGCACCGGCGATCCGATCGGCGGGCTCGATGGCGTCGAGGATGTCGTCGTGTTCCACGCCGCCACCGCGTGGCGCGACGGTGTGCTGGTCTCGGCCGGCGGACGCGTCCTCGGGGTCACCGCGCTTGGCATCAGCGTCGACCAGGCACGCGACAAGGCGTACCACGCTGTCGAACGGATCGACCTGCCGGGGAAGCAGGTCCGCCGCGACATCGGCGCACGCGTGCGGTGATACGGTTGCGGCCATGCCGCAGATCGCAGGTCTCCGAGGCGTCCTTCCCACGCCAGCCTCCGTCGGTGACGCCGTTGCCAGCACCGCTGATGCGTCCAGCGCCGAGCGATCCCAAGCGCTCGCCGACGGCAAGCTCGTTCGCGATCCGAGCCGCGCGGTCTATCGCTATCACCAGGTGTTCACGGGCAAGGGCCGCACGCTGATCCGCAAGTCGCTACTCTGCGCGGTCAAGCTGTCGCCGTTCAGCGACGGCGAGATCCGACCTCACGAGGTCACGGTCGCCGCCGCCCGCGACGCCGCGCTCGCCCGCATCCGCGCCAGCACCACGCACGACGAGCCCGTGCTGATGGGGTTTCGCGATCCGGCGACCGAGGTCGAGCGGCTGTGCCGCAAGGCAGAGAGCAACCGGCCGACGCTCGAGGTGGCGACCGCCGACGGCACCGTCCACAAGATCTGGCGGATCAGCGACTCCGAGACCATCGGCGCGCTCCGCAAATACTTCGCGCCGAAGAAGCTCCACGTGCTCGACGGTCACGATCGCTACGAGGCGCAGCTCGCCTACCACGAGGAGATCACGCGCAAGGCGTCGCCGCCGATGTACTCGTCGGCGAACTTCGGGCTCGCCTGCCTGACGAGCCTCGACGATCCGGCGCTCGCGGCGACGTCTCGCCATCGCGTGATCCGCGGCGCCGCGAAGCGCGAGGCCGTGTTCGGCGCGCTCGGCTCGCACTTCATCGTCGACAAGCTCCCCGGCGCCGCGAAGGACGTCGCGAAGCAGTTTGCCGCCCTCGCGGATACCGTCGCGCACCAGCCCGCATTCATCGCGGTGTTCGCCGGCGAGGCCGACGCGTGGAAGCTGACGCTGTCTCCCGATGTCAGCCCGGTCGCCGAGGGCGTCTCGGTCCACCGCGCGCTGCAGAAGCTCGATCCGATCGTGCTCCAGCACCTGTTCCTCGATCGCGCGCTGCCCGGCGCCCAGCTCACGACCGAAACGAACGCCGAGGTCGCGCTCGCAAGTAACGCGGATCTCGTGCTGATCACCCGGCCACTCTCGGTCGAGCAGATCGCTCACGTCGACGAGCTCGGCGGCCTGATGCCCGCCGGTTCGACCGCGTTCCACCCGCCGCTCGCGCGCGGGCTCGTCAGCCTCGTGATCGATCCCGAAGAAGACCTGGTTTAGATCGGGTCTAACGGAAGCGGCGGAGCTCGACCGGCTTGTCGGCGTAGCCCGAGTCGGCGATCGCCTGCTCCTTTGGCGAGTCAAACAGCGTGTGCATCATCAGGTCGCGATCGTCGAGCACGCCGAGCTCGCCGCGATCGACGGCGAGCGCGCCGACGTGGCGAGGGAACAGGACGAGGTCGCCGGGCTGGGTGAACGGTAGCGGCTCGCCGCGCGCGTCGCGATAGATGCCATCGACGTCGCGCGTGCCGCGCGCGATGAGCTTCGTGATCTTCGGTAGTCCACCGGTCCACGTGTACGCGTGCTTCGCGCCCATCCGGCGGGCCCCGTAGACCAGGAAGTCGGCGCAGTCCGAGCCCTCGAGGTGCTCGCTCTGATGCGCGCGATCCGAGAGGCCCGCAGATGCCCAGACGTATGGCTGGCCGTACATCTCCGTCAGGTAGCCGAGGAAGCTGTCGTCGCGGCGGATCGAGATGCGGAGGACGGCGTCGGTGAGGCCGCCCGACCCGCGGCCGCGGCGCGCCTCGGGACCGGCACTCGCGATCACGCGATCGCCCTGCAGTGCGACGAGCTGGTACCGCATCGTCCCGACGCCGTGGCCGTGGTCGGGCGTCAGCGTGGGTCGGACGTCGGCATCGATCATCGGCTTGCCGAGTGCGCCCTCGATCGGCGTCGCGCGGTAATCGATCGCGGCGAACCGGAAGTCCTTCGGCGTCGCTCCATTCGTGGTGTCGGCAGCGGCCGGCTCGATCCGGTTCCAGCGCAGCTCGACCCTCGGGGCTCGTGCGAGCGGGGTCAGCTTCACGAGCTTGCCGGCAAGGCGCAGGGCAGGCGCGTCGCTGTAGATGACTCGCTTGCCGGCGAGCTCGGCGGTGATGACCGCGTACAGCGTGACCCGCTGATCCGCGCGTGCATACACCGGGCGATCGGACGCAGGTGCGGCACTTGCCAGCGTGGTGGTAGTTGCCGGCGTCGCGCTGATCGCAGCGACGACCTGCACGGCGATCACGCGTGCGTGATTTTGCGGATCGCCGACTCCGGTCTCGACACGTGCCGCTGTGGCTGGAACTTTCTGCGTCACGCCACCTGTGCTCGCGGGAGCGTGCCGCGGCGCCACGGTCTCCGCGGGCTGCGTCCGCGTGTTCGTGCATCCAGCGAGCAGCAGCACCATCCAGAGAGATCGCATCGGGATCGAACGCACCAGCCGCGGATTCGATTTCACGTCGCGTGACGCGGCAGGTCATCGAAGTTGTTGAGATCTTCGTTGTCCTCGCGATTTTCACATGGCACTTTTCCGTCGTCGTCACGCGGGTGACGTCCACGCGTCGCAGGCCGTTGTCATCGTCAAAAGGACACCGGAGTCCGTGGAGGAGGAAAAACATGTGGAGCTTTGCTGATCGAGTTGTGAAGGCAGTGTCGGACGTGACGGTCGGGACGGTGATCGTGCTGGTTCACGTCGTGCTCGCGGATCGCAACGTGCGCGCGTCGCGCGACCCGCGGCTCGCTGGCGCTGGCGCCGGCGCTGGCGATCGTCACCTACCGTCCTGAGTGCCGCGTTCGCGTGCAGTTCGATGCGATCTGGAGATCTCCTCCGGGATCGCGTCGGCGCGTCGTGATGAAGGAAAGTAGCGACCATCCGTCGATCCGTTGATCATGGTCATCAACTGACTGTCGGAGGGACCTGCTACCGGATGTACGTGGACACCTCGAAGCTCGCCATCTCAGTCCGCCGCGCGCGGCCGTCGGATGCTGCTGCGCTCGCCGATCTCGTCAACCGCGCCTACGCCGTCGAGGGTTTCTTCGTCGACGGTCAGCGCACCAGCCCCGCCGAGATCGAGCGCCTCGTGAGCTCGGGTTCCTTCCTCGTCCTCGAGCGAGCGGGCGAAGGGACGATCGCCGCTGCGGTTTATGTCGTCCCGGGTGTCGACCCGGGCGCCGGCGCGGCCGTCCGATCCGACGTCGGCTACATCGGCATGCTCTCGGTCGAACCGACGCTGCAGGGCATGGGGCTCGGGACCCGGCTCGTGCGGATCGCCGAGGCGATGTGCGAGGCGATGGGCGCGACCGCCGTCCGCCTGCGGATCGTCAACCTCCGCGAGGAGCTCGCACGGTGGTACCGGAGCCTCGGCTATTGCGAGGTCGGCACCGCGCCGTACGACCACCGTCCGGTGAAGCAACCCTGCCACTTCGTCGAGATGTCCAAGCCGCTCGTCGCCAGCGTTGCCGCATAGCCCGCCCGCATCCCGTGGGCCGGCCGGGGAGCGGGCGAGGATGTAGTCGAGGGAGCGGGAAGACCGTGACGTAGGTGACGGTAGGCGTGCCGAAGCCGGGGTACATTCGCCCGATGAAGTGTCTGCGAGCAGCGCTCCTGACGACGGGCGCGATCGGCCTCGGCCTCGGGTGCGGCGATGGTGGCGGCTTCCCCGATGCCGCCGGCGGCGAGGCACCGCCACCGGGCGGGACGCTGTCGTTGACGTGGTCGCTGACCGATACAAACGGAAACCCGATCCTCTGTGACCAGGTCGGCGGCGTCACCGTCACCGCGCTGCTCCACAACCGGGCGTTTCAGGGCGGCACGACCGAGGTGTTCTCGTGCAGTACGGGCGCCGGCACCACGCCGCCACAGCCGCCCGGCATCTACGACATCCAGTTCGAGCTCACGGGTGTGACCGGTCTGATCACGACCGCGCCCAGTCAGCTCGGCATCGAGGTCAAGTCCCTTCAGAACAGCGTGGTCACACCGTTGGCCTTCGCGGTCAACGCGGTCGGCGGGCTCTCGCTCACGATCGACGCGCTGAAGGCTGGCGGCAACTGCGCCTCGGTCGCGAATGGCGGTGCCGGGATCACCGCGATGACCATCACGCTACAGCACCTCAACGGAGGCGCCTGCGCGCCCGCGACGTTGATGATCGGCACGACGCCGTACACGATCAACTGCACGACGCCCGTCGAGACCGCGTGCTTCGAGGCGACGACCGCGGTCACCGCGGCAAACCTGCCGTCCGACAGCTACCAGATCCACGTACGCGGCAAGCAGAACGCCGCGATCTGCTACCGCAACGACGACTCGATCCGGGTCCCGCCGAACGGTACGACGTTGCAGCGCGCTCTCAACCTCACGGCCACGGGCGCCGCGACCTGCCTGTGAGCACCGCCGTCACTCTGCGACGCTGACGTAGCGCTCGCCTTCCTCGCCTTCCTTCTGGCTGTTCGAGACGATCGTCACGCCGGGAAAACCTGCGCGCAGCGCGACGAGCGCGGCCTCGGTCAGGAAGTTGTCGTCCACCGAGAGCTGGCGCAGCGCCGGAAACGCAGCGCCCTGCGCCGCGAGCTCGGTGGCCGCCTCGTCGCCGAGCGTGCCCATCGAGAGATCGAGTGACTCGAGCCACGCCGCGATCCGCGCGCCCGGCAGCGCGCCAGCAAGCGCATCGGTGAGCTCGGCGTTGCATAAGCCGAGATGGCGAAGCTTGGGGAACACCTGGCCATCGAGGATGCTGCGGATGTCGGCGGTACCGGCGTCGGCGCCCTCGTTCTCCGAGCCAAACCACAGCTCGAGGCGCTCGAGGTTCGGGAGGCGGGCCGCCGCGATCGCCTGGGCGCGCTCGCTCGCCAACGAACACGTCTCGACGACGAGCTCGACCAGCGCCGGCAGCGCGAGGCCCTGGACGCCAAACGTCTTGTCGTCGCCGCGCCACTCCTGAGCGCCGGAGTGCAACTTCAGCGAGACCAAGCTCGGAAACACGCGCGAGACGATCTCGCCGATGTCGCCGATCACGTGGTGGGCCATGTCGATGTCGCCAGGGACGTCGCCGAGGTGCAGCCGGGTCAGGCTCGGTGCCCAGGCGTGGTTCGCGGCCTCTGCGATCACTGCCGGGACGTCCGCGGCGTTGTGATCCCAGCGCAGCACGCCGATCCGCAGCTCCTCGAGCACCGCGCACGCCGGCGACGCGAACAGCGCGCGTGCGAGCGCGACCGCATCGAACTCCTCGTCCATCCAATCCTCGGCGTTCTCGAGGCGGAGCCACGACCACAGGCCGCGCCGCCAGCCGAACGTCGCGAGCTTGGGGCTGGGCAAGTCGAGGCCCTTGATGATCTCGTCGGCACGCGCTTGCTTCGCCGGATCGGGCGCGCGGTCGAGCGCATCCTGTAGCACGATCAACTCGCCGAGCGGGTGGCCTGCCGACTGCAGCCAGTCGGCGTAGACGAGGTAGGGCGCCGGATCCTCGCGATCGTGACGGATCGCGGACTCGAGGACGGGGTTGGTGGCGCTGGGCATGCGTCGGAGGATCGCACATTCGCCCGCCTCGCTGCCCCGGTCAAAACGCTATGCTGCGCGCGTGACGACCGTCGACCACTACAAGCCCAACCTCCGCGACATCTTCTTCCAGCTCTTCGAGGTCCTCGAGATCCAGTCGAGCGTGCTCGGGAAGCCGCCGTTCGAAACGATGGACGAGGACACCGCGCGAACCTCGATCGAGGGGTTCCTCGAGGTGATGCAGGCGACCTGGGCGCCGGCCTTCGCGGATGGTGACCGCGTGGGCGCGGTGTTCGACGGCGAGGGCAACGTTCGGTTGCCGAAGAGTTTCCACAAGGCGCTCGACGCGTTCTACACCGGCGGCTGGAACAAGCTCGAGCTCCCCGAGCACCTCGGCGGCTACGGCGCACCACCAAGCGTGCAGTGGGCGGGCTTCGAGCTGATGGCCGGCGCGAACCCGGCGATCTGCTTCTACGTGCTCGGCAACCAGATGGCGAAGATCATCGACGCGCTCGGCACGCCGTCGCAGAAGGCGCGGTTCGTCAAGCCGATGCTCGACGATCACTGGGGGGCGACGATGGTACTCACCGAGCCCGGTGCCGGCTCTGACGTCGGCGCGGGCACGACGAGGGCCGTGCACGTCGCCGGCGACGAGTACCACCTCGAGGGCGTCAAGCGGTTCATCACGAACGGCGACTTCGATCACCCGAAGAACATCGTCCACATGGTGCTCGCTCGTCCCGAGGGCGCCGGTCCCGGCACCAAGGGCCTGTCGCTGTTCATCGTCCCCAAGCTCTGGGTCGAGGCCGACGGCTCGATCGGTGCGCGCAACGGCGCGATGGTGACCAAGGTCGAGCACAAGATGGGCATCAAGGGCTCGGCGACCTGCGAGCTCACGCTCGGCGACGGCATGCCCTGCCGTGGGTTGCTCGTCGGCGAGGTCCACCAGGGCATCGCGCAGATGTTCCACGTCATCGAGTACGCGCGGATGGCGGTCGGCACCAAGTCGATGGCGACGCTGTCAACGGCGTACCTCAACGCGCTCGAGTACACGCGTGTCCGCAAGCAGGGCGCCGACCTCGCGAAAGCCGCCGACAAGGCCGCGCCGCGCGTCGAGATCATCCGGCACCCCGATGTCCGCAGGATGCTGATGCTCCAGAAGTCGTTCGCCGAGGGCCTGCGCGCGATGGTGCTGTGGACCGCGAACCTCCAGGACCGCGTGCAGCTCGCCGGCGGCCACGGCAATCCCGAGGCCGTGTCACTCGAGGCGCTCAATGATCTGATGCTGCCGCTGATCAAGGGCTACGGGTCGGAGAAGGTCTACGACCTGCTCGCGGTGTCGCTGCAGTGCTTCGGCGGCTCGGGTTACTGCGAGGACTATCCGATCGAGCAGTACATCCGCGATCAGAAGATCGACTCCCTCTACGAGGGCACGACGCACATCCAGGCGCTCGATCTGTTCTTCCGCAAGATCGGCCGCGATCGCGGCGCGACGCTGAATGCGCTGCTCGGCCAGATCAAGGCGACCACCGATGGGCTACCCGCGGAGCTCGCCGTCGAGCACGCGTCGCTCGCGAAGGCGCTTGCCGATACCCAGGGCATCATCGGCGCGATGCTCGGCAAGCTCGGACAGTCCGTCTATCACGTTGGCGTCCAGGGCAACCGCATCCTGTTCGCGCTCGCCGAGCTCGTGATCGGCTGGCGCCTCGCGGTATCGGCGCAGGTCGCGCTCGCGAGGAGCGCCACCGCGACCGGTGACGACAAGGCGTTCTACCGGGGCAAGCTCGCGGCCGCGCGATTCTTCGCGAAGAACGTGCTGCCCGGCATCGGCCACACCCGCCAGCTGATCGAGGCCGGCGACCTCGATGTCATGGAGATGTCCGACGACAGCTTCTGACGCCGGCTGCGTCGTCACGCGGCTCGTGCGATAACCGCAGCGTCGTGAAGCGCATCCTGACGGGCATCAAGCCCACCGGCAGCCCGCACATCGGTAACTACCTCGGCGCGATCCGGCCCGCGCTCGCGCTCGCCAATCTGCCCGACACCGAGGCGCTGTACTTCATCGCCGATTACCACGCGCTGACCACGGTCCACGATGGTGCCGCACTCGCGCACCTGACGCGCGAGGTCGCCGCGACCTGGCTCGCATTCGGGCTCGACCCCGACAAGACGCTGTTCTACCGCCAGTCCGACGTTCCGGAGATCTTCGAGCTGTCGTGGATCCTCGCGTGCTTCACGTCGAAGGGCTGGATGAACAAGATGCACGCGTACAAGGCGCGCGTCGCCGAGGCCGGCACCGACGCCGAGGCAGCCGACGCCGGTATCAACGTCGGCCTCTACACCTATCCGGTGCTGATGGCCGCCGACATCCTGCTATTCGACACCGACCTCGTGCCGGTCGGCAAGGATCAGGTGCAGCACGTCGAGATCGCGCGCGACATGGCGCAGCGGATCAATCACGTCTACAAGGCCGAGCTGCTGCGCCTGCCGGCCGCGAAGATCGACGAGCAGACCGCGGTCGTCACCGGGCTCGACGGCCGCAAGATGAGCAAGAGCTACGACAACACGATCCCGCTGTTCGCGACGGCCAAGAAGCTGCGCAAGACGGTGAACCAGATCGTGACCGACTCGACGCCACCCGAGGCGCCAAAAAATCCCGACACCTCGCACATCTTCACGCTCTACAAGCTGTTCGCGTCAGCCGCCGAGATCGCCACCATGCGCGAGCGCTACGCCTCGGGCATCGGCTGGGGCGACGCCAAGGGCGCGCTCGCCGACAAGCTCGAGGAGTTGCTCGCTGGCCCGCGCGCAAAGTACGACGAGCTGATGGCAAACCCCGCGCAGCTCGACGCGCTCCTCGCACGCGGCGCCGAGCGTGCCCGTGCCTACGCCGCGCCGGTGATCGCCCGCCTGCGCGCCGCAACCGGAATCAAACGGTAGAGGAAGCCATGTCGAGACATCTGACTCTCGTGATCACGAGCATCGTTGCGGTGGCCTGCGGCGAGAGTCGCGAGAAGCCCGGCGGCAGCGACAGTGGCAACGGCAGTGGTGACGGCGTCTCTGTCGGCGTCCTGCACCACGAGTCCAATCAACCCGTCGTCACGTATCCCAGCACCGTCCGGAACAACGTCTTGTTCATGATCACCGTGAACACGTATGGCGACGAATGCGTGGCATTCGAACGCGACGATTACTACCTCTACGGTACCGGTGGAATGATCACACCCCACGATCGCCGCATCGATCGGGGTAGCTGCAGCGGCTCCGTGGCGCTCATTCCGCACGTGATCTCGGTGATGTTCCAGACTCCCGGAACCAAGATCATCAACGTGCACGGCCGTCGGATCACCGGACAGCAGGACGAGATGATCGTCGTTCCGGTGAATGTCCTCATCCAGTGAGCGTCAGGTCAGCGCCTCGAGGAACGGCACGATCGCGCGGGCCACGCGCGTGCAGCCGCCGCTGCTGCGGGTGACCCGGTGCGAGGTCTCGAGCTGGATGCCGGCATAGCGCGCGCCGAGCTCGACGCGCAGGCTCGTGCAGATCGCGAAGCCGACGCCGGTGTAGGGCTGGTTCGCGCGGACATCGAGGCCGGCGGCGCGGAGCTGGAACAGCAGGCGCTCGGCGAGGTCGGCCTCGAAGGCGTGCGCGGGATCGTAGAGGACGCCGACGTCGTAGGTGCGGTTCGCCAGATCGAGTGCGGGGTCGAAGGTGTGCGACGAGACGTGGAGGACGCTGCCGCGATCGCGAAGGCGGGCGATGCAGTCCTGGCGGACGGCGTTCCAGAACAGCTTGTGGAAGGTGTCGATGCGCGCGGCGCGATCGCCGGCGGAGAGGTTTGCGTTGCCGGGGACGGCGGCGCCGTAGCTCGTCGTCGGGATCACGTTCGGGTGATCGGCGGCGCGGTTGAGGTCGACGAACATCCGCGAGAACGCGCCGGCGTGGACCGGGATGCCGGTCGCCTCCGAGAGCTGCGCCGCGATCTCGTAGGCGCCGTGATCCCAGCTCGCCTGTGACTGCAGCACCTCGACCGAGACGCCGAGGTCGACATCTGGCGGCAGCGTCCACGACGCGTGCTCGCACGACAGCACGAGACCGATCACGCGGGTGAGCTTAGCGCTTGTGGAGCTCGCCGAGGAAGCGCAGGACCTTGTTCCAGGCATCGGCGGAGTTGGCCTCGTCGTACTTCGGGTTCGACGGGTTCGCGAAGGCGTGATCCGCGTCATAGCGGTGGATCGCCGCGGTCACGCCGGCCTGCTTCCGTGCGGCCTCGAACTTGTCGACCTCCGCCGGCGGGATGCCGGTGTCGCGGTTGCCGAAGATGCCGAGCACGCGCGCCTTGATCGGTGCGAGCTTCGCCGGGTCGGTCTCGAGGTGGCCGTAGTAGATGATCGCGCCGTCGAGCGTGGGCTCTGCGATCGCGGTCTGCAGTGACCACGCGCCGCCGAAGCACCAGCCGATCACGGCCTGCACCGGCGCCTGGATGCGGGGATCGTTGGTCAGGTACGCGAGGCCCGCTGCGATCGTCGCCTTCGCCTTCGTCGGAGCGACGGCCTTCATCGCGGCCATCGCCTCGTCGCGCGTGGTCGCGACGGTGCCGTAGAGATCGACCGCGAGCGCGGCCCAGCCGGCCGACGCGAGCCGATCGCTCCAGTGCTCGATGTTCGGATTGAGCCCCCACCACTCGTGGATCACGATGATGCCAGGGTGCGGACCGCTGCCGGCGGGCAGCGACAGATACGCCTTGCCCCCGCCGGGGAGCTCGCCACCGCCGGGGAGCACGATCGTCTCGCCGCGGCGGGTCGCGGGGCCCGCGGTCGGCAGCTCGTGGAGGGCCTTGAACTGCGCCTCGGTGAGCGGGCCGGTCGAGGCGGGCGTGTTGCTGGCGACTGGCGCGGGCGCGGTCTCCGCGGGCTGGCGCGACGACGACGAGCAGGCGACGAGGCATGGCACGAGGGATGGCACGAGGGAAACAACGGCCGCGATCGTGATGGTGCGCATGCTGGCGTTCTTAGCGCACGTCGGTCGCGCGCGGAACGATCGCAGCCGACAGCAACGCCGAGACGACGACGACGCCGCCGTGGATGAGCCCGACGTGGGGGCCATCGGCGACGTGGCAGTGCAGGTGGAGCACGAGGCCGCCGAGACAGCCGCCGCCGGCACCGAGCGCCGCTGCCACCCACCGAGAGCCGATCGGGAGTGCGCCGCGCAAGAAGATCGCGCCGATCACGACGGGCACGAGCGCGGTCGCGAGTCCGATCTCGAGGCAGGTGTGACCGCGGCCGAAGTGCTCCCAGCCGTAGCTCACGCTCGACGGCCGCATCGGATGGATCGCGAGGCCGAGCGTGACAAAGCCGATCGACGCGATCACGACGGCGATCCCGGCGAGCCGCCAGCGCGGCGTGACCGCGCCCGGGCGCGGGACGAGCGCGAAGTAGCAGGGGACGAGGAATCCGAACAGCCAGCCGATCGCGACGGCGGCAAGCCAGAACCGCGGCAGCTCGAGCATGTCGTCGCGCAACGTCACCAGCGCGATGAGACCCACACCATAGATCAGCGAGACCGCGACGAGGATCGCGAGCTGGCGCAGCGGGCGGCGGGTCGTGACGGGGGCAAGCGTGCCGAGCTGTGCCTCGAGCGCTGCGGACAGCGCGGGCGGCGCCGGCGGCGGCGCGGCCGCGAGCTCGGCGAGGACGTCTCGCTCGGTCATGGCGCTCCTCGCGCGGCCTTTGCGGTCGCAGCCGCACCGGTGGGGACGGCTGGCCGAGCGAGCAGCTTGCGCAGCGTCTCGTAGCCGCGGTGCGCGCGGACCTTCATCGCGCCGACCGTGGTCCCGGCGATCTCGGCGGCCTCGGCGACGCTCTTGCCGTCGAGCTTGGTCAGCACGACCGCCTCGCGCTGCTGGTCGGGTAGCTCGGCGAGCGCGTCGAGCGTCGCCTTGACGAGCTCGGGGTCGGCACGCGGCTCGTCGCGGCTGTGGTCGGCCTCGCCGTGGAGATCCGCGCGCTGCTCGGGCAGCTCGTCGCCGTCACCGACCCGGACGACCGCGCGCTTGACCCGGCGAGTCTCGTCGAGGAACGTGCGGTGCGCGATCGAATAGATCCACGGGACGGGATCGGCACCCCGGACGTAGGCGGCGCGGGCGCGATGAACCTTCATGAACGTGAGCTGCAGGAGGTCCTCGGCCACGGCTCGCTGGCGCGCCATCTTGGTGAGATAGCCGAGGAGGCGCGGCGCGACGACGGCGTAGAGCTCGCGGAACGCGCTCGCCTCGCCATCACAGTACCTGGCCATCAGTTCCTTTGCCTCGGCCATGCGACCGCACGGGGTATACGCCAGACCGGGTCGCCGGTTACAGGGCTGGCACGCTTGCGTCGCTGGACGGCTTTGCGGATAACACGCCCATGGCTACTGGTCGTCGTAACAAGCGCAAGCTCTCGTCCCGCCCGAAGTACAAGCAGGCGCGCTCGCTCAAGGGCCGCAAGATGAAGGCGAAGAAGAAGGCCGCGCACAAGCGTGGCCTCGGTCGCAACAAGGCGCGGCGCACCAAGCGCGGCACCTCGAAGAAGAAGTAGCTCGCGGCGGTGATCAGCGAATCGGTCTTCCGGTGATCAGCGAATCGCCCAGGCGATCAGTAGCTGACCGGCGAAGTAGGCGGGTAGCCCCCACAGCTTGTTCGTGAAGTCGCGCTCGACAAACCGATCGCGTGCGACCGCGAGATCCGACACGAAGAACAGGGCCGCTCCGATCGCGAGGACGGTGCCCCGCGGTGCCGGCATCGCATCGCGTGCCGCGAGCGCGGCGACGACCATCGCGATGATCGCCGCGACGTAGACGATCACTGGCATCCGGAGCGCGCCGAGCCGCGGCCACAGGAACGCGAGCGCGCCGAGCCCGACCACGATCGGCAGGAGCCCGACCATGCCGGCCTCGGTCCACCGCGCGGGCGGCACGAGCTGCGCGATGCCGATCACGTACGCGACGTGACCGACAAGGAACGCGCCGAGCCCGGCGAGGAACGCCCGGCTGCTACGGCCGAGCAGCGCGACGTCGCCGAGCGCGCCGAACACGAGGCCGATCACCATCCAGCGGCCAAACCCGTCGTCGCGCGCGAGCGCGGCCGCACCGACGATCACGAAGCACGCCGCGGCGACGCACTTCGACGCGATCCGCACCTGCGAGAGGTTGCGCTGCACGGCAGGGAAGTGCTCGCGGAGATGCGGCTTCGCGAGCTGCTGCTCCATCCTCACGAGGACGATGCACGACCACGCGCACATCACCGTCGCGGTGAACGCGACCACGAAGCTGCTCGCGATCATCCGTGCACCGGCTCCGAGCCCTCGAGCGCGCGCGCGACGAGGTCGAGCCGATCCTGACCCCAGAACAGGTGCTTGCCGTTGACGACGAAGGTCGGCACACCGAACACGCCGGCGGCATGTGCGGCGGTGGTGTTCGCGGCGAGCGCAGCCTTGATGCCGGGCTCCTGCGTGCGCTCGACCCAGGAGGCCGGCAGGCCCTCGGCCTCGAGGATCACGCGCAGCGTCGCGTCGTCCTCGAGATCGCGTTGCTCGGCCCACATCGCCCGTCCAAGGGCAGTCGCGAGGCGCACGCCGGTCATGAGGTCGCCCTGGGCCGCGAGCAGGGCAAGGCGCTGCGCGGTCACGGTGCGCTGCGGAAACTTGCGGGGCTGCTCGAACGGCACACCCCACCAGCGCGCCCACCGCGTCATCTCGAGGCCGACGTAGCGCAGCTTCGGCGCTGGCATCGCGAACAGCGGGACGTTGGCCTGGCCGATGTTGCGGAACAACCCGCCGAGCAGGATCGGGACGAGCCGCGTCGTCGCGCCGGTGGCGAGGAGCGCGGGAAGCTGCGTCAGGGCGAGGTACGCGAACGGGCTCGAGATGTCGAAGTAGACGTCGAGCGTGGTGCCAGCCGGCGCGGGTCCCGGCGTGACGAGCGGCCGCGGGCCACCCGGTGGCGCGGTGGTGTCGGGGGACCAGCCGGCGAGGATCGCCTCGAGCCACGGCATCCGATCCTGCCCCCACACCAGCAGCGGGCTCGCGCGATCCCGGAACACCCACGCCGGTGCGCCGAAGATCCCGAGACCGATCGCCTCGTCGGTGCGGCGCCGGAGGTCGTCCTTGATCGCGTCGCTGTCGGCGCGCGAGAGTGCCTCCGCGATCTCGGCCTCCGCGATCCCGCCATCGCGCAGCGCGCCGCCGATCACCTCATCGCGCGTGATGTCCTCGCCGCGCTGCCAGTACGCCGCATAGAGTGCGGTGATCGCGTCGGGCCACCGGGAGTGGGGGAGGCCGAGGAGCGTCCGCAGGGCGCGCACGGTCCGCATCGGGTGTCCTGCAGGCATCCGGAACGGCACGTCGAACAGCTCGGCCCAGCGATGCATGTCGTTCAGGTTGTGGGTCGCCTTTGCGTGCGACAGCGTCGCCATCGGTCCATCGCCGGCGCCGATCCCGCGGAACACCCCGCCGAGGAGCATCGGCCGCCAGTCGATCGGGACCCCAAGCGTCGATGCGCGCCGCGACGCGAGATACGCGTAGGGGCACGAGAAGTCGAACCACAGCTCGAGCACGGCGCTCGCAGTTTGACACACGAGATAAGCCGTTCATCGGTAGTCCGGGGCGCTTGGCACTTTCCCCGCACGCGCGCATACAGTTAGACTCGGTCCGTTCGACATGGCCAAGCTGGTCGATGGTTTCAAGGACGGGCGCCCGGAGCTCGGGCGCAGGACGTTCTTGGTGCCCGAGAATCACGCCGAGGTCCTCGCGTTGCTCTATCACGAGCAGACCGGGATCGTCGGTGGCCTCCCCGTTGGCCCGGTGACGACCGACCCGTTCGGCGCGCACGGCATCCGCATGTATCCCGACCAGGATCCCGTCGTGCTCGAGGAGACGCGGCGCTACTTCGAGAAGCTTGCTGAACGATTCTCGAATGATCTTCCGAAGGCGTAGCCGTCTTCGAGCCCCTCTGCTACGGTCCGACAAGTGAGAGTTTGGTTCGGGGCGGTGGCGCTGGGCGCCGCTGTTTCAGCCACCACGACCGTGGCGTGCAGTGGCACGCAAGCGAGATCCGGTGGCTGCAGCAAGGACACGGATTGCCGTGATCCGCGGGTCTGCGAGCGTGGTGTGTGTGTGGAGCCGCGCACCGCCACGTTGGCGCTGGCGTTGACCATCGACGCCGCGGCCGGCGCGGACCCAGCCCTCACGTCGTCGACCCCGGTCGCCGGCGCGCCGCCGTTCGCGATGTTCGGCGGCGATGCGCGCCACACCGGACGCCGTGGGGGGCCGGCGCCGCTGCGGCCGCCGAAGGAGTCCTGGAAGGTGATCGTCGGCAACGTGGTCGCGGGCTCGCCGACGATCGGCCCCGATGGCACGATCTACGTCGCCTCGCACGATGGCGCGCTCCACGCGATCGACGCGATCGGCAAGCCGAAGTGGAAGTTCGCGACCGGCGATCGCTCGTGGAGCACGCCGGCGGTCGCCGAGGACGGCACGATCTATGTCGGCTCCGATGACGATCACCTCTACGCCGTGAAGGGCGACGGCTCGCTGAAGTGGAAGCTGCGGCTCGGCATGTGCGATCCGAAGGGCTTTGGTCCCGAGTCATCGCGCTGCGATGTCGATGGTGGGCCGACGATCGGCGCGGACGGCACGATCTATGTCGGTGGTGACGGCATCCACGCGGTGTGGCCCGATGGAACGCTGCGCTGGAAGCTCGCGACCGCCGAGCACGTCGCGTCGACGCCAGCGATCGGTGGGGATGGCACGGTGTACGCCGGCAGCCAGGACGACGCGCTCTACGCGGTTGCGCCCGACGGCACCAAGAAGTGGGAAGTCCGCACCGGCGGCGATGTCGATTCGTCACCGGCGATCGGCAACGACGGCACGATCTACGTCGGCAGCGACGACAACGCGCTCTACGCGATCACGCCCGCCGGGGTGGTCGCGTGGAAGACGCTGACGGGCCAGCCGATCCGCGGCGGCCCGGCGCTCGGCACGGACGGCACGATCTACGTGGGCTCGCTCGATGGCGCGCTCTACGCGATCGCGCCGAATGGCCGGGTCCGCTGGAAGCTCGCGGCGGCCGACAAGATCGCCGCGACCCCCGGCATCGCGACCAACGGCACGATCCTCGTCGGCGCCGAAGATGAACATCTCTACGCCGTCGCTCCTGACGGCACGCTCCTGTGGCTGCTGCCGATGGGCGGGGACGTCGATACGACGCCCGCCATCGCACGCGACGGGACGATCTACGTGGCCGGCGATGCTGGCCATCTCCAAGCATTTCGGTAAGTAAGTAAGAAGGAATCCATGACCACGTTCGATCGACAGGTTGTCGTCGAGACCCTGTCCCGCCTGGTGACACCAGGCATCAAGCTCACCGCGCTCGCTGACGAGCTCGGTGTTCGCAAGCACGAGTACGCCGAGCTCCGCTCGATCCTGTTCGACCTCGTCGAGGAGGGCACGGTTCACGTGCTCGCGGGCGGCGCGTTCGCGCTGGCACCGTCGGGCCGCCCCAGCGATCCGCACGGCAAGCCACTCCCCGATGTGCGCAGCGAGCCCGAGCGGACCGCGCCGCGCAAGAAGCCGGAGGCCGCGAAGCCCAAGCCGAAGCACCGCAAGGGCGGGCTGCCGTGGGGCCAGAGCCCGGCGGCGGCACCGTCACGTGGCAACGGCCGCCCCGAGCCACGGCGCTCGACCACGCCCGGTCCGCGTAACGCAGCACCGCCGAAGCTGGCGGTGAGGCCGTCGACGCCGCGCGAGGAATATGATCCCGAGACCGGCGAGGTCCGGCCGATCGGTGGCGCAGCCGCTGGGGCTGCCCCAAGCGGCGCTACGGTACCGGTCTCGACGTCCGCCGCGCTCGCGGCCGCGAAGGTCGACGATCGGATCAAGGGCCGGATCACGGTCCACCCCGCGGGCTACGGCTTCGTGCAGGTCGATGGCGGCGAGACCGTGTTCGTCCCCGCAAAGTACCGCGGCACGTCGCTCGATGGCGATCGCGTCGCGGTCGACACCTGGCCGGGCGTGCGTGGCACCGAGGGTCGCGTCAGCGAGGTGCTCGCACGCGGGCGCGCGCGGCTGACCGGCATCCTTCGCCGCGCCGGCCGTCACATGTACCTCGAGCCCGACGATCCGCGGATCGCGGCGGACTACGGCCGGGTCGGCGTCGACGACGCGCAGCACGGCAAGGATGGCGACGCGATCGTCATCGAGATCACGCGGTACCCCGACGCTGCCCGCCGCGAGCTCGCAGGCAAGCTGCTCAAGGTGCTCGGCGATCCCGAGGATCCGCGTACCGAGATCGAGAAGATCCTGGCGTGTGCAGTGATCCCGCTCGAGTTTCCCGACGAGGCGCTCGCGCAGGCCAAGCGCACCCCGCAGGAGGTCGGTCCGAACGATCTCGCCGATCGCATCGATCTCCGCGAGCGCCGGTTTGCCACGATCGATCCAGAGACCGCGCGCGACTTCGACGATGCGCTCTGCATCGAGGATGGTCCACACGGTGGGCCGCGCGTGTGGGTCGCGGTTGCCGACGTCTCGCACTACGTGCGGTGGGGCGACGCGCTCGACCGCGAGTCGACCATTCGCGGCGTCTCCGTGTACCTGCCGGATCGCGTGATCCCGATGCTGCCGCACGAGTTGTCATCGCAGATCTGCTCGCTGCTGCCGCTCGTCGATCGCTGCGCGATGGTCGTCCGACTCGACTTCACGCCCGACGGCGATCTCGCCGATGTCGGCCACGCGGCCGCCGTGATCAAGAGCAAGGCGCGCCTCGACTATCCCGGCGTCGCCGCCGCGCTCGGTGGCGACTTCCGTGGTCGTCGCGAGGAGTACCGGCCGTGGGCCGACGAGCTCGAGCGGCTCAACGCGCTCGCGCAGGTCCTCCGCAAGAAGCGGCAAGCGCGCGGCGCGCTCGAGCTCGAGCTCTCCGAGCCGAAGGTCGTGCTCGATGCCGACGATCCACGCCTCGTGCGCGACGTCGTCAAGGCGAAGGGCGATCCGGCGGTCAAGCAGGCGTACCAGCTCGTCGAGGAGTTCATGATCGCCGCGAACGAGGCGGTCGGCAGCTTCTTCCGCAAGCGCAGCGCGACCGCGATCTGGCGCGTCCACGCGCCGCCGGCACCCGACCGCGTCAAGCTGCTCGCCGAGATGCTCGCCGCGTACGGTATCGCCGTCGACGTCGAGGCCGCGGTCACGCCGCTCGGCATGAAGGCCGTCCTCGATCAGATCGCCGAGAAGCCCGGCGCCGCGGCGCTGTCGTTCCTCGTGCTGCGCACGCTGACCCAGGCCGTCTGGGACGTCGTGCCGATCGGCCACTTCGGCCTCGCCTCCGGCGATTACCTGCACTTCACGTCGCCGATCCGGCGCTATCCCGATCTGCTCGTCCACCGGCTGCTCAAGTTCCTGCTCCACCGCGAGGGGCTGCCGTCGGGTGGCGGGTACTCGAAGCCATCACCGCCGACCGAGACGCTGTCGGAGCTCGCGCGCAACGCGAGCACGCAGGAGCGTCGCGCGATGATGGCCGAGCGCGAGGCCGTCGCGATGTACCGCGCGTACCTGATGCGCGATCAGGTCGGTGAGCAGTTCGAGGGCGTGGTCTCCGCGGTCACGAGCTTCGGCGCGTTCGTCGAGATCGACGAGCCCTACGTCGAGGGCCTGATCAAGCTCGACTCGCTCGGCAGCGAGCCCTGGGTCCACGACGCGATCCACATGCGGCTCACCGGTCAGCGCACCGGCCGCACGATCGAGCTCGGCGACAAGGTCAAGGTCGAGGTCAACAACGTGTCGGTGCTGCGCCGGCGGATCGACTTCACGCTACTCGCGACCTCGTCGACGACCCGCAAGCAGCCACGCGCGACCGCTCCACCGCCGAAGCTGAAGACGCCCGAGAGCGCCGATCGCATCGGCCTGTCACGGCGCAAGAAGACGGGCCGCGAGGTCGAGCGTGCGGCGCGCGGGCAGGTCGAGCGCGGCGCGACCCCGCGACGAGGCGCTGCCGCGAGCAGCACTGGCGGCAAGCTGCGGCTCGGCGTCTCGCACCGCGGCATGGCCGATCGCGACGGCGGCGGTGCTGGTGGCGGCGGTCGCCGCAAGGGCAAGTCGGCGGGCGGCGGCGGCAAGAAGCGCAGCCGCTGATCAGCGGGTCGCGAGCGCTTCGAGCAGCTTGCGGCGCGTGATCGGCTTCGCGACAAGTGCACGGACCCCGAGGTCGCGCGCGCGTCGACGATGATCGGGGTTCGCGCGCGACGTGATGATGATGATCGGGGTGGTCTTGAACCGCTCGTCCTTGCGCAGCCGCGCGATCAGGTCGAATCCGTCGAGCTCGGGCATCTCGAGATCGGTGACCACGAGATCGTAGCGGAGCTGCTTCGCCATCTGTAGCGCGCGCGCGCCGTCCTCGGCGACGTCGACGATCCAGCCCTCGCGGCCGAGCATGCTGGTCATCGCCTCGCGGATCGCACGTGAATCGTCGACGACCAGGGCGCGGCCGGCGAGCACGAGTGGGGCCGAGGCACCGTCGTCGATCACCGCGTCGGGCGCGCCCGGATAGGCGCGACGCACGAGCTGCGCGGGATCGAGGATCAGCTGGACCTTGCCAGAGCCGCTGATCGTCGCGCCGGCGTAGAGCGTCAGGGGCGCGAGCAACGGGCCGAGCGGCTTGATGATGATCTCGCGCGGGCCGACGATCTTGTCGACGCTACACACCAGGGTCTTGCCGGCGAACGAGACGACCACGCCGGGCCGCCGCTCGGTGGCGGGGCCATGCCCGAGGAGTTGCTCGAGGCGGACGACGGGCAGCGTCTCGTGACGGACGACCGTGGTCGACGCACCGGCGTCGACGAGCGTGGTGTCGATGACGTGGACGTTCGGGATCGCGTAGACCTGGCCGCCGACCTTGAACAGCATCGCCTGCGCGAGCGCGGTCGACAGCGGGAGCTTCAGGCTGAACGTCGTGCCGCGACCAGGTGTCGACGACAGCTTGACCTCGCCACCGAGCCGCGCGACGGTTTGCCGCACGATGCCGATGCCGATGCCACGGCCCGCGAGCTCGTCGGCATCACCGCGGCTCGACACGCCGCTGTCGAGGAGCGCGTCGAGGATCTCGGCGTCGTTTGCGAGCGCCGCGCGTGGTGCGCTCCACACGCCGGTCGCGACCAGGCGCTCGCGCAGCGCCGCGGTGTCGATGCCGCGCCCGTCGTCGGAGACCTCGAGCACCAGCAGATTGCCATCCTGACGCGCGCGGATCGTCACGGTCGCGACCTCCGCCTTGCCGCGCGCGGCCCGCTCCTCCGGACTCTCGACCCCGTGCGCCACCGCGTTGCGCAAGAGCTGGGTGATCGGATCGACGAGCTGCTCGGCGACGGCCTTGTCGAACTCGGTGTCCTCGCCGAGCGTGCGAAGCTCGACGTGCACGCCGGTCGCGCGACGCAACGCGCGAAGGGTCCGCGCGGCGTGCATGAACAGATTGCGCGCCGACTCCATGCGGATCCGGGTCAGCCCGCGCTGGAGCTCGCCGATCGTCCGGCGCAGTGCCTCGATCTCGTCGAGGAGCGCCGCCGTCGTCTGGCTGAGCAACGCGGCCTGACCGGCAAGCTCGCCCTCGGCGGCGACCAGCGTCGCGCGGCCGGGTAGGGCGCTGGCCTGCGGTGCGCCGAGCGCGTCGTGGAAGGTCTGGCGGGTCCGTGCGAGGTCGCGCGAGAGCGTGCGCAGGAGCTGGACGCGCCGCTCGATGCGGGTGCGATCGAACAGCAATTCGCCGGCGCTCGACATCAGGTCATCGATCCGCTCGGGCTCGACGCGCAGCCACGACTTCGGCTCGGGCGCAGGCGCACCCTCGGCGATCGGCTCGAGCACCGGGTCGGGCGGCGGCTCGACGAACGGTGGCGGGATCGATTCCGCGCGCCGGAACGGCCGCACGATGCGATCGATCTGATCGCGGATCTTCTCGACGATCGCGTCGGCGCCGGGCTCGCCGAAGTGATCGAGGTAGCCGCGCATCGTGTCGGCGATCTCGATGATCAGGTCGGAGGTTGCCGGTGTCCACGGCACGGTATCGCGTCCGAAACCGGCGAGCGCGCTTTCGAGGCGATGCGACAGATCGACCATCGCGGGTACGCCGACGGTGCCGGCCGCACCCTTCAACGTGTGGGTGACCCGCATCATCTCGGTCAGCGCCTCCGAGGATGGCTTTGCCGAGCCGCCAGCGAGCACGCGCGTCGTCACCTGTTCGAGTGCCTCCTGGGCCTCGGCACGGAACAGATCGCGGAGCATGGCGAGCTCCTCGTCGTCGAAGTCGAGCTCGCCGTCCCCCGTTCCGCCGCCTGTTCCGCCGCCTGTTCCGCTGCTCGTTCCGCCGCTCGTTCCGCCGCCTGTTGCGCCGCTCGTTCCGCCGCTCGTTCCGCCGCTCGTTCCGCCGCTCGTTCGGCCGCTCATTCCGCCGCCGATTCCGCTGCCGCCGGCTCGGCGTCGCCGGTATGCCCGGCAGCCGCCATCGTGACGAGCTCGGACGCGCGCCGCAGCAGCTTGGCGGGATCGAGCATGGTCAGCGTGCGCCCGGTCGAGTCGACGACCATCCCGCCGGACTCGTGCAGCGACGCGACGTGATCGACCTGGTCCACACGCAGCGCGCAGACCACGCCCTCGAGCTCGAGCACGAGCGCACCGTCGCCTTGCCGTGCCACCGGCCCCGCTGTGCCGCCGAGCAGCACGCCGACGTCGAGGACCGGCAAGATCGAACCGTGGAGGTTGCAGACGCCGCCGAACGCCGCGGGTGCCGTCGGGACACCGGTCACGAAGCCGAGCGTGACGACTTCACGCACCCAGCGCAGCTCGAGCGCATAGCGCACCGCGCCGATCGTGAAGACGATGACGTTGCGCAGCTCGGACACGAGCCCAGCATACCCGAGCTACCCCGCGCCCTTCGACACTGGGAAGCGCAAGCGCACCGCGCCGGTTAGGAGGCGGCTCTGCTCTCGAGCACGAGCCCCGGGCGCGCCCGGTTCTCGACGACATCGCGGGTGACGACGCATTCCTTGACCCCGGTCAGCGACGGGATCTCGTACATGACGTCGAGCATCACCTCTTCGAGGATCGCGCGTAGGCCGCGGGCGCCGGAGTTGCGGCGGGCAGCCTCCTCGGCGATCGCGGTGAGCGCGTCGGGGCGGAAGTTCAGCTTCACACCCTCGAGCTCGAACAGCCGGTGGTACTGCTTCGCGAGCGCGTTGCGCGGCTTCCACAGGACCTCGGTGAGCGCGTCGACATCGAGCGCGTCGCACGAGACGATCACCGGCAGACGCCCCATGAACTCGGGGATCATGCCGAACTTGATGAGGTCCTCGGTCCGCGCGAGCCTGCGCAGCTCGTCCTTGTCATCCTCGGCGGTCGAGACCTGGGCGCCGAAGCCGAGGCCGCGCTGACCGGTGCGGCGGCGGACGATGTCCTCGAGACCGTTGAAGGCGCCGCAGCAGATGAACAGGATGTCGGTCGTGTCGATCTGGATGAGCTCTTGCTGCGGCCGGTTGCGAGCACCATCGGGGGTGATCGTCGCCGTCTTGCCCTCGAGGATCTTGAGCAGCGCCTGCTGCACGCCCTCGCCGGAGACGTCGCGGGTCGGTGAAGGCGAGCCACCCTTGCGCGCGATCTTGTCGATCTCGTCGATGCAGATGATGCCGCGGGCGGTCTTCTCGACGTCGCCACCGGCGGCCCGGAACAGCGCCTTGACGACGCTCTCGACGTCCTCGCCGACGTAGCCGGCCTCGGTCAGGGTCGTGGCGTCCGCGATCGCGAATGGCACGTCGAGCTTCTTGGCGAGCGTCTGGGCAAGCAGGGTCTTGCCCGAGCCGGTCGGACCGACCAGCAGGATGTTGCCCTTCTGGAGCTCGACGTCACTCTGCTTGCCGCGCAGGCCGATGCGCTTGTAGTGGTTGTAAACCGCGACCGAGAGGGCCCGTTTGGCGTCCTTCTGGCCAACGACATACCGATCGAGCTCTTCGACGATCGCGCGCGGTGGCGGGTACTTGGGACGCTCCGACGCCTCTTCCTTGGCCAGTATATCGTTGCAGAGCGTCACGCACTGGTCGCAGATGAAGACCCGCGGACCGCTGATGAGCTTTCGCACCTCGCGCCGCTGCTTTCCGCAGAAGGAGCAGTGGAACTCTTCCATCCAGCTCCAATTCTTACATGTTCGAGGGGCCTGGCAATAGCTGCGATCAACCGATTGGGTACCCCCCGAAATCAGGGGCGTGACCTCCTGCGACACGGGGTTGGAGGACGCGAACACTGGCGGCCAGGCTTGACCCGGGAGCGACGAGAAGGGGATCACTTTCCGTCGTGCGAGTTGTCGTGATCTGCGCTGAACCGGACCGTGCTGGCGAGCCCGGGACCGTGGCCACGCTCCTCTCGGAGCTCGGCTGCCGCGCCACGATCGGACGCTTCGATCTGGGGGGCCTCGATCTCGACGAGGTCGCGGCGCGGCCACCGAATGTGGTCGTGGTCGAGGCCGGCGATGACGTCGCGCGCGCGCAGAAGACGATCAAGCGGCTGCGTGATGATGGTCCGCTCGTCGAGGTCCCCATCCTGATCGCCGTCGCGGTGGCGCGACTACCGTCGCTCGACTTCTCGATCGGTTTCGACGACTTCGTGCTGATGCCGATCGTACCTGCCGAGCTCTACGGCCGGATGCGGCAGCTCGACTGGAAGACGGCGACGTTTGGTTCCGACGAGATCCTCAAGATCGACGACCTCGTGATCGACATCGCCGGCTACGAGGTTCGGCTCGCCGGCCGTCGGATCGAGCTGACGCACCAGGAGTTCGAGCTGCTGCGGTTCCTCGGCCAGCACCGCGGTCGCGTGTTCACGCGCGAGGCGCTGCTCGAGCGCGCGTGGGGCTATCGCTACGCGGGCGGCACGCGGACCGTCGATATCCACGTCAGGCGCGTCCGGGCCAAGCTGGGCGAGACCGGGGCGCTGATCGAGACCGTCCGCAATGTCGGATACAAGTTGCGCGGCTAGCAGCCCCCTTCAGGCGCAGCCACGCGTTACAGTGGAGCCGTGGCGGGGCGAGCTTCGATCGTCGGCGCTGCCGCGACTCACGTCGGCAAGGTGCGCGAGCACAACGAAGACGCGCACTTCTTCGATGCGGATGCCGGCTTGTTCGTGGTCTGCGACGGGATGGGTGGACATGCCGCCGGCGAAGTCGCGAGCGGCATCGCGATCCGGACCATTCGCCAGCGCTGGACGAGCGAGCTCGTGCAGACCGCGATCGATCACTGGCTCGAGCACGGCACGCCAGACGCCAAGAAGCAGCTGCTCGCGGCCGTCCGCGGGGGCGTGATCGCGGCGCATGACGCGATCCTCAAGGAGGCCGCCGCCGATGACGCCAAGGCCGGGATGGGCACCACGCTCGTCGGCGCCGTGACCGTCGGAAACGAGCTCGTATTCGCGCATGCCGGCGACTCGCGCGCGTACATCGTCCGCGATGGCATCGCGATGCAACTCACCGAGGACCACACGCTGCTGTCGCGCCTGCTCGCGGCCGGCATCGATGTCGATCTGTCCGGCGAGGGCGCGCGATTTCGCAGCATGCTGACGAACGCGCTCGGGATCGGTCAGGAGTGCAAGGTCTCGACGTTCGTGGTGCCGCTGGCAGACGGCGATCGCTTCCTGTTGTGCAGCGATGGCATCAGCGAGTACGTGGCCGAGCCCGAGGTCGGCAAGGTCCTCTCGACGCAGCCGAGCCCCGCACGCGCCGCGCAGAAGCTGATCGAGCTCGCGCTCGAGCGTGGTGGCGGCGACAACGCCACGGCCGTCGTGATCCGCGTGCTCGAAGCCGGTGAGACGCCACAGCCAGTGGAGCTCCGTCGCAAGGACGACGCCGCGATCCAGGCGTGTCCGCTGTGGGCGCGGCTGTCGCCCCAGCAGCGACTGCGCGCGCTGCGGATCGCGCTCGCTCGCGATCTCGGTGTCGACGAGCGGCTTCCGGCGCACACGCTTGGCGACCGCGTCGCGTGGATCATCATCGAGGGTCAGCTCGAACGGGACGGTCAGCAACTCGGGCCGGGATCGTTCGTCTACCCCGAGTCTTTGATCCGCGACAGCGCGGCTCCCGATCGTGACTCGCTGGCGGTGACCCGCAGCGAAGTCCGCGGCCTGGTCCTGCGCGCCGACGATTTCCGCGAGATCTGCGACGAGGATGCCGAGCTCGCCGAGGTCCTGCTCGAAACGCTGGGCAAGCTGATCGCACGCCGTGGCGCCGCCTCGAGGCAGACCGACGACACCGGCCAGATCGTGCTAGATCGCCGCTCGCGCGCGGAGACCTCTGAGCTCATCGAGCCGCCGCCGCCGATTGCACCGCCGCTGCCGATCCGTGCATCGCGGGGCAACGACGAGGAGCCGATTCCACTCGTCCTCAAGAAGGTGCCTTCCGCGGAGCCTACAGAGGACCCCGCCGCGCCCCCGCCCGTCGTGGTGATCTCGCGGACCGTCACCCCGCCGAACTTCGTCACCCCGCCACGTGGGTCGCCGCAAGCGAAGCCCGTCGTCGTCGCGACGCCGCGGCCGCTGCCGGCGCTGCCATCGCTGCCGCGGACGATGACCCCGCCGCCGATCGCGGTACCGAAGCCGGCGATCACCCCGCTCGCTGGTAAGCCGCCCACCAAGCCGGCGGATGTCGTCGACCTCGGCAGCGAGTTGCGCGCGGATCTCGGCGGCGAGCACGCCGTGCCGAATCGCCAAGGCGCGCCGAACCTCGGTCCGCCCCCACCACCGCCAGCCGATGCAGCGCGCACGCAAAATGACGAGCCCGACATCGAGGCGATCGGCGACGCCGATCCGCCACCTGCCGGTGGCGCGACCGGCGACGCCGCGCCCACCAATGCCGACGCTGACGACGACGCCGAGATGACGATCTCGGTCGACGCCGACGAGCCGCCGCAAGACCCGGCCACGGCCGCGCAAGCAGCCGGCAGTGCACGCGTCACCGAGTCGGTCACCGAGACGGTCACCGAGACGAGCTCGCAGACGTTGACGGTCACCGTCGAGGAGCAGACGTTGACGGTCACCGTCGAGGAGCAGCCCACGGCATCGCGGACGATCACCGCCGACGACGGTGCCGTGGCCTCCGGCACGATCGCCGGCCCGGACGACTCGCCCAAGCGTGCGAAGCGGATGACCGACGGCTGGGGCGACGACTGAGCTACGGTCGCGCGTAGTCGGTGAGCGTCATCACGACGTCTCCGAGCTCGGTCTTCGCGGTGAGCTTCAGCGGAACGCGATCCCCGTCGTCGGAGAGCCACACGCGGAACGCGCGGCCTGGCTTGTCGGACTCGAGCGTCAGATCGCGCTTCGCACGGAACGACACGCCCTCGTAGATCACCGCGCGCCGGTTACCGAGCGCCGAGCCAATCGTCTCCTCGCCGATGTACTTGACGTCGACGCGCAACAGCCGGCGACCGCCGATGACGTACACCGTGCGCACCGTTCCGGGCGCGGCCTTCCAGCCGCGGAGCTGCGCCATCGCGGTGTGCGCGTCGTGCAGCGGGTGCTTCGGATCGAGCTTGAACGTCGAGGCGTTGACCTTGCCATCGCGCGTGAACGTCACCGCCACGTTGGTGGCACTGAACTTCGCGGTCGCGGTGGTCTTCTTCTCACCGATCTGGGCGTTCATCTCGACGCTGATCGGGCGTCCGGTCTCGACGTCGACGACGGTGGACGCCTCGTCGACGATCTTGCGAAGCAGCGCGGCCGCACCGACCGTGGCTGCCCGCGACCGGACGACGATCGCGCGGCGGCCGTCGACGTCGCCGATCTCGCCGACCGCGAGCTGGGCCTCTCCGACTGGTAACCCCGCGAGCTCGACGTCGAACGCCATGGTCTCGCCTGCATGCATCCCGAGCTCGTTCTGCGCGGCGCTCGCGGCCGGTGGCTGCGCGGTCGAGTGCGCGTCGGCCCCGGCACAGCCGGCGC
>JBKJUF010000112.1:0-19770 GCA_046590445.1 Kofleriaceae bacterium
CGTCGGTGATCGCGAAGCACACGCCAGTTCTTGAGCCTGGCGATCGCGTGCTCGACCCGGGCACGGCGGCGTCTGTGCCGCCGCCACCGATGATCACGCACGATGCGATGACGTCGGAATCGCGGTGTGACGAGCGCCGGGACACCGCGGTATCCGCCGTCGGCGAGCACACGACCGTGCCGCTGACACCACATCTGCACGGTCGACCCACGATAGTGGATCGGGTCGTTTCGATTGCCAGGACCACCGGCCGCGGTCGCGATCACGAGGAGATCGCGCCTGCGCACCAGAATCTGCGCGTTGCACGACCACCGGTAGTTCTTGGACTTCGCGGCGCGACGATGATCACGGGTGGGAATCAGCGTGCCGTCGACGACCCACGTCCAGCGGCGATCGCGATTCACCGCCGCGGCGCCCGCGGCCAGCTTCGGCGTGATGGCGACCACGACGCGCGGTCGATGGCGATGTCGCGAACAGGGCCGCGAGCTCGCGCATCCGACCTCGACCCCCGGGGCGATGTGTGCGATCGCTGCCCGCACCTCGTGAGCACCACCGATCCCGACGGCGACGGCGATGGCATCGGCGACGCCTGCGATCCGCGGCCGACGCTGGCCGGCGACTTGCTCGTCAGGTGGGACGGGTTCTACGACGACAGCGTCGCCGCGACGGCGTGGACGAAGTCTGGTGGCACGTGGAGCGTCGCGAACGGCAAGCTGCGCCAGACCGATGCGCAGACCATTGCGTTCATTACCCCGCCGGGGACGGTCGACCGGGTCTACCTCGCATACGCGTTTGACGCGGTCACCGTCGGACCGGCCTTCACGATCGGCTTCAACGGCAATTCGCGCACGATCTACCCGACGGTCGGCGACTTCGCCGGCGTGGTCCAGCAGACCCACAGCTACGGGTGCGCGATCACGAAGGACCCGACGAACAACGTCCTCGCGTGGGCGAGCTTCGGTGGCAAGACGCAGAGCTCGGCGGAAGCGTGGACCGCGGATCTCGTCGCCGGCCAGCGCTACACCATCGTCCAGACCCTCGCGACCACCAACCGGTGCGACTTCGCGCGCGCGACGACGACGGCGAGTGATACCGAGGCGGTCGGCGAGACGAACGGGACGATGTCGCTGCTCGTCACCGCCGCGGCGGTCGACTTCGACTACGTGTTCATCGTCAGCATCGGCAGCTAACGCTCCTTCGCGGCGGTGGCCAGAACGGCGACACCCCACGTGGCGGTCACTGTTCCGCCTGCAACATGATATGTTGGATCATATGAAACAGATTCTGGTCCAGCTCGACGATGGGATCGCCGCAGAGCTCGAGGCCGTCGCGCCGGGCAGGGGGCGGAAGCGCTCCGAGTTCGTCAGACAGGCAATCGCTCGTGCGCTTCTCGAACGAGCCGAGCGCCAGACCCGAGCCAGCTACACCGCTCACCCCGCGGAAGCACCTGCATTCGATCCAGCGGCGTGGGCTCCCAGGAGCGAAGCGTTGATCCGGCGCAAGCCTCGCCGGCGGAGTCGTCGGTGAGGCAATACGACGTCTGGTGGGCAGAGTTGCCGGAGCCGATCGGGACTCGCCCGGTCTTGCTGCTGTCGAGAACTGGAGCCTACGCGTATCTGACCAGCGTCCTCGCCGTGGAAGTCACCACGAAGATCCGCGTCATCCCCCAGGAAGTCGTGCTCGGACGCCGAGAGGGCCTGCCGCGAACGTGCGTCGCGAACCTCGACAACATGCGAACCGTTCCGGTCCGCATCCTGAAAGATCGGGTCGGCGCCCTCGCCGCCGGACGGGTCGCAGATGTGAAGCGTGCCTTGGGACACGTGATGGGCTGGCACGAGCTCACCGCTCTGCCCTGAGCGAAGGCGCAGCTTCACGACGTCGGCGGCTGCGAACCTGCTTCGCGCCGCAGGCGCTTGTTCGGCGGTGGCGCCGTGCCGCGCACATCCCGCTTGACGACAAGCGACCGTAAGATAATCTTACATTGGTGCTCACCGCGAAGATCTCCACGAAGGGACAGATCGTCGTTCCCCAAAAACTTCGCGAGCGAAGCGAGGTTCGCGCGGGGGATACCTTCGAGTTCATCGAGGGTGACGAACCCAACGTGATCATCATGCGGAAGCTCGCGCGCCACCCGAACGAAGGCTTGGTCGATGCGCTGCTCGCGTGTCCGCATCGCTTCGAGGTTCCCACGCCGCATCGCGCGTACCCGAAAAAGATCAAGCTGTGAGTGGATTCCTCGTCGATACCGATGTCCTCTCGGAAACCCAGAAGCCCAGGCCAAGCGTCCGCACGATCGCGTGGTTGCGAAAGCACGAGGCCAACCTGTACACGAGTGCCGTGGTCATCGGCGAGCTCGCGTGGGGGATCGAACGCCTCGCGAGCGGCAAGAAGCGCCACGATCTCGCGGGCTGGCTACATGGCAAGGTGATCCCCAAGATGGAGGGGCGGATTCTCCGCCTCGATACACGCGTGGCCCTCGAGTGGGGCGTGTTGCAAGCGAAGCTCGAGTCCGGCGGGCAGCGAATGCCGTGGAGGGACAGCGTCATCGCGGCGACGGCACGCCGGCACGACCTCGCCGTCGCCACACGCAACGCAAAGGACTACAAGCATGCCGAGCTCGATCTCGTGAATCCATTCGAGTGATGCCAGCGTTGCTGGTGATGGCCGCCGCGGTGTACGTGGTCATCGTCATCGTCATCGTCATCGTCATCGTCGTCGTCGGCGCGTACGTAGCCTCAGATACGAGCCCAAGGTTCGGCCGGAATGTTTCTATCGCGGGGACTCTGTCGCGGTGTTCATCGATGGTCGTCAGCGAGCAAGCCGTCCAGGCGAAGCGCGCGACCCGTGGATTGCCGCGTCATGGCGTCAGGGGTACGTACAGAGGAAGCGCTCGCTGTCGGCGCAAGCCGCATCGTTGACGAGCCGTCCCTTGGGGCGGTCGAGCAGCGCGCAGTCCTCACCGGACAACGGAGCGGGCGTACCGTTGTCCCAGGCGCTGTCGGCGACCGCCGTGCCGTTGCCCCACAGCCACGTGCTGGTCGTGGTCGCGCGCCTCGCGCCTACCCAGTACTGGTCCGGTGTTGCGGGAACCGCTGCGAGCTTGGAGTCGGAGTCGAGGATCGCGAGGCGCCAGCTCGGCGTGCACGCGCTCGCCGCGTCGTTCCAGCTCCGCGGCGTCGCTGAACACACCACGCCGCATCCGCCGTTCTCGAGGGCGAACCTCGGGCTACAGCCGGCTGGTGAGGGTGGGGCGCCGGGACACACCTCGGCGGCGTCGGCGCCGGCCGCGCACGTGCCCGTCGACCGAGTCCGACAGACGTTGTTGATGCACGTGGTCCCGCTCGGACACGCATCATCGTCGCCACATGTGAACTGGCAGTCGTCAACCGACGGCTCGAAGCAACCGGCGACGGCGATCAGCAGGATCAGAACGCGCATGACAGGCTCACCTCGGTCTGGGCAGGCGTGATCGCGACGTCGACGACAACCCGCGACTGGCGCCTGCCCATCCACCACAGCACACCACCACCGACGACGCCCACGACCCCGAGCACGCCAAAGACCCGCGCGCGAGTCTGGGCCGCGCGACCGTCGCGCTCGGCTTCGACGAATGTGTCGCTCCACCGCGTGCCCGCTGGCGGATCCGAGATCTTGTTCGCCGCGCTGCGCGCGTCGAGGCCCGCGAGCACGGCGACGATACCCGCGAGCCCACCGGTTCCGGCGACGATCAAGCCCGCGATGCGCAGCTTGCGCCCCGGATCGATTTCGGTCGGCGGGCTGTCGCGCGCGGGCTCGGACCCTGGCATGCGGGGTTCCTCGACGGACGGAGCGCTCGCCTTGCCAATCGTGCCCGTCGTGCCCGTCGTGCCCGTCGTGCCCGTCGTGCCCGTCGTGCCCGTCGTGCCCGTCGTGCCCACCCCGTCCTCGCCCGACGGGACGACGTTGGCACACTTCTTCATCACCTCGTCGAGCTCGGCCTGGTTCGAAGGGTGGGGCTCGGCGCGCTTGTAGTTCAGGTAGAAGCGATTTGCCTGCGCGCAGTCACCAGCCAGGCGATACGCCTGGCCCAGGTTGAACAGCAAGAGAGGCTCGTTCGCCAGCAGATATGCTTCCTTCCAGCTGGCGATCGCTGCCGGGTACTCGGCGATGTCGAAGTACCGCTTCCCTTGCTGGTAGAGCAGCGCGGCTCGCTCGGTATTGTCGTTCGGCGCCGGCGGCTGAGCCGCCGCGCCACGTGCGAGCATCCAGCCGATCGCGCATACGATCATACTTCGTCGAATCATCGTTTCCTCGATCGCGGGCCGAATGGATCGACCACGGCATCGGTGTCTTTGGGTTTGGGCCTCGACGTGACGCGGGCACGCAGCCGGATGTCGAGGGGAGTCACCTGCGCTGCGACGATGGTGAAGCTTCGCGCGACCGGCCGATATCCGGGAGCGGCAACCGTCAGCTGGTGGTCGCCGGGTGCGAGCTCGAGTAGCGCACGTCCCCGCGTGCTCGCGACGAGGCGACCATCGATCGTGGCAGTCGCGGTTGCCGGTTCGATGGCGAGCTCGATCGTCCCGACTGCTGGCGCAGCTGGCACCTCGGGCGGCGCAGGCGCAGGCGCAGGCGCAGGCGCAGGCGCAGGTGCGCTCGTGGGAGAGCTCGACGCAGTCACCGCAGGTGCGGTCGCTCCGGGGTGCGCTGCGGCCGGCGCGCTCGGGTTCGGCTCGTCGCGGGTCACGACCCAGACGATCACACCAATGACAAGCGCGCCGATGCCGACGGCAGCGGCGATCCAGCGGATCGCGCGTGGACGGCCAAGGGCCGCGTCCATGGTGAGGGACGGTCCGCTCGCGTGCTCGGCGGCCCAGCGAGCTCGTGAGAGCGGTAGGGGCGTCTCGGCCGTGAAGCTATCGAACTCCTGCGCTCCCGCAGCCATGGCAGCGCTCGCGATCGCCTTGAGCCGCTGCCGGACATCCGCGAGCGCGGGGCGATCAGCGGGTTGCTTCGCGAGCAGCTCGAGGATCAGGGCGTCGAACGCGGGGGCGAGATCGGGTACGAGATCACGCGGTGGGCGCGGTGGCTTGCTGATATGGGCGTGGAGGACCTCGACGGCAGAATCCTCGGACTCGAACGGCGTCTCGCGACACACCATCGCGTAAGCCAGCACGCCGAGCGAATAGACGTCGGTGCGGGCGTCGATCGCGCCGCCCTTCGCCTGCTCGGGCGACATGAACAGCGGTGTTCCCATCGTCACGCCGGTCGCCGTTCGATTGCTGGTGGGCTGATTGGTCGAGAGCTTGGCGATGCCGAAGTCGAGCAGCTTGATGCGCAGCTGGTCGTCCTCGGGAACGAGGAAGATGTTCTCGGGCTTGAGGTCCCGGTGGATGACGCCTGCGGCATGCGCGGCCTCGAGGGCCCGGGTCAGCGCGATGAGGACCAAGATCGTCTCGCGAATCGACAGCGGCGCGCGCTCGAGCCGCTCGAGCAGCGTCTCGCCTTGCAGCCACTCCATCACCAGGTACGAGCGACCGTCGTCGAGCGTGCCGAAAGCGAAGATGTCGACGATGTTCGTGTGGCCGATCTGATTGACCGCCTGCGCCTCCTGGACGAACCGCCCGACCGCCTCGTGATCGGCGCAGTACTTCGCGTTCAGTACCTTGATCGCGGCGCGCTTGCCGATCACGGGATGACGCGCACCGTAGACGATGCCCATCCCACCCGAACCGAGCAACCGCTCGATCTTGTAGTCGCCGACGGTCGTCCCGGCGGGGAGCTCCTCGAGCGACTGGGTGGCGATCGCCAGCTGGCCGGTGGTAGGCATGTCGGTGGGTGAGGTGCCGCTGATCGGGGGGGCCGCGAGCTCGATCATGGTGATCAGGGCCCCGCCGTCGTGCGGGCACTGCTCGACCGACCGGTCCCAGCTGTGCCCGCAGGTTCGGCAGACCCTCATCGCAACACCAGGTGCCATCGGTATGCCCACCATCGTAGCTCCCGGCGGGGCGTTACGAGCAGCGTTCGAGCCACCACGTTGCGCATGGCTCGTACAGCGAGATGGGGCGCCGCGACATGCCTGCCATGTGGGACAGACCCGTCCTCAAAACCCGGTGATCTTGTAGATCCGGCCTCGGTTGTTTGCCGAGGGGGCCGTGAGCACGTACATGGTCGTGCCGCTGATCGCGAGGTCGATCGGGTCGTTTCGCAGATACGCTGCTGCGAGCTCGGTGGTTGCGGTCGTCGACAGCACGATCCGCGCGCCGCGCAGCGCGACCATCAAGCGATTCGCCCACGGCATCGTCGTGCCGACGTTCCATTCGATCCCGTACGGGTCGTCGAGCCCGCTCGCGAACACCGAGAGCGCGCCGTTGGTGCGCGCGACCTGCGAGACCCGGCCCGTTCCGATGTCGGAGACGTAGAGCTCGCCGCTCGGGCCCAGCGCGACGCCGCGCGGGCTGTCGAACGAGTCGGTCGCCGTGAACCCGGTCCCGACCGAGGCCGTCGCACACGTCGCGATCCGCGCGAGCTGCCGGCGGCCGTCATCGGCGACGAGCAACCCGAGCGACGCGTCGAACACGAGGTGGAACGGGTCCTGCGGGCGCTGGGCGTTGGCGTCGTTACAGAGCACGGGGCTCGCGTAGGCGGTGCCGTTCCAGGTCAGGCGCCCGGTCCGGTCCTGGCGATCCGAGTAGTAGAGGTTGTCACCCGTCGCGTCGAACGCGATGCCCTCGAGCTCGCCCTGGCCCACGAACACCGGGGTCGCGGTGATCGCCCCGGTCGCGGGGTTGATGCGCCAGATGCAGCGGCCGCTGCACGCGCCGTTCTGCGAATTGTCCGCGACGTAGAGCTGGCCATCGCGCGCGGAGACCGCGATCGCGCGCGGATCGTCGAGCTGGGTGGCGGAGCCATCGACGAACAAGCTGCCGGCGAGCCCCATCGGCGTCGCGATCGTGATGGTCGGATCGACCGTCAGCACGACCGCCGTCGCCGCCGCGAGGTTGCCGGACAGGTCGGCGGCGATCGCGTGGAGCTGGATCGTCGGACCCGGCAGCGCGTCGACCCGCACCTCCATGCGAAACGTCAGCGTCGCACTCTGGGTGCCGTTGGCCACCACCGTCGAGCGGCTGCCGTCGATCCGGCCAGTGCCATCGATCGTCACCTCGCTGACGCCGATCTCGTCGGTGACCCGCACCTGGACGTCGAGTGGCAACCCCGGGCCGACGCGCTTGTCGGAGGTCGGCGGCAAGATCTCGATCTTCGGCGGCGTGCGATCGAGCACCGCAAACGTCGCCCTGTTGGTGACCCCTCCCGTGGTCTCGGCGGTCACCGTGCCGGTGCCGTCCCAGGCCAGGCCGGTGAGCGTCGTCCGGAACACGCCGCGGGAGTCGGTGGTGCCGTCGACCGGCGCGACCTCGTGCGGCGTGCCATTGCGATCGACGTAGATCACCGTCACGTGGACGGGCTCGTCTCCGAGGGGCGTGGCCGCGTCGCTGACCAGCACGCCGACCGAGGTGGTGCCGTCGAGCGACGAGATCACCGACGGGGAGAGCTCGATCTGCACCGCGCTGGGATCTCCGGCGCACGCGACGAGCAAGCACGAAGACGCGAGATAAGTAAGGCTACGCATGGGTCACCTGGGGTTAGTGCGAAATAAACCAACGCGCGCCGACCACGAGCTGGATGAACAATGGCGATTGCTGCGCGTGGGGACAGATCGTGTTCGGGCCATCGCCCAGCGTGCAGCTCCGCGTGCGCCGGACATCGACGCCGGGAGCGAGCTCGGCGAACAGCTGCAGCGGGCCGCGTTCGAGCGCCGCGCCGACCGTGGCGCGAAGCCCGACGTGCGAGTGCGGAAACTCGTCGACCGACATCGGCTCGTAGCCATGTCGGTAGTAACGAGCACCGATGCCGACGCGCAGCGGGAGCGTGGGCGCCAGCCGCGTCACCACGACCTGAAGATCGCCGTGCATCGACAGGCCGACGCCGGACAGCGTACCGGTGCCGACCGCGACGATCGCCGCGAGCCTGCCGGCAAACCAGCCCGCCGTCACCGAGCTGGGCTCGCCGAGCTCGACGCCGAGCGCGAGCCCGGAGGCGGGCCCGGAGGCGGGGCCGGACGCGGGATCGACAGCGCTCGGCGGATCCACAGCGGCGGTGATCGTGGTGACCGTGGCGACCGCGACCGGCGCGCTCGGCACGAGCGTGGTCATCAGCGCGTTCACGCGGTCGCGCAGCGCGCTGTCCGAGCAGCCCGCGCAGCTCGCCTGCTGCATGACCGGCGCGCCCCCGCGGCGAAACCAGCGCGCGGTGATCGTGACGTCGGTCGGCGTCGCGCCACGCTCGACCTTGACGTGGACCACGGAATCCGTCGTCGCATTGCGATCGACGACCGCGCGGGCGCAGTCGTCGCTCTCGACCACGAAGCAATCGGTCAGCGTGTTGATCGCATCCGGTGGGAGCGCCCGGGTCTTGACGTCGTGGCCGTGATGGGTCAGCCACTCGGTGATCGCGGCGGCGAGCGGCGCCTGCACCGAGGCGTCGCCGTCGACCACGACCCCGGTCGATGGGTTCGCACGCGCCGTCCCGCTGGCCGCCGCGACGACCAGCAAGGCCGCCACGAGCCGGCTCATGGCACCACGGTGATCGTCAGCGGGCTGGCGGCGCCGATATTTCCTGACAGATCGGTCGCCAGCGCGTACAGCGTCACCATCGTCCCGATCGGCGTGCCGTCGGGGACGCTGAAGTCAAAGCCCACCGAGGTGTCGATGGCGCCGCTCGTGATCGTGGTGCGATCGCGCCCGAAGTCACGACTGCTCTCGAACGCGACCTGGCTGATCCCGATCTCGTCCTGCGCGCGCACGCTGATCGAGATGTCGGTGCCGACGCGGATCTGGTTTCCCGCTGGTGGTGTGATCGAGACGGTTGGTGGGCTGCGGTCGAGTACCGCGAACGTCGCGACCGCTTCGATCGTGGTGGACGGGATTGCCGCGGTCACGGCCCCGATCCCGTCCCACGTGAGCCCGACGATCGTCGCTTCGAGCACGCCGGTCCCATCGGTCGCGCCTTCGATTGGCGCGATGGCGTGCGCGATGCCGTTGCGATCGGTGTAGGCGATCGTGAGCGAGACCGTCTCGTCGGCGACCGGCTCGCGATCCGCGAGCACGGTGGCGCGCACCCCGAGCGTGCCGTCGATCGACGACACGATGTTCGGGCTGAGCTCGATCAGGATCGCCGAGGGATCATCACCGCAGGCGGAGAGGGAGACGAGAGGAGCTAACAAAAGGAAGGCCAAGCGAGGTTCGTGCATCGATAGCGCGGGGCTTTGCACGGACCGGGCCCGTGCAACTAGCGGATCCTGCAGTACGCGCGTGTTCGAGGGCTGCGCACTGCGCAACGCTCCCACAGCGCCGATGTGGGAGCGCACGTCGAGACCCGCATCGTCTCACTGACGGCCGGTGACGGTCGCCGAGCTCGACGATGCCCTGCGATTCGCGCTCGGGCTCGGCCGAACATCGAGCCGTCGCTCGATGGCACCGATTGTTGTTTGCCGGCGAGTGTCCGCGACGTCGAGCCGGCCGTCGCGCGGAACGCGCTCGCGCGCGGGCACGTTCCCCATGCGCGCGAGAGATCGCAGCGCCGGTTACTCAGAACATCTGCGGACAGCCGTTGCCGCCGCCGACGCAGATCAGGAACGTCGGGGCGTTGGGATAACCGCAACAATCATCGCCGGCGCATGCAGCACACGGGCACGTGGTGCAGCCAACGGCCGAATCGAAGCCCTCGCAGTTGCCCTGCACGCACACCTCGTCGCGGGCGCATGCGTTGTTGCAGGCGCCACAGTGGAGCGGGTTGGTATTCTGGTCGAGGCAACTATTGCCGCATTGATCGAGAGCACCGCACCCCGCGGCACAAGCACCGTTCGCGCAGACCGGAGTCGCGCCGCCACAGACCATCGCGTTCGGGCCGCATGCCTGGGGATTGCTGTCCGGGTCGATGCAACCGCCCGCACCCTGCACGAGCCCTGGCCGGCAGACACACGCCGAGCCGGCGCAGTACTGGGTGTCGCCGCACTGGGTTCCGCAGCTGCCGCACTGATCGACGTTGCTCGTGGTGTCCTGGCAGCCATTGCCGCAGTTGAGCTGGCCGGCGCCGCAGACACACGCGTTGGTCATGCACGTGCCACCGGTCGGGCACGCGGATGCGTCGGCCACGCACACGTTGTTGCCCTGATCGCAGCAGCCGGCCTGGCAGGTATCACCGAGACAGCACGGCTCTCCGGGACCGCCGCACGTCCGGCACGCGCCGTTATCGCAGACGAGATCCGCACCGCAGTCGTTGTTTCCGCAACACGGCTGGCCGGGACCGCCGCAGGTCGCGCATGACCCGCCGAGACACGTCACTGCACCTGCGGTGCACTCCATCTGACAGCAGGGTTGTCCCGGACCGCCGCACGTCCCATTGCCGCAGCTGCCGTTGCTGCATGCGCCGCCGAGCACGGGGCACGTCGAGCCATCGCCGGTACAGATATCGTTCACGCAACAGCCTCCACCACCGCACGTCCCGAGGTCGCAGCAGACCTGGCCGGGCTCGCCGCAGTCGGCGCAGACGCCGGGGCTGTCACCCGAACATGTTCCGGTCGAGCACGTCCGGCCATCGCAGCAGGTCTCGCCGAGTCGGCCGCAGCTCGGACCGCTGGAATTACTCCCACAGCTGATCGAGATGACGACCATGGCGACGAACGCGGCACATCCGGCGATAAACCATCGGGTCATGCGGGGGCTTCGTTGCATATGACGTGCCCCCACGACGCGTCAGGGTGGTGATTCCCGCCGACCCAACGTTGTGCGGGGATCGTACGTTGTGCGGGTCGCGTACAGGACCGATGTAGCCGTTCGCTCCTGGGGTTCCCAGCCGCACCTGCATGGGATCACCTGAACGAGGCGAGGCTCGCAGAGCTGGTCACGCGCAACAGCAGCTCGGGTGTCGTCGTCATCTCGAACCGGCACGACCTTGGCATATCATCCGGGTAGATGACCCATACGACGCACAAGTCTAGACTGACGCGCGCAATCCTAGGAACGCTCTGTGGAGTTGGTTGTGGCAGCTCCGGGGGTGGTACTCCTGATTCGGCAAACGATCCGACCAACGTTCCGTTTGGGACGACGACGATCGTTGTTGTCGTGAACCCGGTCGTGAACGACGCCAACATGCGCGACGTACCCAGCCCCGGACCGACCCGTTCCGGTGTCAAGCTAACGACGGACGACCTCGTGATCGCGACCACCGGTACGGACGGCATCGCTGTGTTACCCGGTGTGACCGCCGGGCTCCGCACGATCACGGTCGCGGGTCCCAACGTAGGCGGCAGCTTCAACGTCACCATCGCGGACGGCGCGCTTCGCGAGGTCGCGGTAGCTACCACGGGGACGAGCGCGCTCGTGATGGTCGAGCTCGAGTACAAGAACGACCGGGTGACGCAGCTGACCCCGATGATGAGCAACGCGGACGTCAACAACGCGCTCAAGGTGAGCGATACGGTCGTGTTCCTTGCTGGTGGGCGCTACGCTGGCGACCTCGACTTCTCGGGTAGCCGGGTCACGCTGTTCGGCGAGGGCGTCCGGGGCGGCGAGGTGTTTCTCGACGGCAATGTGGTGATGTCCGGTAGCAACAGCCGCATCCGCGGAACAACGATCTCCGGCAACCTGATGATTCCGGCAAGCGGCGTCGGTCTCAGTTTCTCGCGCGTCAATGGCACGATCACCTCGCAGGGCAGCGATGGCACCGTGCTCTCGAACGCTCTGTGCGGAATGGACACGATCACTGGCAGCGGGACGACGATGCTGGGAAATGTCGGCGCTGCACCCATCACGACCTGCCCCTGACCTACGTACGCTAGCGTCGGAGATCCTCGACGTGATCGAGATCGCGGTCGGCGGGCACTTCGATCGTCACGTCGCGCTCGACCCCGAGCTGTGGGTTCGAGAAGTGGAGCCGGTGCGGGCCCGGCGCGAGCTCGACGGTCGAGATGGTCTCGTACAGAGTCGATCCGCCGTCGACCGTGAAGGTGGCCCAGGGCCGGGCGTTGACGCGGACCTTGCGGGTGACGCGCGGAGGGCTGGCATCGAGCGATCGAACCAAGGTCGCATCGCGGGGTGACCGCGGCGGCACCGGCCCGGTCGTGCCGAGGTCGGCGTCCGAGAGGACGGGCCCGGCGGCGTCGGACGTGATCACCACGACGATCGCTGCATCGACGTTCGGCGGCGGATCGATCACCGTGGCGTCCCTCGTGGTGTCGTTCATCGAGGTCGCGTCGGTCGTGGCTGGCACCGGCGCGTCCGGTGGCGCGTTGGCGATCACCGCGTGTTCGTTCGATCGTGCGGCTTCGTGATCGCGACGCGAGATCGTGAACACCACGATCGCTCCGATCGCACCGGCGACGACGGCGATCGCGAGCGCGGTGCGACGGCGGGCGCCCGGGCCCGAGATGGCGGCGGGCGGGCTTGCCCCGAGCTTTGGGTCGACCGGGCGCGGGGCCGCTGGCGCTGGATCGGCAGGCCGCGGAATGCCGTCGTCATCCGCGGTGGCGGCGAGCGAGCGCTCGGTCCCGGTCCCGAGCAGGTCGCCGTCATCGATCATGCTGACCACGTCGGCGTGCTCGACGGCGTCGTCGTCGGGTTCGTCATCGCGCGCGCCACCCCACGCGCGCGCGAGCCAGTCCGCGAGGCGCCGATCGGGCGCCTCCTGGGGAGCGGCGGCGCGCTCGGCCACGATGAAGCCATCGAGGGCCACGAGCAGCGACCGCGCGTCCGGATAGCGATCGCTCGGCGCCGGTGCGGTCGCGCGGTCGATGATCTCGATCAGCGCGGTCGGGTCCCGCTCGCCAGCAGCCGCTGGCTCGCTCCATCGCGGGCCCGGCTCGCCAGCCGCCGCGGGCTCGCTCGATCTCGGGCGACCGCTCGGCCACGGTGCGAGCTCGCCGCGCCGAGCGGCCTCCACGAGGGCGTCGCGGTCGGCGCCCGGTCGCGCGCGGACACCGGTCATCGCCTCGCGCAGCACGAGCCCGATCGCGTAGATGTCGGCACGCGCGTCGACCGGCTCGCCACGCGCCTGTTCCGGCGCCATGTAGGCCGGCGTGCCGACCAGCCGCGTCGTCGCCTCGCCGGCGAGCGCGGCGATCCCGAAGTCCGTCAGCTTGACCTCGCCGGACCACGACAGCAGCACGTTGCGCGGCGTGACGTCGCGGTGCACGACCCCGAGGTGCTCGCCATCGCGCCGGCGTTGATGAGCGTACGCGAGCGCCCGGCAGCACTCCGCGGCGATGAACGCCGCGACGATCGGTGGCAACGGCTCGACGCCGGGTCGCGCGAGCGTGGAGCCGAGGTCCCGGCCCTCGACTCGCTCCATCGCGAGGAAGACCTGGTCACCGCTCCGACCGAAATCGAACACCGGCACGATGTTCTGGTGCGCGAGGCTCATCGACAGGCGCGCTTCGCGAACGAACAGCTCGAGGAACCGCGCGTCGCCGACGCGCTCGGCGCGGATCCGCTTGACCACCAGCAGCTTCTCGACCCCGCCCGCCCGCCGCCGCGCGAGGTAGACCTCGGCCATGCCTCCGCGCGCGAGGCGGCGCAGCAGCTCGTAGCGACCCATCGCACGCGCCATCGCGGCAAGTATAGCCGCGCGGTTGCTTCTCGACGTGGCGCGATCGAGAATCCTCGCCGTGTGCTCGTGACCAAGTCGCTGGTGGCCGTCATCGTCGCGATCGCGGTGGCGTGCGTGCCGCGCACGGCCGCCGCGGCGCCCGCCGCGGACGTCATCGTGGTGTGGGCGCCGGCACACGACGTGGCCCCGCTCGCGGCGGTGGCTCGCGACCTCGGCGCGGCGCTCGTCGATCGGTCGCCGCCGTCGCGCGTCGCGCCATCGATCGACGCAGCGATCCAGCGTGGCATCGACGCCTTCGAGGCGTTGCAGCTCGACGCCGCGTG
The DNA here is from genome assembly GCA_046590445.1 of Kofleriaceae bacterium. Classification (GTDB taxonomy): domain Bacteria; phylum Myxococcota_A; class Polyangia; order Haliangiales; family Haliangiaceae; genus JABFXX01. The sequence continues at coordinate 13,968 of JBKJUF010000112.1, forward strand.
GTCGCTGTTCGAGGACGCGCGCCGCCAGCTCGACGCCACCGGCGGGGCCGGGGTCTCGAACGCGCGACTCTCCGACCTGTTCGTCTACCGCGGGCTGATCCGGACCCAGCGCGAAGATGTCGACGGTGCGTGGGACGAGCTCGTCGCGGCGATGGTCGTGGCACCGGGGCGGGTGTTCGATCCGGCGCGGTTTCCGCCACGCACGTTGCTCGACCTCGAGCGAGCGCGTAAGGCCGCCGGCGCGAGCCAGGTCGTGGTGGCGATCGAGGCTCCGCCGGCGTGCGCGATCGCGGTCGATGGTGCGGCCGTGGTCGGTCGCGAGGCGTCGCTGGTGCGCGGTATCCACTGGATCGCCGCGTCGTGTCCGGGCTTCGCGCCGTGGGGCGTGCGGGTCGACGTCGACGAGCGGGCCGATCGGGTGCGGGTCGGTGCCGCCCGCCTCGAGCCACCATCCGACGCCGAGGTGGTGATCCAGGGACGGACCGCCGGCGCCCGTGGGATGATCGTCGTCGAGGTACGCGGCACCCTGGCGGTCGCGCGCTTGCTCGGCCTCGACGGACGCGAGCGCGATCGCCGCTCGGTGACGATCGCGGTGGGTTCGCCACGCTCACTCGAACCGCTCGCGGCGGCCGTGCGCGACCTCCTGCAGCCTCGTCCATCTCGTGCGCGGTGGTACCGGTCGAGGTGGGCGTGGGCGGCCGGCGGCGCGCTGGTGGCCGCCGCGATCTTCGTGCCGCTCACGTTAGCGTTCTCGAGCAACGAACCGACCGGCGTGAAGGTCGTCGGTCCCGGAGCCCTGCCGTGAGCCCGCGCCACGCGAGCGTGATCGCGGTCGCGCTCGCGGTCGCGCTCGCGGCGTGTGCCGACAACGCCGTGCGCCTCGACCTCGTCCTCGAGCTGCCGTCCACCGACGACGAAGCGGCGCCGACCGGGCTCGATACGTTCGTGCTGTCGATCGCGCACGCCCGCAGCGACCAGGATCTGGCGTCGCGGAGCTTCAGCCCGGGGCAGCGCGTCGAGCTGACCACGGTGCCGTTCGCCGACGATCTCGTCGTGCACCTGTCGGGGCAGATCGGGGGCAGCCCCGTGGCCTACGGCCGGACCTGCATGTTCGCGGTGACGGCCGACGAGGCCGCGCCATCGCCGCACCTGTGGTTCTCGCGCAACGTCAAGTTCGCGACGCTTCCGCTCGCACCGATCGCGCGGGACACTGGCGTCGCGATCGACTTCGCGGGCAGTGCGATCCTCGTCGGCGGCTCCGACCCGGCGATCGAGCGCTTCGACCCGCGAACCGGCGAGCTCGCCAGGATCGGCCAACACACGCCACGGAGCTCGCCGGCGATGGCGCAGATCGGACTGGGGGGCGCGCAGCGGATCGCGGTCGTCGGCGGCGCGATCGCCGGTGCGCCCGCCGGGATCCTCGAGCTCGTCGAGATCGTCGACGGTGGGCCGGCGCGGGTCGAGCGGATCGTCGACGGCCAGCTCGCGCGGATCGCCGCGACCGCGACCACGCTCACCGATGGTCGGGTGGTCGTGATCGGGGGACGTCTCGGTGGTGGTGCACCATCGAACTCGCTCGTCGAGCTGACCACGGGCGGGACCGGAACCGAGATCCGCTCGGTGCGCGCGACGCTCGCGGCGGCACGCTCCGAGCACACCGCCACGCGCCTCGGCGACGACGTCGGCGCGCCGGTGCTGATCGCGGGCGGGCTCGGCACGAGCGGTCTGGTCGCGACCGCCGAGCTCTGGAAGCCACTGTCCGGCGAGCTCGCGAACCCCGCGTCGTTCGCGCCGGCGATGGTGGTACCGCGCCGCGGTCACCGCGCCGAGCTGATGCCCGACGGCAGCGTGTTGCTGATCGGCGGCGTCGATGCCGCCGGCGCGCCGGTCCGCACGCTGGAACGGTTCGCGATCGACGCCGGGTTCGTGGCGGTCGGCGAGCTACCGCTGGGCGCGGGGATCATCGACATCACCACGACTCGCCTGCCCGACGGCCGGATCCTGATCGCCGGCGGCCGCGACGCTCCGGGAGGGCCGGCGGTTGACGCCGCGATGATCGCGCGGCTCGACGTCGTCGACGGCTCGGTCGATGTCGTGCAGACCGATCGGCTCGCGATCGTGCGCGCCGGACACGTCGCCGTTCCGCTCTGTGACGGCACGGTTTGGATCAGCGGTGGCAACGAAGGAGGGGCGGCGGCCGAGCGCTACAACCCGCCACCGGCCGGCCGGCGTTGATCGATCACCGTCGGGTCAGCGTCGAGTCAGCGTCGAGTCAGCGTCGAGTCAGCGTTGATCGGGCGCCGGCTTGAGGCCGTACTTCTCCATCTTGTAGGCGGGCCTGCATTGCGATGTGCTCAACATCGTTCGGGCTTCGTGAACGCGCTCAACGTCGACGACATGATGTTCTCGTCGAGGAGAAACGGATTGTGGGAGAAAACGGGGAGAAGAACTTTGGCCGATCTTGGCGGCGAGGTTAGCTCGGTACCTTCTTTCACCGTTCCGGCGTGCGACCTCGGCCCTGCTGGGTTCCGCTTGGCGCGGCGTGGCGCTGCCGGCGCCGCGTCGCCGATGCGGCTCGCCCAGTAGCCCGGTTTCTTCTTTGTGTGGGCGACGGCGAGGATGATCAACTGATCGAGATGCACCATGTAGACGACGAGATACGGGTGCCGGCGGACCTTGGCGCGCCGAACTTCGTAAGTGCTGTCGAGGCCGGGCCAGATCGGCGCAGAAAGAGGAAGACGTCGAAGCCGGAGTAGGATGCGCGCGACTTGATCTTCCAACCGCAGGCCCCGGCCCGGCAGCTCCTCCTCGTCGTGTTCGACCGCGCCACGCAGCTCACGCCTCGCGGCTGGATGGTAGCGGGCGGACTTCACCGCGGCTTGCTGAACGCGGCGCGGAGCTCTCGGTGAACTTCGTCAGCGTCGATCAGCTCGACGCGGCCCTGTTCGACATCGGCGATCCGGCTCTGGATCTCCTTGGACCACGCGCTCTCCCATTCGGGATCGAGCGCCTCTTCGGCGTCGAGGCTATCGTACAGCTCATCGGCAAGCGCCTCTCGCTCCTCCTGGGGAAGGCTGAGCAGTTCGCGGCGAACCTCGGCGCTGACCGGCATCGAATCAAGTCTACCGCAGCACAGAAGGTGCACCAACCGTTTCTCGCGCCACCGGATCGTGGGCGCGATCGAGCGTAGAACCGTGAGTCTTTCTCCGCGGACATGTCACGTGCGTGGCCGAGCCGGAACGCGGTTGAGATCAGGAGTGGGCAGCCTACGCACAATCTCGCGTACCGGCGCGCCAGCGAGGTCAGCGAGCTGCTGGAATGCCTCTTCCGACAAATAACACTCGCGCGTCGCGCCGCCGATAGCGCTCCGATCATTCAGCCGAGAGACTTCGTCGCTTCCTCCACCGTGAAGAAACTCGGCGCCGTGTCGACGGTCAAGGCGATTCGCCTTAGGACGAGCGCAACGTTCTGCATCGCCGTCGCAAGATGCTGCGGAACTGACATGCCCGTGCTCCGCCAGCGCCTTCCCACGCCACGGCGACAGCGCCAGTCGAAGCGCGCAACTCCGCGCGGCGCGCATCGCCGACGATGTCTTCATCGCCACTCGCGATTGCGGCGAAATGAACCCGAGCGCTCGTGAGGTCCTGCACGGCCGCTCGGCACCGATCGATCAGGGACTTGCTTGGGGTAAAGCGCGGCATCATCGGGCGCGCTATCTTCCTGATGTCGTGTTCGACGGTCTCGGTCGCGATCACGACGTCGCCCGTCGACAGCTCGTCCGACAGCGAGCCGGCCGATCCGGCGCAGATCACGAGCCGCCACTCGCGCACGGTCAACAGGTGCTGCGTCTGCACGGCAAACTCCTGACATGTCGCGAGGCGACCGTGCTTCGACTCCTCGACGGTCGCACCAACCTTCGCGAACGCAGAGACGAGGTGAGCTTGCTCCGTCTCGGTGGGAACGATGATCAGAAGCGGGTTGGCAGCGCTTTCCGAGTCTGCCTGGTGTCCGGTCGAGGTTTGCAACGGGTCCATCAGAGCGTCGCCTTGATCGAGTACATCAGAGGTAGCGCTGCGGCGTTATGGTCAGCGTACCGATCGTAGCCATCCGGTCCCCGGCTCAGGCCCAGGCCGCTAGCCATCTGCCCGAGAAGGCGGCGGTTTCAACCCATACTTCTCCATCTTGTAGGCGTGCCTGTAAAGCGATGTGCTCAACATCGCTCGGGTCTCTGCAACGCGGTCAACGACGGCGACGTGATGTTCTCGTCGAGGAAGGACGCGTCGCGGGAGACAAGAGGGAGACAGGATTTGGGCGGTTCTTGGCTCCGCGCTTGGCGGCGTTCTTTGTTTCCTCGGCTGCGCAGCGCTTCACAAGAACCGCAGCTTCATGCTCGGGTCCGCGAAGGTCCCTGTCCGTCGTCCGGGCTTTGGGTCGATAGGGGTGAGCCCTCCGTCGCGTTCCACCTCGACGAGCCCTCGTTTGTAGTGGCCCGTATGGAACGGCGTATCTGCGAGCACGAACTCCTCGACATCACCCACTGTGGTGACGTGACCTGTGAAGCGCGTGACAAGATCGCTTTTGAGCGCGGCGAAGTCGGGTTCCTTCGTGAAGGGCAGCGTGAGTTGGCTGGCGGTGGCGTCCGAGAACTTGAACGATCCGGACTCGTCCACCCTCCACATCGCCTCCTTCATCTTCTGGATGCCGGTCCGGTTCTTCGTCGCGAAGTACAAGAAATAGTCGGTCGCGTCGTGATCAGCGACAATTAGATTTGCGGCCGGCAAAAGTAATTGACGCCAATCAACCACGGCAAGGGCGTCGAGAATGTGCCGGCGGCGTACATCCAGGTGAACAAGGGCGAGCGAAATACCGCCAACGATCATGCGGTCGAGCGCGCATTCGATCCGCGCGCGGACACTATTCGACGACCCGAGCCCGGCCTTCGAGGCTGTCGCCACCGGCCAGCGCGGGTACCAGAACCACCGAAGTCACCGGTGACCAGGGACCCACCCGGTGGCGGCGGCGCGGTTCTTCGCCCACCGGCAGCGTGAGGCTCGTGAAGCCTCGTGGGCGCTCGGAAGTCGGTGGTCGCGTCATGCTCGCTCGCCGTTCCTCGACCGAGAACGGTCCCTCTTGGGACTGCGCTGAGCCGATGCTCGCACGATCGCCCCCACGCGGATCCAGGCGCGAAGATCGGTGCTCTAACGCTGCGTCCGGGCGGTTCTCTCCGGATCCCACGAGCGACGTGTGTTCGAGACCACGATCGTTCTGCCTCGGTCGAGGTGGGACCCGCGTCCCGGTGATCCCGGTGGTTCTGGTACCGACGGCCATTGGTGGTGACACACGGGCGAGGCGGCAGCGATCCACGCGTCCGAGGAACCACATCTTGGCTCGTGACTACTCGATCGTGACCTTGAGCTCGGTCTTGAACGTTTGCGGCGTATACGCCTTGTAGGTCTCGTTCCCGTTCGAGACCACCACGGTCACCGTGCACGTCCCCTTGGCCGTGGTCACCAGCGCGCGCTGGCGATCGGCGCCGCCCGTGTCCTGAGCGCCGAGCACGTCGCCAAAATGGGCGATGCCATCGCAGTCGAGGCCGAGCTTCCAGTCGAGAGAGGCCTCGCCACCCAGTTCCTTGCCGTCGCGGAGTAGATCTGCCCGGTAACTCTCGCTCTTCGTGCCCGCCTTCACCTTCGCCGGACCGCTGATCCTGGCCTCCGTCGCGACGACCGCCTCGACGGTTGTCTTGGTTCCGTTGCACTCCTTCGTGATCGGCCCCGGCGCTAGAACGAAGCGCGGGCCCTTA
>JBKJUF010000156.1:0-32147 GCA_046590445.1 Kofleriaceae bacterium
GAACTGCATGACCGAGCCGAACCTGACGCTCAAGATCGAGCGCACCGAGGCCCCGGCGCAGGACACGCACGTCATCTCCTACTGCGTCACCGAAGAGTAGTCGTCGACAATCGGTCGCTCGCAAGAGCGCAGCAAGAACGGCGCGGATCACTCCGCGCCGTTTTTGTTTTCGGTCGCTCCAATCGTCGCCGACGAATCGTGGGCGATTGCATGACGGATCTGCCGCGCGCCGACACGTACAGGCATGCAGCACTCTCCTCGTCTTCCCGCAGTCGCACTCGCCCTCGCACTGCTCGGGGGCTGTCCCGATCGATCTGTCTCCGAGCTCGAGCCTGCGCAACGCACGGCCGAGACGAAGACCCTGCCCGCGATGCCCAACCGCGATGTCGACATCCTGTTCGTGATCGACAACTCGGGCTCGATGGCCGAGGAGCAGGCGTCGCTGCGCGCGAACGTTGGCAAGTTCATGGACGTGCTCGCGACGATCGAAGGCGGGTTGCCGAACGTTCACATCGGTGTCGTGACGTCCAACCTCGGGCAGCGCGCGAGCGACGGCGTCGGAACGGCGTCATTTGGAACTGCATGCGGGGGCAGCGGCGACGACGGTGTGTTGCGCGGCGCTCCGCAGATCAACGGTCGCTTCATCGTCGACGAGGCGACGCCAACCGGTGCGCGCAACCGCAACTATAGTGGCTCGCTTGTCGAGGCCTTTGCTGCGATCGCGGATGTCGGCGTCAATGGCTGTGGCATCGAGCAGCACCTCGCGGCAACGCAGCGCGCGTTCGAGAACCCACTGAACGCTGGATTTCTGCGGAAGGGCGCGAAGCTCGCGGTGATCTTCATCGCGGACGAGGATGATTGCTCGCTCGCGCACACGTCGCTGTTCGCAGGATCGACCGAGGGACCGGTGATCAACTTTCGTTGCACCGAAGATGCGTTCGACTGCGAAGGCGGCGATGACCTGTCGGTGCCAGGGCCGCGCACGGGGTGCGTGCCGCGAGCGGGCTCACCGTACCTCAACGACGTCGATCGTTACGCGGACTTCCTGCGCGGGCTCAAGGGCGATCCAGATGACGACATCTTCATCGCCGGCATCGTCGGCGATCCCGAGCCGTTCGAGATCGTCCGCGATCCGCAGGGTCGCGCGGTCCTCGGAGTCTCGTGCACGTACGCAGGTCAGGTCGCGTATCCCGCGGTGCGAACCGCCGATCTGTTGTCACAGTTCCGGCACTCCGCGCGCGAGACGATCTGCGATGGCGATCTATCGCGTGCACTCGTCGAGATCGGGGTGTTGATCAGGGATGGCCTGCTTGATTCGTGCTTCAAGAGCGTGCTCGCCGATCTGGATCCCGCACCCGGCCTGCAACCGGACTGCGCAGTCAGCGACTATCGCCGCCTGCCGGATGGATCCCGCATCGAGCTCGGGGTGATCCCGGCGTGTGGTGACGGTGCCCTGCCCTGCTGGCGGATCGAGACCGACGAGACCCTGTGTTTTCACACACCGACGAAGCTCGAGCTGGTGATCGATCGCGGCGGGGTCGTTCCGTCGTCCGACGTCTTCGTTGCCGCTAGTTGCGTCACGACGGACGATACGGGTCCCGTGCAGTGACCGGCTGGGTTTTGTATGGCGCCAGCGACGAGGATTCATCCCGTCGAAGGTCGTGATAGGGTCTGCCCGTGCCGCGCGCGGGCAAGCCACTGATCACGGCGAACCAGGTCACCCTGGCTCGTCTGATTCCCATGCCGCTGTTGGCGTGGCTCATCTACCGCGGCGCGGAGCTCGGCAACGAGACGTATCTGTGGGGCGCGCTGATCGCCGGAACATTGATCGGTTGCACCGACTGGGTCGACGGCATGCTCGCCCGCCGATACGGACCGACCGTGCTCGGCGGCCTGCTCGACCCGATCGCCGACAAGGTCTTCATCGCATTCGCGTACGTCCCCTTCGCCGATACGACCGGACCGATCCCGTTGATCCCGTGGTGGGCATGCGCGCTGATGTTCACTCGCGAGTTCTTCATCACCGCGCTGCGATCGGCCTACGAGCAGCGGAACCTGTCGCTCAAGACGAGCTACATCGCGAAGGCCAAGACCTGGACGCAGATGCAGGGCATCGGCGTGCTGCTGCTGTTCCCGCTCCTCGGCGACAAGACGATCTTGCTGTGGATCTTCGCGATCGGCGCGGTGATCCCGATCATCGTGGTGATCGTGTGGTGGTTCGTGAAGAAGCAGTTCTGGCGGGGCGCGTTCTTCATGACCGGTTCGTTCGTCGCGATGCTCGTCGTGTTCCTGTACGACGAGCGATGGGGACCGCGCGCGATGATCGTCGGTATTCTCGGCATCACGTGGCTCAGCGGTCTCGATTACCTCGTCGCCGGCTGGAAGCAGCTGCGTGGCCGCGGTGACTTCCGTCGCGCCGATGGCGTGCGCCTCCTCGGCTCGTTCACGCTGCCGATCCTGCTGTTCGCCGTGCTCGCCTATACCGACGCACCGCGCTGGTGCATCTTCGCGATCCTCGCGTTCGAGCTCGCTGTTGGCGGCCTCGACAACCTCCTGAGCCATCACAAGGTCGCGACGCTCGCACTCGCGTGGGGTGGACGCGTGCTCGGTGTCAGCCTGCTCCTCGCTGGCGCGCTCGTCATGAAGGAGCAGGCAGCCGCGCTCTCGATCGTCGCGACGGCCGCCAGCATCTTCGGCGTCACCGCGGAGTTCTATCGCGGCCGCGCGTACTACATCGATCACCTCATGGAATAGCCGTGAGCTACCGCGACGACCACGATGCCGGCGTCAGCCGATGACGCGGTTTCGACCCTCGCGCTTGGCCCGATAGAGATGGTCATCCGCCGTCTTGATGAACGACGTCACGTCGATGTCCTCGCCTTCGACGCACGCGAGTCCGACGGAGACGGTCACCTCGAACTTGTCGCCTTCATACTCGAAGGGCTGATCGCAGACGAGCCGTCGAACCTGCTCGCCGAATGTCCGGGCACCCGCGATGTCCGTCTCGGGCAGGACGGCCGCGAACTCCTCGCCGCCATAGCGCGCGAGCAACTCTTCGCGACGCACGCGACCGAGCAGCCGGCGCGACATCTCGCGCAGCACGTAGTCACCGGTGAGGTGGCCGTGCTTGTCGTTGATCAGCTTGAAGTGGTCGATGTCGAACATCAGCAGTGACAACGGACGGCGATAGCGTGCGCAACGAGCGATCTCGCGCTCGAGGAACTCGAGGAAGTAGCGCTTGTTGTGGGCGCCGGTCAGGGCGTCCACGATCGTCATCTTGTAGATCTCCTCGTGGTAGCTGGCCTCGATGCCGCTGCCGGTGAGGAACTTGAAGATCGCCGCGCCGATCTTCACGAAGTCGCCGTCGCGAAGCACCGACTTGGTGACCGGGACGTCGTTGACGTAGGACCCGTTCGTCGACTGCAGATCCTCGACGGACCACGTGTCGCCTGAGCGATAGACGCGTGCGTGCCGGCGCGACACCGAGTCGCGATCGACCTGGATGTCACAGTCCGCGCCGCGCCCGAGCACGATCTCGCTCCGTGCGAGCGGGAAGCGTTTGCCCATGTCGGGGCCCGGCGGATAGATCAGCACGAGACACGCCTCGCCGAGCTCCTTCGCCGGCTTGACGACCTGAACCTTCGTGATACGTGTTTTCCACTCGCTCATGGGCGCCGCGGGATCGACCGATCCAACCCGTCGTGATCGTGTCGGTTTCGATCTGAGCCCAAAGCGGTGTGACCTGTCAATGTGTGCGGCGGTGTGATAAGCCGGCGACGTGACGGTCGGTCAACCGTTCGATCTCGTCGGAGATGACGAAGTCGGCGTGGTGCTGGTGCACGGCTTTACCGGGACGCCCTACGAAGTTCGCTACCTCGGCGAGCAGCTCGCGCGTGGCGGCTACACGGTGCGGGCGCCACTCCTGCCCGGCCATGGCACATCGATCGCGGACCTCGACCGCATGACCTGGGAGGACTGGGCGGCGGCCGTCGAGCGCGCCGTCGATGCGATGCGGATCCGCTGTGCGCGAATCGCCGTCGTCGGTCAGTCGCTCGGGGGGCTCCTCGCGCTCCACCTCGCGAGTCATCGCCAGGACATCACGTGCGTCGCCTCGCTCGCCGCGCCGCTGTGGCTCGAGGGGCTCTCGGCACGGGTCGCGGCGCTGACCACGACAGGTCCGTTACGCCGCATCCGCGCGATCCCGAAGCTCGGCGGCTCCGACGTGCGCGACCGTCGCGCGAAGGCCGAGAACCCGTGCTACGGCGCGATCCCGACGCGCGCGCTCGGTCAGCTCCTCGCGTTCATGAAGGTCTGCGACGACGCACTCCCGGCGATCACCCAGCCAGTGCTCGTCCTCCACGCGCACCAGGATCACACCGCGCCGGTTGCGTGCGCGGCGCGGATCGCCGAGCGGACCCGCGCGACCCGCGTGCGGCTGCTCGATCGCAGCTATCACCTGATCGCCGCCGACGTCGAACGCGACATCGTCGCCGCCGAGGTCACCACGTTCTTGCGACGTCACTCGAAGCCACGATCCACAGGAGAGCTGTCATGCGCCACGTGATCGCGATCGACCAGGGCACCACCGGCTCCACCGTCCTCATCCTCGACGAGCAGCTCGCCGTCCGCGGCCGCGGCTACAAGGAGTTCGCGCAGATCTATCCGACGCCCGGCTGGGTCGAGCACGATCCCGAAGCGATCTGGGCGTCGGTGACCTCCGCGCTCGCGCTGGCGCTGAGGGGCATCGAGCCGTCGTCGATCGCCGCGATCGGGATCACGAACCAGCGCGAGACCACGGTGCTCTGGGATCGCAAGACCGGCAAGGCCGTGCACAACGCGATCGTCTGGCAGGACCGCCGCACCGCGGACCGCTGCGCACAGCTCAAGGCCGATGGCAAGGAGGCGCGGGTCAAGCAGCTCACCGGGCTCACGCTCGACCCGTACTTCTCGGGCACCAAGATCGGCTGGATGCTCCAGCACGTCGAGGGCCTCGCACCGCGCGCGCGCACCGGCGAGATCGCGTTCGGCACGATCGACTCGTATCTGCTGTGGCGGCTGACCGGCGGCGCCGTGCACGCCACCGACGTGACCAATGCCTCGCGCACGCTGCTCTTCGACATCACGACCCTCGCGTGGTCCGACGAGCTCCTCGAGGTGATCGGCGTGCCGCGCGCGCTGCTGCCGGAGGTCGTGCCGTCGTCGGGCACCGTCGGCACCACGCGTGGTGTCCCCGGGCTCCCCGATGGCATCGCGATCGCGGGTCTCGCCGGCGATCAACAGTCCGCGCTGTTCGGCCAGGCCTGCTTCACGCCCGGTGACGCGAAGTGTACCTACGGCACCGGCGCCTTCATCCTGATGAACACCGGCGACAAGCCCGTCGCCTCGCAGGCCGGCCTGCTGACCACCGTCGCGTGGAAGCTGGCGACCGGCGAGCTCCGCTACGCCCTCGAGGGCTCGGCCTTCGTCGCCGGAGCCGCCGTGCAATGGCTACGCGACGGCCTGCAGTTCTTCTCGACCGCCACCGAGATCGAGGCGCTTGCGCTGTCCGTGCCCGACTCCGGCGGTGTGATCGTCGTCCCCGCGTTCGCGGGACTCGGCGCCCCCCACTGGCGCCCCGCTGCGCGCGGCACGATCAGCGGCCTCACGCGCGGCACCACGCGCGCTCATATCGCCCGCGCGACCCTCGAGGGCATCGCCCTCCAGAACGTCGACATCCTGCGTGCGATGCAGCGCGACGCCAGCCGTCCGCTCACGATGCTCAAGGTCGACGGTGGCGCGGCCGCGAATAACCTCCTCATGCAGTTCCAGAGTGACGTGCTCGGCGTCGAGATCGTCCGGCCCGCCCTCGTCGAGACTACCGCCCTCGGCGCCGCGTTCCTCGCGGGCCTCGGCACTGGCGTCTGGAAAGATCAGGACGACGTCCGCAAGACGTGGCGCGAAGAGCGCCGCTTCAAGCCCACCACCGATCGCACCGCGGTCACCGCGCACCTCGCACGCTGGGACGCTGCCGTCGCACGCGCCTAGCCACGAAGGGGTCAGACGCAACTTGCGCAACTTGCGATCTGCAAATCGGCGACATCGTTGACGGCAAGGGGTCAGACGCAACTTGCGCAACTTGCGATCCGTAACTCATCGTTGACTGTGAGGGGTCTTGACTGCGAGGGCAGACGCAACTTGCGCAGTTGCCGCACATGACTCCGACGTCGGCGAGGACAGACTTTTGATCTGAACTTTCTCCCGTCCGGCGGTCGCTCGCGTCGAGCGCCGAGAGAGTCGAGCTTGTCCATGTAGCTGCGTTCACGCGGACTTAGCGATCGTAAGTTGCGCAAGTTGCGTCTGACCCCGGATCTTCGACGCGTTGTTTGAGGAGCTCGAGGGCGCGCGCGCAGTAGAGGCCGTCCTCGACCCGTTCGTCGAAGGTGTAGCGGATCGTGAGCATGGGCCGGACGACGATGCGCTCGCCCTCGACGGCGGGGGTCGGCGTGACCTGGCCGATGGTGACGAACAGCGGGCAGTTCCCGTGCTCGTAGAGGTGGTGATAGGCGGCGTCGATCTTGAGGCTGCCGAGGTTGGCCACGAAGGCGCTGGTGTAGAGGGGATCGGTGTCGACGAGCGAACGCGGTGCGAGGCCCCAGGCATAGAGACGGCGCAGCACGGTCATCAGCAATGCGAGCAGGAAGCCAGGGAGCGCCAGCAGGAGCTTGAGCTCGCGGTCCATCGCGGTTGGCTTCGCGGCGCGTGCGCCGGCGACCTCGCCAGCAAGATGGGTGACGAGGTCGTCGAGACGCTCGCCAGGTACGAAGCGGCGCTTGATGGTCGCAAGGGGCGCATCGTCGGACATCGCCTGTTTGGCTGCGAACGAGAGGAACACGCCGGTGCGCTGGTACGTACGGCGGCCGACGGTGAACCGGTTGAGCCGCGCGCGATCGTGGAGCACCGTCGCCAGCGCGTGCAGTACGAGGTGGAACAGCGTCGTGCGCGTGGTCGCCGCTGCGTTGCGGGCTTCGAGCCACGCGAACGTGCGGGTGACGTCGAGTCGCTGCTCGAAGTACACGGCCGAATCGTTTCGGCCGCGCATCAGGAACCCCATCATCCGGCGATAGGGATGAACCGCGACGCGTGTGCCGTCATGGGGACCGAACATGCAGCCGACGGTAACGCGATGCGTTCCCTACATGCGGTCGGGAAGCTGCGTCGCCAGGCGTGCTTACGACTCCGGACGACGTGACCTTCCCGAGCTTGGTCGATTTCACCAACTAGTGGTGGCTCCGACCGGCATCGCGCCGAAACCCTGCTGTAGTTACTGATGCTTGGGTTGTGGCGCGGACGTTGCTCTTTGGCTGCCCACCTACGGAGGACATGCACCATGGCACTTCTTGCTACTCGCGTTTCAAAGAACCCCGCTGACTGGTCCGATCGCGAGTTGCTCAAGTTCGTGGTGCGCAGCGATGCGCGAGGGTGGGCCGAGCTGGTCCGCCGGTTTCGCCCGCTGATCTACCGCTGCATCACCAAGGTGACGCTGAAGTATGCTCCAGGCCTCGGCAGTGCCGACCTCGACGAGATCTACGCCGACGTCATGATGCAGCTCGTGCGCGACGACATGCACAAGCTCCGCATCTACAATCCGGCGCGCGGCACCAAGCTCGGCTCGTGGATCGGCATGATCTCCGTCAACGCCGCGTACGACTTCCTCCGCAGCGCCGGCCGCCGCCCACTGCTCGACAAGGTCGACGGCAACATCGATCCGCACGAGGAGTGCGATCGTACGCCGCTCGATCAGCTGATCGAGAAGGAGCGCTGGGAGCACCTCAACAGCCTGCTCTCCGACTTCACGGACAAAGATCGGATGTTCGTCGAGCTCTACTACCAGAAGGGTCTCGAGGCCGAGGAGATCGCGAGCGAGATGCAGATCAGCCTCAAGACGGTCTACTCGAAGAAGCACAAGATTCGCGCGCACCTCGTTCGCGTGCTGCAGACCATCGCGGGCGACAGCCCGATCGCAGACCTCGCCGCTGCCGCGTAGTCAGCGTTCGAACTTCAGGTAGGCCCGCAGCTCGATCGAGCCGTCGGGCCTTTTGGTTGGCGCCGTCAACAGTACGTTCTGCGCGTAGCCCTTCATGCCGCGCGGGCCTTCTAGATCGGCGATCGTCGTGCCGAGCTCGGCCTCGTTGCCGACGATCGTGATCCGGCACTGCGTGTGACGGCACTCGGTTTCCGCGAGCCGCGCGCCACGCACCTTCTTCCAGCGCCGCGCGATCTCGAGCTCGGTGGTCGCGGCCCAGCGCTTGTCAGGGGGCTCCGCGGCAAACCCATCCTCCGTAGCGTCGGTCGTTGCGGGTGGCAGGACCGCTCCCAGGTGTGCGGCGCCGTCGGCGGGCAGCTCGGCAGGTACCGCCGGGCCTTCCGGAGCAGCGATCGCGCCCCGCGGCGCGAGGTTTGCGGAGCGGGAAGCGGTGGTTGGAGCCGGCGTGCTGCCGTCCCGCAGCGCGAACCACGCGACAACACCCACGATCGTCAGGATCCCGAGGACGACCGGCACGCGAGCTGCCATCGCGAGGGAGCGTAGCACTTGCCGGTACAGGGCGCGTCTGGCTAGATGTGCCTCGTCGTGTCCGCCGCGAGTAGTTTGCCGACCACCGGCGCGGCGCCGCCACCGCGTCCCACGTCGCCGGAACGCGCGCGCGTGACCGTCGTGAATCCTGCGGACGGCGGCATCTTCTACTGGATCGGCAAGCTCTACGGCTTCGCTGCGCTCGTCATCGTGACGACCCTCGCGCTCGTCGCGCTCATCATCTACAGCTACTTCTCGGTCAGCGCGCCGGCGGTGCCGAGCCTCGAGCGCTACGCGAACATAGCGCCGGGCGTCTCGCGCATGTATGCGGCGGACAGCACGCTGCTCGGCGAGTTCGCGAAGGAATGGCGCGAGCTGGTGCCGTACGAACGCGTTCCCAAGCGCCTGGTCAACGCATTCCTCGCCGTCGAGGATCACGACTTCTTCAACCACCGCGGCATCTACTTCAAGGGCATCGCCCGCGCGCTCTGGACCAACATCACCGCGGGCGACTTCGCGCAGGGGGGCTCGACGATCACGCAGCAGGTCGCGAAGCAGTTCCTCGGCGGGGAGAAGTCGTTGTCGCGCAAGGGCAAGGAAGCGATCATGGCGCGGCGTCTCGAAGCGCAGTACTCCAAGCGCGCGATCCTCGCGGTCTACTTGAATCACATCTATCTCGGCGCTGGTGCGTGGGGCGTCTCGGCTGCGTCGCGCCGTTACTTCCAAAAGGATCTCGATCAGCTCACGCTCGCCGAGGCCGCGCTGATCGCCGGGCTCGCGAAGGCGCCGACGCGATTCTCGCCGATCAACCAGCCCAAGCTCGCGATCGAGCGCCGCAACGTCGTGCTCGACAAGATGCAGACCTACGGGTTCGCGACAGCCGCCGAGGTCGCCAACGCGAAGTCCGAACCAATCAAGCTCGACCTCTACCGCGAAGTGTTCCCCGATCGAATGCCCTACTACGCCGAGCACGTTCGTCGGTACCTCAACGATCGCTACGGCAACCAGTCGCTGTTCGGCTCGGGCCTGCGCATCGAGACCGCCGCCGAGCCAACGTGGGAAGCGAGCGCGTACGAAAACGCTGATTTTGGTGCGCGTCATCAAGACAAGCGTCAGGGGTGGCGAGGCCCCGAATGGCGAGTCGACGGGCCCGCGCGCGAGATGTTCGTGAACCGTCAGCGGAAGCTATACGGCGACGGGCCTCTGATCCCGGGCAAGCGCTACCTCGCGATCGTCGACAAGGTGAAGGGTGATGGCGCAGAAGTGGTCGTCGGCGATCGCCGGCTCGCGTTGCCGCTGCGCAACATGCGGTGGGCGGCGAAGTGGGAGCGGGGCAACGCCGAGAATGATCGCCAGATCGAGAGCGCGGGCTCGGCGCTCAAGCCCGGGTACGTGATCTGGGTGACGCGCGAGATCCGCACGCGTGACAAGTATCGTGATTACAGCTTGCCCGACGGTAACAACCCGGCGTGGCGCACGCGCAATGACGACCGCGAGTGGGACGAGAAGCATCCCGATGTCGTCGCGCTCGAGCAGGTGCCGCACCCGCAGACGACGATCTTCACGGCCGATCACCGCACCGCATACGTCGCGGCGATGGTTGGCGGTTCCGACTACGACCGCTCCGTCTTCAACCGCGCCGTCCAGGCCTGCCGCCAGCCCGGCTCGACCTACAAGCCGATCTACTACGCGCTCGGACTCGAGCAGGGCTATGGCTTCGATACCGTCCTGAATGACGTGCCGGTCGAGATCGTCGATCCTGACACCGGCGAGGTGTGGTCACCGACCAACCTCGGCGACTCGCTAGATGGCGATGTCACGCTCGAGTACGCGCTGGTGTTCTCGAAGAACATCCCGTCCGTCGATCTGTTTCAGCGCCTCGGTGCCAAGAATGTCGAGGCCTGGGCACGCCGCCTCGGGTTCTCGACGAAGATCTTCGCGGATGACGCCCTCGCGCTCGGTGCCTCGTGCAGCAAGCTCGACGAGATGACGCGTGCCTTCGCGCTGTTCGCGCGCAACGGCACATGGTGGCCCCGGCCGGAGGGCAAGGAAAAGCACTGGGTCTACGTGCGCCGCATTCTCGATCGCGAGGGCAACACGCTCGAGGACAACACGCTCGTCGAGGATCCGCAGCTCGCCCCCGCCGACCGCTTCGATCGCGTCGCCGCGCTCGCCGGCGTTACCGCCTTGCAGGCGATCCCCGCGCGCACCGCCTTCCTCATGACGCGCCTCCTCGCGCACGAGGTCATCTACGGCTTCGCGAACGTCCTGCGGGCCACGCAGATCTTCGCCGCCGGCAAGACGGGCACCTCGAGCGACACCCACGACACCTCCTTCATCGCCTACACTTCGCGGTTCGTCACCCTCGTGTGGATGGGCGACGACAAGAAGGAGCGCGCCCTTGGTAAGTCTGACGCCGCGTACATCACCGTCGTGCCGCTGTGGTCGCGATACATGTACGAAGCCGCGCGCGGCTATCCGAACCCCGCGATCCCGTGGTCCGTCCCTCCCGGCGTGAGCCCCAAAGATCGCGGCGATCACAGCAAGGGCAAGCGCGGCCCGCAGATGAACCTGATCTTCCGCTCCGGCAAGAAGACCGAAACCACCGACGAGCGTCCTCCCGTCTAGCTCCGCCGACTCGCTGAGACCACGGAGCGTCCGTAGGTTGAGTTAGTGGAGACCGTCCCCATTCGGGCGAGTGGTTACCGATGCTTGAACGCCGATAGTTGAGTTAGTGGAGACCGTCCCCAGGTGGGTGACGAGGCCGCTGGTGACGACGGTGCGGCCGGCGTGGCGCTGCTCGAGCTCGGTGAGGCCAGCGCACAGGGCGCGGCGCGAGGCCTCGGGGGCGTGGCCCTTGTCGACAAAGACGAGGGCGCCGCCGTCGCGAACGAGGTTGGCGTAGCTGCGGAGGGTGGCGAGCCATCCGTCGTCGGCGGTGACGTTGGTGGCGACGATGCCGGCGAGCGAGCCGGGTCCGATGGCTGCGGCGAGTGCGTCGATCGAGGGAACCGCATTTGGCAGCTTCTTGGCGGTGCGGGTGGAGAGGGCCACGGGGATGACGTCGCGGGATCTGCCGAGGGCGGCGGCGAGCTTGGCGTCACCGATGACGGCGAGGCGGCCGCCGGCGTTGGCGGTGCCGAGGGCTTCGATGATTGCGGTGACCGCGGGCGTGACGAAGAGGCCGTCGAGCAAGCGAGGACGCTAACAGATCAGCGGAGGTCGCGCATGTACTCGCAGCGCGGGGCTTCGACGTGTGGCGTGATCCAGGTGACGTTGAGGAGCTGATCGAGGATGAAGCGGAAGTTGCTGTAGGTGACGACGAAGAAGTCCATCTTGCGCTTCTTGATGCCGCCGCCGGTGTCGTCGGCGCGAACGCAGCCGTCGTGGATGGAACCGTCCGGGAGCAGCAGGCCATCGAACTCGGGGATGTAGAGGGGCTCGCCGATCTTGATAACCTTCGGATCGACGGCGACGGACTTGAACGGGACGAGCGGACGCGGGCCAGCACCACGGCCGAAGGGATGGTGAGCGATGTCGAGCTGCTCGAAGCAGGTGCCGTAGCCGTACTGACAAGGGCCCTTGTAGTTGACGACGCGGCCGTCGAGCATCAGGCCCGAGCCCTCGAGGCGAAGCGCCCACGCAAACCGCTCGGGGACGCGGGCGAAATAGTAGCCCTCGCGCGTGTAGAGCTCGACCCACGTGTTGAGCGGAACGTCCTTGCCGCGGCCGGCACGTGGCATCGACTCGCGGTCCTGGTAATCGGCCTCGAGCGCGAGCCAGTAGAACCGCAGTGCCCAGCCGAGGTCGTCGACGAGCGGGTAGCCGCAGCACAGCTTGTTCTTGCCGCGCAGGATGACCTTGTGCTGGAGCGGCACGTCTTCCTTCGCGAGCTTGCTGGTGTCCGCGCTCGCGGGCAGCGCGATCGCCGCCATCAACACCAGCGGAAGCGCGAGCCGCACGCCCGGATCGTACTACAACCCTGTCATGTGGGTACGTCCCCTCGCCGAGAGCGACGCGTCGTGCGGCGGCAAGGCCGTCGGGCTGGCGCGGCTGATCGCGGTGGGCTTGCCCGTGCCGGATGGCTTCGTGATCGACGACCGGGCGTTTCGGTTCGTCGTCGGCGAGCTGCCGGTCGACGATCCGGCGGCGCTCGGGCATGCACTCGAGGTGGCCGCGTCGCGGATCGCGATCGAGGAGCTGCCGCCGGCGGTACTGGTCAAAGAGGTGACGCGGCGGGCGTCCGAGCTCGGCACGCTCGCGGTGCGCTCGTCAGCGACGCTCGAGGATGGCGAGGCCGGCGCGGCGGCGGGCGTGTTCTCGTCGGCCACCGGCGTGCCGTTGCGGCGCGTGTGGTCTGCGGTTCGTGCGGTGTGGACGAGCGCACTGACGCCGCTCGCGGTGAGCTATGCACGACGGCGCGCTGGCACGCTGGCGGTCGGCGTGATCGTCCAGCGGTTCATCGCAGGCGAGCGGATCACGATCTACACCCGGCCTCCCGGCGAACCGCGCGGGCGCGAGCTCTGGGTGCAGCGCGGGGAGCACATACGTACCTACGGCCGCGACGATGTCGATCCGCTGGTCGCGCTCGCGCTGCGGGCCGAGCACGCGATCGCCGCGACCGACGGCGCCGACATCGAGCTCGTCGAGGATGCGCGCTCGGGGGAGCCGTGGATCGTCCAGGCGCGGCCGATCGCGCACCCGGCCCCGCCGTCGCGCACGCCTCCACCGCCGATCGTCCTCGAGCCGCTGGTCGCCGACGGCCGGCGCTGGACCTGGGACGTCGCGCACAATCCCGATCCGCTGTCGCTCGCGCAGGTCGGGCTCGTCGAGCACGTCGAGCGTGCGGCGATCGCGCCGTGGTCGCTGCGGGTCTGCGGCGGCTATCTCTACAGCGCCCCGCACGGCGAACCGCCGCGGGTCACGGTTCGCGATCGCGCAGATCTCGAAGAGCGCGCAGCGGTCGTCGAAGCCGCGGTCGAGCGAATCCTCGACGTCGCCGCACCATCACTCGCAGTCGCACTCGAGCGCTACCTCGCATTCTACGAGCGCTGGGCAACCGAGGCCGTACCGCTGATCGACGCCGCGCGCGCCGGTCTGCGGCCCGAGCAGCTCGCAGGTGCACGGCCCTCCGCAGTCGAGGCGACGATCTTCGCGGCCGCGCGCGACGAGCTCGATGCCGAGGCGGCGATCGCGAAGCTCGGCCTCTTGTCGGTGGCCTGGGACGTGGCGGTACCGACGTTCGGCGAGCAGCCCGCACTGATTCGCGATGCGATCGCGCGCGCTCGCTCGATCACCTTGCCCCGCGCCGCGCCGGAGCCGGCCGATGCGGCGGCCCAGCTCGCACGGGCCGCTGCCGATCTCGCCGAGCGCGACGACGCGTGGTTCGCCCGCGCACAGGCGATGGTGCGCGCCGCCCTCCAGCGTCGCGCGGTGCAGCTCGCGATCGACAAGGCCGATATCTTCTGGCTCCCACTCGACGACGTCATGGCCGCCGACACCCTCGATCGCGACGATGCCCATCGCCGCGCAACCGCCGCCCGCGCCGCCGCGGAGCGTGCCCGCAAGTGGGCGATGCCCCTCACCGTCGGCGATGCGGCGGCCGGTGTTGCAGACTCCCGACCGGTCCTCCACGGCCAGGGCACGGGAACCTCGGTCAGTGGCAGAGTCGTGCGCTTCGCGTCACTCGCGTCAGCGGTCACGGTCGGCTCCGGCGATATCGCCGTCACCCGTGCGATCACCCCCGCACTTGCCGTGTTCGTCGTAGGTTGCGCGGCGATCGTCAGCGAGACCGGCGGTCCGCTCGATCACGGTGCCGCACTCGCGCGCGAGCTCGGGATCCCGTGCGTCGTCGGCTGCCGCGACGCCATGTCACTGCTGCGCGATGGGATGATCGTCACGGTTGACGGTGTCGCCGGACGCGTGACGATCAACGAACCTGCCTGATCACGCCTCGCGGAGATTCACATGACGATCGAAGTCCGCCTGGTCGCTCCCGACGACGTCCCCGAGGTGCTCGACCACATCACCGAGGTGCTCGCCGAGTTCGGGCTCGAGTTTGGTAAAGGGGCCGCCACCGATGAGGAGTTGCGGCATCTTCCGGCGTCGTACGCTACCAAGGGCGGCGCGTTCTGGATCGCCCGGCGCGCCGGCGAGCTGCTCGGGACGTGCGGGATCGCGCCCGTAGGGCCGACGATCTACGAGCTTCGAAAGATGTACTTACTACCCGCATCGCGCGGACTTGGCCTCGGCACTCGCCTGCTCGAGCTCGCGGTCGACTTCGCGCGATCGCGGGGGGCCACCCACGTCGTGCTCGATACGATCGAGCAGATGTCACGCGCGATCGCGTTCTACGAGGCGCACGGGTTCGTGCGCGATGATGCGCAGATCCGCGGCGCGCGCTGCTCCCGCGGTTACGTGCGCGTCCTCTAGCTGCGCGCCGCTAATCCCAAGCAATCCCGAACAGTAGCCACGTCGACGAGAAGAGACTTACTCCTCGTCGTAGTCGGGCTCGTTCGGGTCGGTGTCATCCGCTTCGTCGGGTCGATCCGCCGGCAGTGGCGTTCCGAGCCCCGCGTTGACACGCTCTCGCAAGTCTTTGCCGACCTTGAAGAAAGGCAGGCGCTTCTCGGCGACGTGCACGGTCTCGCCGGTTCGTGGGTTGCGACCTTCGTACGCCTTGTACTTACGTACGGTGAAGCTACCAAAGCCGCGGATCTCGATGCCTTCCCCGCGTTCTAGTGCCTTCACCATGGAGTCGAAGATCGTGTTGACGATCGCCTCCGCCTTACCAGCCGGCAGCTTCAACGTCTCGGAGATTTTCTCGATGAGCTCGGACTTGGTCACCCGTAACTCCGCGTAATGTATAGCTAGGCTAGGGGCCTGTGATCCAAATAGCAAGCATAACGCCGCGAAATGAGTCACATGCCCGAAACAACCGCCGGCAGCGGTCGCTGACTGTCTTGCGTAAACGCTCGGTATCCCAATGGAAAACTATAGGTCTGACAGCGATGACGGGCATAGAAGTCGGTGAGATCTCGCCAGCCGATTTCTCCTCTTTCGAGTCCGATACGCACCGCCTGGCTCACCATCGCTCCGCACGGCTCTTCGGTTTTCGGTGGAATGTGCCCCCGTGTGACCCGCTCGTCGAGCCCGAGGACGGCCGGCGGGACCTGCCGCAAGTAGTAAGCGGAGAGCGGAGAGACCTCGACGGTCTCGACCTTGTTCACCGCGATCGCCATCCCGGTTCGCCACATGCACTCGACGCGCGTCAGCTTCTCGCCCTTGCCGATCACCATGACGTCCAGCGGCAACGGCCGTGCGGCGTTGCATCCACTGATGTTCGGCGTCGGTGTCGTCTGGATGAAGTATCCGAGGTCGGCCTTCGTCACGTTCTGGATCTCGAGCGCGATCGTGTCATTGGCGCGCACCGCAGCGATCCGCAGGCCGGCGACTTCGATCGGCGGTTCTCCTACCTCGAGCACGTGGCGAACGTCATCGGCGCGAAACGCGAGCTTGCGCGACATCGCATCGATCGTCGGCGCTGACACGCCGACAACGCCGGCATCCTTGGCCAGAAAATCTTGATAGACCGCCGGTGACGCCTGTGACTTCGTGAGGAGCTGCGTCGACGTGCCGCGCGCCTCGGTCGGCGGCGGTGGCTTCGGTGGCAAGGACAGGCTTCCGCAGAACCGGAACGAGCTGATGACCAGAGCCAGCCCGATGCCGCCTGCGATCACGCCCAAGCGGAATTGACCGTCGGTGATCGCCACTGACCTCAACATACACGGCGCACGGTGCGGCGCGAAACGTGCGGCTCGAAAACATTGACTTCGCTTGCTGGCAAAGCGCTTAATCGAGGCGCGTTGATGCAAGTGATGCAGTCACTCCGTCGCACGCTGCTCCGGCTGATCGGTATCGTGATCGTCGCCGGATCGCTCGCGCATGGCGATGTTGCAGCCGCGAACGATCGGGTCGCCGAGCTGACGAAGATGCTGTCGTCGAGCTCCAACGACAAGGCCCGGCTCGCCGCCGTGGTCTCGCTCGGACGCCTCGGTGACAAGCGCGCGATGAAGCCGCTCGTCACCGCGCTCACCGATCCCAACGCGCAGGTCCGCATGGTCGCCGCCGCCGCGCTCGGCAAGCTCGGGCACAAGGCCGCGCTGCCGCTGCTCAAGACGGTCGCGACCGACGACACCGATGAGCTGGTCCGCGGAAGCGCGCGCGAGGCCGCGAGCCTCGTCGCGAAGGCCAATCAGCTGCCCGATCCGTGGCCGGTCGAGGTTGGCGTCGAGGCGACGCCCGCGAAGCCGACGAAGGCCGCGCGCAAGGCAAACCGCGCCGGCTTCGGCAACCAGCCGCGCGCCCTCGAGAGCCAGACCGAGCTCTATCTCGTCATCAACTCGTCGGCCGATGACTCGCCCGGCAAGGCGGACAAGAAGACGCGCCAGGTCAACGCCGAGATCCTTCGCACCTTCCTGATCGAGCGTTTCCGCGCGAACCCGTCCGTCACCACCGTCGCTGCGGATGCCAGGAAGCTCTCGCTCGACGAGCGCCACCTCGATCTCTCGGTCACCAGGCTCGACGTCGTGACCACCGGCACGATGGTCGAGATCGAGGCGCAGCTGCGATTCGCGATCTCCGACTCCACCGGCAAGATGCTGTCGTTCGTGTCGGGTGGCGCCAAGGTCCAGGTGTCGCGCAAGACGTTCAATCCGAAGTACCTGGCGAACCTTCGTCGCGAGGCACTCGAAGGCGCGATGCGCGGGCTTTACGACAAGCTACTGCTCCAGATCCGCGACCGTTCGCAGAGCTGACGTTCATCACGGCACGACGATCCACGACCCTCCCGGCTTTGACAGCCGGGGAGCTGCGCTACGCTCGCGGCCCATGCGGTGGCTGTACATCGCGAGCCTCTGGTTCGCGCTCGCATTTGGGAGCCGCGCCGATGCGCAGCCAGATCCCAGTGCGCCACAGCCGCCGCCATCGCCGCCCGCCGGCAAGCTGACGAAGTCGCCGAAGCTGCTGCAGGCTATCGCGCCCGACTATCCACCGGCGCCGCTCACGGCGGGCAAGACCGCGAAGGTCAAGGTCCGGATCTCGATCGACGCGACGGGCATCGTCACCAAGGTCGAGGTCGTCGACAAGGTGGGCGACGGCTTCGACGAGGCCGCGATCACCGCCGCGATGCAGTACGTCTTCGAGCCGGCCGAGATCGATGGCAAGCCCGCACCGATCACCGTCGAGACTTCGATCAACTTCGTGATCGATCAGCAGGTCGAGCCCGATCCGCCGCCGATGCCTCCGCCGCCGAAGGTCCGCACCGGACCGCCGAACCACGCCGGCAACATGGACCTCCCCATCACGCTCCAGGGCGAGGTCGTCGAGCGCGGGACGCGGCGCAAGCTCGCGGGTGTGATCGTCTCGATCGCCGAGCTCGGGCTCGACGTGGTCACCGGCGAGGATGGCTCGTTCTACTTCCACGGCATCTCGCCGGGCCGGTACCAGGTCCTCGCGATCGATCCGAAGTTCGATCGACTCGCGCGGCCGATCACGTTCGCGAAGCGCGAGGCCGTCGAGGTCCGGCTGTGGATGCGGCCGAAGGGCGGCAACCCGTACGAGACCGTGATCGAAGGCGAGCGCGAGGTCCTCGAGGTCACACGCCGCACGCTGCAACGCCAGCAGCTGACGAGTGTGCCCGGCACGTTCGGCGATCCGATCCGCGTGATCCAGACCCTGCCCGGCATCAACCGCGCGCCGTTCGGGCTCGGCCTCTTGCTCGTCCGCGGCTCGAACCCCGATGACACCGGGATCTACGTCGACGGTCACGAGGTGCCGTCGCTGTTTCACTTCCTCGGCGGTCCCTCGATCTTCAACGCCGAGATGCTCGAGTCGATCGATCTGTATCCCGGCGGCTTCCCGGGGCGGTTCGGTCGCAAGCACGGTGGCGCGGTGGCGCTCGAGCTGCGGCCGACCAAGGGCGATGGCTTCCACGGCTCGGCGAAGGTCGACTTCCTCGACACCGGCGTCTACGTCCGCACGCCGGTCGCCAAGAACTTGTCGTTCGCGTTCGCGGGCCGCCGTTCGTACATCGACGCGTTCCTCGGGTTCGTGCTGCCGGATCCGGGCCCCGGCGCGCAGCGGATCGTGACGCCGATCTACTACGACTATGCCGGCCGCCTCGACTACGACCTGAAGGAGGACGGCCGACTCAGCCTGTTCTCGATCGGCTCGTCGGACACGCTGCACGTGCTCGATCAGGACGCCGACGCGCAGGTCTCCACGGATCTGAACACCGCGGTGAAGTTCTTCCGGGTCATCGGCACCTATGCGCGGTCGCTTGGCGGCGATCTCAAGCTGTCGATCTCGCCGGCGTTTGGCCGCGACAGCCTGACGTTCTCCGGCGCCCAGGCCGAGGCGACCGGGCCGTTCACCGCGGTCAGCATCGTCAACACGACGCTGTCGTATCGGCTGCGCGCGTGGGGCCGTCTCAGCAAGCGGTTCACGCTCGACAGTGGCATCGACGTGCTGTCACGCGCGACCCGCTACGACGCGCTCGTGCCGGTCGACGACAACCTGATCGAATCATCGGGCGTCGACATCCCGCCGTCGCAGGTGTTCCGCGGCGCCTCGACGCTCGGCCTCGCCTTCTACACCGACCTCGGGATCGACATCACCAAGCGGCTCAAGCTGATCCCGACGCTGCGCCTCGACACCTATCTGATCGAGGGGCAGGACCGGTTCTCGCTCGATCCGCGGCTGGTCGCGCGCTACCAGCTCTCGAAGACGCTGACCGCGAAGGCGTACCTCGGCGCCTTCAGCCAGCCACCGCAGCCCGAGGCCGTCGACAGCCGGTTCGGCAACCCGAACGTCGGCATCGAGCACGCGACGCACGTCGGGCTCGGCTACGAGTGGAAGCCGAGCCGGCTGTGGTCGATCGACAGCGAGATCTACTACGCGGAGCGCCACGATCTCGTGGTGTTCGTCGGCAACGAGCTCGAGGATACCGACGACGGCACGTTCCAGTTCGTCAATTTTCGCAACGAGGGCAAGCGCACCTCGTACGGCTTCGAGATGCTGATCAAGCGCGAGATCAGCGAGCGCGCGTTCGGCTGGCTCTCGTACACGTTCAGCAAGGCAAAGCAGCGACAGCATCCCGACAGCGAGTGGGTCCCCACCGGCTTCGACCAGCCGCACGTACTGAATGCCGTCGCCAGCTACAAGCCCGGGCGTGGCTACGAGCTCGGCATCCGGTTCCAGCTCGCGAGCGGCCGCCCCGAGACGCCCGTGATCGGCTCGACCTACGACGCCGACACCGGCAACTACGACGCCGTGCGCGGGCCGTTTCGCTCGGCGCGCGTGCCGACGTTCAAGCAGATCGACGTGCGCGCCGAGAAGGTCTGGCTGTTCAACACGTGGAGCCTTGGCCTCTATCTCGACATCATCAACGTCGCGAACTTCAAGAACGTCGAGGCGACCGAGTACGACTACCGGTTCCGCGAGTCCGCGCCGATCACGAGCTTCCCGTTCCTGCCGACACTCGGCCTCCGGGGGAACTGGTGAGGCGCGCGCTGCTGGCGGTCGTCGTAGCTGTCGGCGTGTCGGGCTGCGCGACGTTCGAGGACCCCACGATCGTGCTCGATCTGCGGGTGATCGCGATCCAGGCCAACCCGCCAGAGCAAGTCGTCAACCTCGTCCTCGATCCGGCGAGCCCGCCGACCGTCGACGAGCTGCTCGCGCTGCTCGGCCCGATCACCATCCGCGCGTTGATCGCCGAACCCGGCAGGGCACGGTCGCTCAGCTGGAGGATGACGGCTTGCATCATCGACGACGGCGGGCGGTGTCTGCCGGATCGACCGCAGATCCCGATCCGGTCGAGCCGCCTGGCCGATCCGGAGGTGAGTCAGATCGGCGATCCGTGTCCCGAGTTCTCAGACTTCGCGCCCGGTGGCGTCGTGTGCGCGCAGCTCGTGCCCGACGCCGCGCTCGCCGCGCTGCTCTACGAGGTGTTCCGCGATGACCCGGCGCGGGGTACCGGCGGTATCGATTTCGGGATCTCGTTGTGGGTGTACAGCGACGAGGAGCCGAGGACCCAGGTCTTCGCGTCCAAGCAGATCCGGATCGCGCCGCGGATTCCCGCCGACCGCGCCGCGAACCACAACCCGAACGTCGACCAGCTGCTGCTCGGGCGCGGCGGCCTCGGCTTCGACATCGACCGGCATCACTGCGCGGGGTCAGGTCGAGTCGACGATGTGCGCTCCGGCGACACCGTGACGTTGTTTCCCATCGCCCGCGATGGTGACAAGGAAGAGTTCGTGCTGCCGACGATCGACGGTGGATCCGAGCGCTTTACCGAGATCCTTTCGTACCAGTGGATCGCGATTGCGGGCTCGTTTGCGGACGACCACACCGGCGGTCCGCCCGACGCGTTCGGCAACATCACGCTCGACGGGACGGAGTGGACCGCGCCGCAGGTCCGCGAGCCGACCGATATCGCCCTGTGGCTCGTGCAGCGCGATGGACGCCTGGGCGTGACCTGGCGCGATGCGTGCTTGAGAGTGGTGCCGTGAAGCGCGCCCTGGTTCTCGCCCTGTGCGCCGCGTGCGGTTCGTTCGAGGACGAGAACGTCGTGATCGATACCCGCATCCTCGCGATGTCGGCGACGCCGCCCGATCAGCTGGTCGACGTCGATCTCGAGGACCCGCAGAGCGAGACCGAGCTCCTCGAGCAGCTCGAGCCCGCGGAGATGTGCGCGCTGGTTGCCGACCCGAGCTTCGACCGGCGGATGCGGTGGTCGATGACGTTGTGCGTGCTCGACAACGACGAGCGGTGCAGCACGGATCTGCCGTCGGTGAAGCTCGGCTCGGGCCTGATCGCGGATCCCGATATCGCGGTACCCGCGCCGCGGATGTGCGTGACGATCAACCCGGATGGCAACCTGCTCGGCATCCTCCGCCTGGTCTTCGAGGGCGATACGTTCCGCGGGCTCGGCGGCCTCGACTACGGCATCTCGCTCGCGGTCGGCGGCGAGGATGTCGAGGCGGCACTCGATCTCCATGCCGGCAAGACCGTGCGGGTGACGCCGCGGATCCCGGCGGAGCGGACCGCGAACTCGAACCCGGTGATCGATCACTTCGACGCGTCGATCGATGGGACCGAGCCAGTCGTGCTGCCACTCGGACGCTGCGTCGATCAGCCGTCGCCGATCGAGATCGGGCCCCGCGCGACGGTGCGGATCACGCCGATCGAGCGTCCCGAGACCCGCGAGGTCTACATCGTGCCGACGCTGGATGGCCGCCAGCAGACCTTCACCGAGAGCCCGACTTACCAGTGGCTCGTCGGCGCGGGCGGCGTGTCCTCGGGATCGACCGGTGGTCCGCGCGACTTCTCGGGGAACCCGGCGCCGCTGTTCACCGACTACCGTGCGCCGCGGGCCGAGGACCTCGACGGCGTGCTCGACGTGCCGGTGTGGATCGTGGTGCGCGACGAGCGGCTCGGCGCGACGCCGTACGAGAGCTGCCTGCGCGTCGTGCCGTGATCGCGCAATTCAGATGCAGGCGTCGCAGAGGCCGCGGACGTGGACCTCGACCTGACGCTGCTTGACGGCGCGTGGAGCCTTCGCGCGGCGGATCGCGAGCTCGATCTCCGGCATGCACTCGACGGTGCCGCACTCGGTACACACGAAGTGCGGATGCGCGGTGTCGTGCTCGGCGTTGATCGCCTCGAACCGCCACACGTGGTCGCCAACGTCGGTGCGCCGCAGCAACCCGACCTCCGCGAGGTCCGTGAGGTTGCGGTAGATCGTGGCGCGATCCCAGCCCTGCGAGGCGAGCCGATCAGCGACGTCACCATGCGAGACCGGCGCATGGCTCGCGCGTACCAGCTCGAGCACGGCGAGCCGCGACGGGGTCGCGCGCAGCCCGTTGTCACGGACCGCGGCGCGTAGCTCGTCGAGGTTCTTCGCCATGCTCGCGGACTCTACGCGAGGCTCCAGACCCGCGCCACTGCAACCGTATTGCAAGTAGTGCCGTGATACGCTCGCGGCGATGTCGCTTCGCGCGCGCTTCGAGACGCTGGTGCGAGTCGCGATGCCAGAGGAAGTCTCTGATCGAGGCCCCGAGGTCGACCCCCGCGCGGTCGGGATCGAGCGCAAGGCCGTCGATTCGATCTGGCGCGCGTGCGTCGCGACCTACCGCACCGGGCTCTACCCGGCACTCGGGCTCTGCATACGCCGCCGCGGCCAGGTCGTGCTCGATCGCTCGATCGGCCACGCGCGCGGTAACAGCCCGTTCGATCCGGCAGACGCGCATCGCGTGGTCGCGTCGCCGCACACGCTGTTCAACCTGTTCTCGGCGTCCAAGATGGTCACCGCGATGCTGGTGCACCTGTGCGACCAGCGTGGCCTCCTGCACCTCGACGATCCGGTCGCGCACTACCTGCCGGAGTTCGGCCAGCACGGCAAGGAGCGGATCTCGCTGCGCCACGTGCTGACCCATCGCGCTGGTATCCCGCGGATCCCGCCGCAGTTCGCCGACGTCGGCCTGCTCGAGCGCCCGGCCGAGATCTTGACGCTGCTGTCGAGCCAGAAGCCGACCTTCCGCGCCGGCCGCCGCCTCGCCTACCACGCGCTGACTGGCGGCTTCGTGCTCGGCGCGATCGTCGAGCGGGTGATGGGCAAGCCGCTGCGCGATGTCATGCGCGACGAGATCCTCGCGCCGCTGAAGTTCGACGCGTTCAACTTCGGCGTCCCCGCCGGGCGGCTGCGCGAGGTTGCGGTCAACGCGTTCACCGGCCCACCGATCCTGCCCCCGCTCGCGCAGATCCTGCGGCGCGCGCTGTCGGTCGACTTCGTCGAGGCAGTCCGGGTCTCGAATGATCCGCGGTTCCTGACCAGCGTCGTGCCGGCCGGCAACATCGTGTCGACCGCGAACGAGGCCTCGCGGTTCATGCAGCTGCTGCTCGACGGCGGCACGCTCGACGGTGTCCGCGTGTTCGAGACCCGCACGATCCAGCGCGCGATCGCCGAGCAGACGTACTTCGAGCTCGATTTCACGCTCGGCGCGCCGATCCGCTACAGCATGGGCTTCATGCTCGGCGGCCGGCTCGCGAGCCTGTATGGCCTGCGGACGCAGCGCGCGTTTGGCCACGTCGGCTTCACGAACGTGTTCGTCTACGCTGACCCGAGCCGCGACATCGCGGTGTCGCTGATGACGACCGGCAAGCCGGCCCTGTCGCCGGGACTCGCACGCACGCTGCTGATCATGCAGACGATCGCGCATCGCATCCCGCGCGATGGCACCGGTCCGCTGCGGCACTGAGGTTAGGTCGCGGCGAGCACGAAGTCGAACGCGGCGCGGCGGACGTCGTTGACCTTGCGATGCGCCATGATCAGCGATGGCACGATGAAGTCATCGCCGATGTTGTACGGATCGTCCGCGAAGTACAGCTGAGTCGTCAGCTCGCGGTGGCCACGCGCGCGCAGCTTGACGTGGACGTGGGTCGGCCGGTAGCGGCGGCCGTTGAGGTAGCGGCCCGGCATGATCGAACGGAGCTGCCAGCGGCCGTGCGCGTCGGTGACCATCGTGCCGCGCATCCCCCAGCCCTCGTTGTCGTAGCCGCCGCGCGCGTCGGCGTGCCAGATGTCGAGCACCGCGTTCGCGAGCGGCTCGCATGAGGTCGTGCGGACGGTGCCGCCGATCACGAGGCGCTCTCCGGTGTCGCGCGCGGTCGCGAGCACGACCCGGCTCGGTGCGCCCGGCTTGTAGAACGGGCCCTCGATGTTCGCGGCGGTCAGCGCGCACGTCGCGGCGGGCGGGGGAGCGTCGTCATCGGGGATCTGCGGGGTCGGTGCGAGCGCACCGCACGCGACGGCCGAGCCGCGCGCGCCGCAAGCGATCAGCGAACCGAGACCGAGGGAGAGGCCGAGGGAGAGGAAGTTTCGGCGGGTCGTGCTCATGCTCCGAGAACGGGCAGCCAGCCCGACCGGCGCACGAGATCACTCCGCGATGTAGACGATCACGTGGAGCAGGCGCGCGTTCGCCGAGCTGATGATGCCGAGATTGTTCGCGATCTGGCCGGTGCTATCGTACTTCGCGTCGACACCAGTGCCCGCGAGGATCCCCTTGATGTCGTTCATCTTGGGAGCGCCGGAGCCGCTTCGCATCTGGATCACGATGCGCTCGGGCAGCGTCGGGAGGGCCTCCTCGTCGCAGCCCGTGCGGTTGGTCTCGAGGCAGAGCGTGGGCGGCGGATACTTGTTGTACGTGGTGAGGTACGTGTCCGGCCGCAGATCGACGAGCGTGTAGTGGAGGTCGCGGGCGTCGACGTACGCACCGATGCGCGAGCCAACAGCGTGGTCGACGAGCTCGAAGCCAGC
Organism: Kofleriaceae bacterium; assembly: GCA_046590445.1. Lineage (GTDB taxonomy): Bacteria > Myxococcota_A > Polyangia > Haliangiales > Haliangiaceae > JABFXX01. The sequence continues at coordinate 24,927 of JBKJUF010000156.1, forward strand.
CTCGACGGTGAGCCGCCCGCGCGTGACCGGCGGCATGTCGAGGTGATCGAGATATACGAGCTCCGCGGTCTTCGCGATCTCGACGTGTCCCTCGACGAACGTGAACGGTCCGCTCGCCATCCAATGGGTCGCGTCGTCGGGTGTGTTGAAGTAGTAACGCGTGATCACGGAGTCCACGAGATCGGTGTTCGGATCGCACGCGTCACCGAGGGCGTCGGCCGGTAAACCTAACGTGTCTCGCTGAGATCGACCTGTTCGGGGTTTGCGACGCCGGGACAGTTGTCGACGTCGTTGAGCACGCCATCGAGATCCTCGTCGATGCGCGGGTCACCGGCGTCGGGTAGCTCGACGGCGCGCGTGGGATCGAGCCCGAACACCGGGTTGCAGCCTGCGAGGAAGACGAGGACGAATGACCTCACCGCCTCCAGTGTATCAGCCGGTCGCGCCGCAGCGTTCGCGATCGCAAGTTGAGTTAGTGGAGACCGTCCCCATTCAGGGTTGTGATCTCGCAACGTTCCAGATCGCAAGTTGAGTTAGTGGAGACCGTCCCCTCTACCCCGAGATCGCAAGTTGAGTTAGTGGAGACCGTCCCCTACCAGCCCTGGCTCGAGCCGTAGACCCCGACGTCGCGTCCTGGCTTCGGAACGGCGGGTGGCGGCGGCGGCGGCACCGGCGACTCGGTGGCGGCCTGGGGCGTGGGCCCCGGCGTCACCACGGCTGGTGGTGGCTCGATCACGAGCGGCTGGTGCGCGGACGCCGGCGCGCGCGGGCGAGGGCGCGGTTCGGCGAGGAATGCGGCGGCCTCGGCGACGATCCACGCCAGGCCGGCGCGCGTCGCGGCATCGCGCGCTTGCGCGGCGTGCGAGCGTGCGGCAGCGGTGCGGCCGAGGGCCAGCTCGCTGCGCGCGCGATCGAGGTGCAAGCGGATCGGCGCCGCAGCGGCATCGCCGATCGTCGCGGCGTAGGCGGCGGCCGCGCGTTCGAAGTGAGCGAGCGCCTCGGCATGGCGGCCGCGTGCGGCCATCACGAGCCCCGAGTTGTGCTCGGCGAACGCGAGATCACCATGACCGGCCGCTCGCAGCGCGTTGCGGGCCAGCGCGAGCTCAATCTCGGCGGCCGCCCAGTCACGGCGCGCCATGTGGACGAGCCCCAGCGAGTTGTGGGTCAGCGCGGACTCGACGCTGGTCGGGCCGCGCAGCGCGTCCTCGAGCGCGAGGGCCTCGCGATAGAGCGTGACCGCGACGTCGTGCTCGCCGCGCAGGCGCGCGACACCGGCGAGGTTGTGGAGATCGCGCGCGACGTCGGGGTGACGGTCGCCGCGCAGCTCGCGATCGAGCGCCAGGGCGAGCCGGTGGTGGCGCTCGGCGGCATCGAGATCGCCGGCAGCGCGCTCGACGGTCCCGAGTGACGACAGCACCGCCGCGACCTCGAACGAGCGCTCGCCGGCGAGCTCCGCATACGCCGTGCGTGCCTCGCCGAGCAGCGCGCGTGACAGGACGAGCTCGCCGCGGTTGTACGCGACGAGGCCGCGGATCCGCAGCAGCTGCGCGGCGAGGTGAGGCGGTGCGCCGGCGCGATCGATCGCGGCCTCGGCGATCGCCGCGAGATCATCCGTCGCCGCGAGATCGCGCCGGTCGCCGGCGATCGTCATTCGCGCGATCCACGCGCGCGCGGCGGCGAGATCATCGTGGCCGCGTTCGGCAGCCGCGACGGCATCGCGCGCGGCGAGCGCGGCGGCCGCGAGATCGGCGGTCGCGCGCGCGGCCTCGGCGTGGAGCAGCAGGGTCTCGGCGAGCGTTGGCGCGTGGCCACTGGCTCGGGCGCGCTCGACGAGCTGCGCGACTGTCGCCGCGACCGGACGTGCGTCGCCGAGCGCGATCGCGGCGCGCACGCCAGGTAGCTCGCGCGCGATGTCGCGCACCGCCACGGCCGCCGCGGGATCGAGCGGCAGCGGATCGGCACCACCCGGCGCGAGGCTCGTGCACTCCGACGGTGGCAGTGTCGCGAGGGCATCGCCGAGGCGTTCGGCGGCTGACCGCGACGCGGCAACCCGCTCGAGCAGCGCCGCGAGCTCGGCGCGCCGACCGTCGAGGCAGCGATCGCGCGCGGCGATCACCGCGGGGGGCTCGTACTCGCCGGCGCGACACACGGTGTCGCGGGCGGTGATCCACGCTGCAGTCCACCGCGCGATCGACGCTGCGACCGGTGTATCGAGACCGAGCCGCTGGCGCGCGGCGTCGTTCCACACGCTCGCGATCTGACCGGCGCCGAGCTCGCAGGAGCGTGCCGCGGGTTCATGGACGGCGAGCCAGGTCGCGCCGCTCGCGAGCATTGCAGTCGTGACGGCCGCGGCGATCCACAGGGTCGGGCCGCCGCGGCGCGCGCGCTCCTCGAGCAGCGCGGCGACCTCGGTCATCGACGCGAACCGGCGCGCGGGATCGACCGCGAGGCAGCGCCGGATCGCGGCATCGAGCCAGCCCGGTGCCGCGGGCAACCGCGCGGGTGGTTCGCGATCGATCGTGCTCGCGAGCTCGGCCCACGTCGTGCCGGTGAACGGCCGCCTGCCGGCGAGCACCTCGTACGCGGTGACGCCAAACCCGAATTGATCGCTCGCGGCGGTCGCCGCGTGGCCGCGTAGCACCTCGGGCGCCATGTACGCGGGCGTACCGGCGACCGAGGTCGCCGGCGTGCCGTTTGCGAGCGCCGAGCTCGCGCGCGGTGACGACGCATCCTTCGGCCGCGGCGACGTGGCGAGCGACGTCCCCGAGCGTGCGAGACCGAAGTCGCCGAGCCGGGCGCGGCCGTCTGCGCCGACGATCACGTTGTCGGGCTTGACGTCGCGGTGCAACACGCCCGCCGCGTGGACCGCCGCAAGCCCACGCGCGACCTCGGCGAGCACGCGGGCAACCTCGCGCCAGCCCGGCCGGTGCACCGCCCAGCCGCGCAGCGTCTCGCCGTCGACGAGATCCATCGCGACGTAGACGCCGTGCTCGGTCGTCCCGACCTCGTGGACGCCGACGACGTTCGGATGATCGAGACGCGCCATCGCCTGGGCCTCGCGGACCAGGCGATCGCGCGCGCCGGGCGCGTCGTCTTGCAGCACCTTGATCGCGACCCGCCGATCGAGCTCGGGCTCCCACGCCGCGTACACCCGCCCCATCGCGCCGGTGCCGACGAGCTCGCCGATCACGTAGCGCCCGAGCGCGAGGCCCGGGCCGAGCACGCGCGACGGTGACTGCACGCGCGCGACCTGCGAGATCACATCGCGGCACGACTCGCATGTGTCGAGGTGCTCGTCGATTGCGGCGGGCCACGGCGGCGCGAGCCGGCCCTCGACGAGCCCGAGCACCGTCTCGTCGTCGAGACACCTCACGCCGACCTCAGGGTAGCATCGGCGTCGTGGCCACGCCTCTCCACGATCTGCTCGCCAGGACGGTCCCCGACGCTGCCCGTGCGCTCGGGACCCCCGACGAGGCCGAGCGCGCCCTGGTGACGCTGTGCGAGGAAGCGGCGGCAGCGTGGCCCGGCGTCCGCGTCGAGCCCCGCGAGCTGGTCGAGGTGCTGGCGAACAAGCTCGCAGGCGAGGATCCGCCCGCGCTCGCCGCCGCCGCGCTCGCCGAGATCCACCTCGCCGTCGCGTGCGCACGCGGTGACGCTGCCGCGATCACCGCGTTCGATCGCGGCTACCTCGACATCGTCCCCAAGGCGCTCGCCGGCATGAAGCTCCCGGCGGCCACCGTCGAGGACGTGCGCGCGACGGTGCGCGACAAGCTGTTGCTCGCCGATGGTGACCGACCGCCTCGCGTCGTCGAGTACGCCGGCCGCGGCCGCCTCCGCGGCCTCGTCCAGGTCACCGCGACCCGCACCGCGATCGATCGGATCCGCCATGAAGCCCGCGAGGTCGAGCTGCCCGCCGGCCGCGAGCTCGCCGCGCCGGTCGACGTCGAGCTGTCGCTGATCAAGGCGCAGTACCGGCAAGCGTTCAGCGCGGGCTTCGCGCAGGCCGTCGCCGCCGCGTCGCGTCGCGATCGCAACCTGCTGCGCCTGCACTTCATCGGCGGCGTCACGCTCGAACAGCTCGCACAGATGTACGGCGTCCATCGCGCGACGATCGTGCGCTGGCTCGCGAGCGCCCGCGAGGCGGTGTTCGGCGCGACCCGCACGCACGTCGCCGAAACGATCGGCGCGCCCTCCGAGGAGCTCGACGAGATGTTCGAGCTCGTGCGGAGCCGGGTCGAGCTCAGCGTCGAGCGCTTGCTGGCGTCGGTCGAGCGTTCTCATCCAGGACGGTAACGGCCGGCCCTCCCGACCGGCGCATCGATCTGTCCACCAACTGGACTGTCCACCAACTGGACGCGATAAGGGGCCGACTGCGCGATCTCGCGAACTTGCACGATTTCGTGCGCCGGTCGCGCGCGGCTTCCGTTCCTGGGACATGCGCAACCTGACTGTCCTGATCGCCGCTCTCGCCCTGTCCATCCTGTCCGCCCGGCGCGCAGACGCCTGCGGCAACTACACGCCCGAGCCACGCGTGATGCGGCTCTCGACGCACTTCCTGCCGCACGCGATGGGCGCGAAGACCCGCTCGTTCGTGCTCGTCGGACCCGCGGCCACCGAGGGCCTGGTGTGGCGGCTGCTCGCGCCGCGGTCGTACGACGCGACCAAGATCGCCGACGCCGACGCCCTCGCGCAGCCCGTCCCGCTGACGTTGCTCGGGCCGACAGGCACACGCGTGGTCAAGAGCTCGCGGCAGGTCGTCCTCGCGCGGTCGTGGGAGTTCGATGCGCCGGTGTCCGCGCTCGAGGTTCCGCTCCCGCGCGGCGCGCGCTTCGTGGTCGCGATCGAAGGTGCGCATGCCGATGCTCGCTGGATCTCGCTCGACGCCCCGGATGAATCGACGACCACGCGCCCGGCGGCAGCCACCTGGCTCGCCGCGATCGGCGTCAAGCTTCGCGATCCGCGCATGGTGTCGGTGCGCCAGATCCACGGCACCGACTTCGAGACCGTCTCGTTCTACGACGATGGGCGCGAGCCCGTCACGTACCTCAAGCAGGGCGATCGCAACCACGGCCGCTTCACGGGCTCGCCGATCGGCGTGATGGCCAATCGCGGCGCGCGCCAGCTCGTGCTCACCCGCGGCGCCGAGAGTTACCTGGTCTACCTCGGCACCGACGCGTGATCACATGCCGACGCGCAGCCCGACGCCGAGCGAGAAGCCGTCGATCTCGAATTCGTCGCCGCCGACGTTGAAGCCGAGCGAGCCGATGATCCGCGTGGTCGGGCCCGCCGCAAAGTTGCCCGTGAGGTTGAGGCCCGAGTAGTTCTGCTCGTCGGAAAGGCCGACGGTCTGCACCATCGTCAATCCGATCGCCGCACCGACGTTGCCCTGCTGGAAACCGGCGGACACCGCGACGTTGACGAGCGCGTCGATCTCGTCCTGCGCCTCGCCGGAGATCGGGACATCGGCGCCGGCCATCCCGCCGAGCCGGATGTTGCCCGACGAGTGCACCATGCTGCCCTGCACGCGCGCCCACGTGGTGTCGAGCCCGGCCTGCGTGAACACGTCGGTCAGGCGCGGGAAGAGGTGGCCGTAGAGCAAGAGCTCGGCGTCCTCCTCATCGGCGGTGTTCAGCGAGACGCCGCCGCGCAACAGGACGTCGAGCTGCGGGTTCGAGCGGATCGCGTAGAGCGCGCCGACCTCGAGGTTGCCGATGCCCTGCACGCTCTCCGGCAGATCGTCACCGGTCAGATAGGTGAACGGCAGCGAGGCGTAGCCGCCGGCGCCACCGGACGAGATGAACTGCCCGTGCGCCTTCATCGCGAGGAACGTGATGCCGTCGGCACCGTCGATCGAGATGTAGTCGGCCTGCAGATCGATCGTCGTGCCGGCCGCCGTGGATAATAGATTCGGCAGCACGCCCGACGTGGCCGCCACGGCGACGATGGGCGCGGCACCCGGCGGCGGCGGCGCGACGGTCATCGCGGATTCCGGCGTCGGCGGTGGCGCCGGCTCGGCAGGCGGTGGCGCCGGCTCGGCAGGCGGCGGTGCCGGCTCGGCAGGCGGTGGCTCGGCACCGGGTTGCGCGCTGACTGCGCGTGCCGCGACGGCGACTCCGAGAATGCTGACGAGGACGATGCGTTGCATGACAGCTCCTAGTGGAACGCGTGACGGAGGCCGACGCCGACCGAGAAGGCCTCGTCGGCAATGTCATTCGTGTACCCAGAAAGGGAACCTTCGAACTTGATGCCGAACAACCCGTACATCCGGGTGTTTCGGGCGACCGAGACATCGAGGTTCGCGTTCGCGCCGATGATGTTCGAGTCGTCGGACGAGGTGCCGTTCACCTGCCGCAGCAGCACGATGCCGACCGCTGCACCGACTCTGCCCTGCGTGAAGCCGATCGAGGCAACGAGGCGGGCAAGGGTCCCGAAGCCCAGTCCACCGTCATCTTCACCTACGTTGCGGTGGTACGGGACGTCGAGACCGACCGCACCGCCGACGATGATGGCGCCGGCGGTATGGCGCAGCGATCCCTGAGCGCGAGCCCACGTCCGTGAGAGCCCGGCCGGATAGGCGTCGCCGAGGCGCGGCACGAGGTGCGAGATTGGTGTGCTTCCGCCGGCCAGGTCGCCCGCGGTATCGAGCGCGACGCCGCCGCGTAACATGATGTCGATCGTCGGTCGCGGGCGCATCACGTAGAGCCCGCCGATCTCGATATTGCCGACGCCGTTCGTGTTGGGGTACCCGTTGGCACTCGCGTGGAACCCGGGCAGCGTCAGGTAACCGCCGTAGCCCTTCGGCGCGATGTACTGACCGTGTGCGCGAATCCCGATGAACGTGAACTGCGAGTAATACGGTGTTGCCTCGGCGAAGCGCGTGTAGTCCAGGTTGAAGTCCAACGTAGCTCCGATCGCGGTCGACATGAGGTACGGCAGGAACGTCTGCGCGCCGATCGCGGCGACCACGGTAGTGACGGGTGGAGGGTGCGCGCACGGAGCAGCGGCGGCAGGCCGTGGCGCGGGCTCGACCGGCGCGGGCTCGACCGGACCGGACTCCACCGGCGCGGGCTCGATCGGCGTAGGCTCGACCGGTTGCGCACTGGCAATGCGTCCCGTGACGACGAGCCCGAGCGTCGTGACGAGGGCGATGCGGTGGATGACGGCTCCTTAGTACAGCTCCCCGGAAGTTGGTGGCCATTAGGCCGCCGCCTTGAGGAACAC
>JBKJUF010000243.1:0-31797 GCA_046590445.1 Kofleriaceae bacterium
ACGGCCGCACTCGGGCCGTTACACCCTGATCGCGATCGGCCTTCCGCTCCTCGTTTTGTTCGGGATTCCGCTCGTGATGGCCACGCGGGACCACTCGGAGAAGCGCGCGCGCGAGGACGCGGAACGCGAAGAGCAGCGTGTTCGGATGCAGAGCACCGAGGCGCGTACGTCTGCGTCCCGGTCCTGCACGATTCACTCGATCCCCCAGGGAGCCACGCTGGTGAGCGTCGACGGTGCAGGGACGGAGCGGACGCTCGGCACCACGCCCACGTTCCTCGCGCTCGATACCTGGAGGCGAGGTGTCAGCGTCGAGGCACGGTTCACCGGCTACGAACCGCTGCGGATCTCCGAGCCATTCCCCATCGGTTCGCGCTGCAACCAGACGTACTCGCTGACCCGCGCGCGGGTGCACTGATCAACGAACGACGATCGTGCGCTGCTGACCTTGCGGCGCGAACACGCGGACCTGCAGGTGCTTGGTGGCGGACTCGAAGCGATAGCAACCCGGCGCGGCGCACGCGAACAGCGCGGCATCGTCGGCCACCGACGGTAGATCGGCGCCGTTGACACTCACCGCGGTCGGAGCCGCGAACGCATCGGCGTGCGTGCGCCCGTCGACATCGATCGTGAACACGCTGTACTGCGTGCCCGCCGTGAGCGTCACCATCGTGAAGGACGCGGACAGCTCCGATCCATCGTGCACCACCATCCCAGGGGAGGCCTCGAGCGGAATCGAGGACGTCCGCGCGGCGTAGACCACGCGTAGCTCGCGGCCGTACGTCGGATCGGCATACGAGGTGACGCCCGGTGCCGTTGCCGGCAACAGCGTGTCAGCGGGCCGCGCGAACATCGGGATCAGCGCGTCCGCCGCGTACCACATCGGCAGCGTATCGAGTGGAGCCGGCACGGTGATCGGATCGCGCCCGTTGCCGAACACGGTGGCGCCAGTCGCTGTCTCCACCCACGGACCGGGGGGCAACACGACCGTGCGCGTGGTTGCACCCGGGGCGACCACCGGAGCAACGAGGATGTGGTTGCCGAGCAGGAACATCGCGTCGTCACACAGGCAGTCGTGGACGAACCGCGCGGGCGTGGTGACCGGGGTGCCGTCCTTGCCCGCCTGCAGCGCGAGCGTCCACAGCAGCGGGTTCAGCTGCATGTGCAGATCCGCATACTTCTTGTAGATGACGTCGGCGCCCGGATCGAACAGCGTCGTGTCCCACGGATCGTGACTCTTGCCCCCGCCGCCGAGCTGCATGATCGTGCCGAGTGCGGCGTACTCCGCCCAGCGCAGGAGCGCCTCGGTGGTGGGGAAGCCCCGGAAGCCGCCGATGTCGGAGCCGTAGAACGGATAGCCCGAGACCGAGAGCGAGAGGCCGCGGCTGATCGCGCTCGGCAGACCACCGACGTTGCGCTTGCCCGCGCGCAGCACGCCGTGCTCGGAGAAATCGGAGTCGAGATCGCCGGGCCAGATCGCGGTGTTGGTGGCCTGCTCGCCCCAGGCGCCCGCACGCGTGATCAGGAAGCCCTCGCCGGGTGGCAGCGCGCCGAGATACGCGTCGTGATAGCCGGCGGCGTACCGGTTGTGGTGCGTGGAGTTGTCGCCGCCGGCGAGCAGGAACGGGATCAGCGTCCCCGCGAGATCCGGCACCAGCTCCTCGCCGAAATCGAGCTTGAACCCGGAGGCACCGAGCGCGACCACGCGGTTGATCCGCTGGCGCCACCATGCCGTCGCACCGTCGCGCGTGAAGTCGACTAGCGCGCCCGGCCCGTCCTGCCACGGCCAGTCCACCGTCAGCCCGCCATCGTCGGTGACGAAGTAGTGGTTCGCGTTGCCCTCGGCATGATCGGCGGCGAGCTCGGGAGTCGTGCCCACGTACGGCGTCGACCAGAACAGCACCTTGTAGCCCTGCGCGGTTAGATCCGCGATCAGCTGCGCGGGCCCCACGAAGCGCGTCTCGTCGACGATGAAGTTGTTGTAGCCGGTCTGCCAGGGATTATCGATCCACATCACCGAGCCCGGGATCCGGCGCGTCCGCATCTCTGCGGCATCGCCACGGACCTCGTCGGAGCTGTTCCACACGTTGCGCCATTGCTGCGGCGCGAATGCCCAGCGCGGCGGCACCGCGGGCTTTGCGGTCAACGCCACGTACGTGCGCACGAGATCGAGCGGACTGGTGGCGGTGTAGAGGTAGATCCGGAACGCGCCACGCGCGGGCAACGTGAACGTCGCGGTCACGCGATCGGGCTGCGCTGCACCGAGGTCGAGCGCGCCGGGGCGATCGTCGGCGATGAACATCCCCGCACCGCGCCGCGGCCACATCACGAGCGGCACCGGCACGTGCGTCTCGTTGAGCGAGGAATGCGACTGCAGATCCACGCGCAGTGACATCTCGCGAACGGTGCCCGCGACGTTGCTGCGGATCGGCGCATCACCGGTGCCGTAGAGCGCCTCCGCGGCCTCCTTGGGGAGCGTGATCTGCAGCTGCACCGCGCGCTGGTGAGCGCTCGCATCGATGTCGAGGATCGCGCAGCTCGGCACCGCGCACTCGGTGAGCTGGAGCCTGGTTCCGCCCTCGAGCACGACCCAGTCGCCATCGCTACCGATCGCTCGGTCGACGGTGCTGAGCGTGACCTCGGCATCGCCGCGCGGATCGTAGTAGTGGCTCGCGTCGATCGAGTCGACCGTGCCGATCGAGAGGAAGTGATCCTGCGCGAGCGCCGGGCCATCGCCGAGGGTCAGCCCGAGGGTCGCCGTGTCGATCGTCACGGGACCGGCCGTCAGTGTTGGTGGTGCAGGCGACAGACCGTCATCGCCACAGGCCCCCAGCATCAGGGCCGCCACCGCCGCCAGCCTCCAGCTCACCCGCGTTTTCTACCGAAGAACGGGAGGTAGTGGCGAAGGCCGCGCGGTTTCTCCGCCTTCTTGGGATCGGCCAGCGGCACCATCTCGATCCGGGGCGTCTCGTCGCCGACAATCTCCGCGATCGGCGTGGCCTCGGAGTGGTCCTGCGTCATGCCGGAGCCGAGGCCGAGCTGCGCGCGCGCATCGCTCACGCTCTTCGAGAGCACGGTGTGGAGATCCTTGCGGAGCTGCACCTTCTTGAGCGTGGTGCCGATCTGCCGCGCCATCTCGCGCGCGGACGGGAACCGGGTATCGACGTTCGCCGACAGTGCGCGCGTGATGATCTGCGCGAACGCCTGCGGCACATCGGGCCGCAGCGGCCGCAGCGGCTGCACCATGCACTCGCGCAGGCGCGTGTAGACCTCGTAGTCGGTCTGCCCGTCGAACAGCTTGCGCCCGACGAGCGCTTCCCACAGCACCGAGCCGCACGCGAACTGATCCGAGAGCGGCACCGGGCGACCACCCGCCACGATCTCGGGGGCGAGGTAGCTCATCTTGCCCTTCACGATGCCCGGATCGGTCAGCTCCTGACGACGGTCGGGCGCCAGCGCGAGCCCGAAGTCGATCAGCTTGACCATCCCGCGCGTGGTCAGCAGCACGTTGTGCGGCGAGACATCACGGTGAACGATCGGCATGTTGCGGCCGTCTGCGCCAACGCGCTCGTGCGCCGCGGCGAGCCGGCGCAGGATGCCGACGCCGACCGCGGCGACCAGCTCCCACCGGGTCTGCTCGCCCTTGCTGACATGCCACTTGACCCAGCTGCCGAGATCGACGCCGTCGATCCACTCGAGGATCATGTAGTAGTTGCCGCGGTCGTGGACGAAGTCGTGGACCTCGGCGACGTTCGGTGACTGCAGCGACCTGCCGACGCGCGCCTCCTCGACGAACATCGCCACGTACTGCGGCTGCGCGGCGAGGTTCTGGTGCATCTGCTTCACGGCGACATCGCGCACGAAGCCCGAGTCGCCGCGCACCCGGCCGCGCCACACATCCGCCATGCCGCCACGGCCGGCAACCTCGATGAGCTCGTAGCGCCCACCGACGATCATTCCTGGACGTGGCTCCTCCGCCATGGACGGATGATCATCGCACACAAACATCCGTATAGTGAGCGGGTGATCCCCCGCGTGTTGTTGCTGTCTGTGTACGTCGCTGCGTGCGGATCCTCGACTGATCCGGATCTCACCGTCGAGCACCCCGGCACGCACGCCGTGGGCACCCGCCGCATCACGCACGCGGATGCGACGCGCTCGTACACGCTCCAGGCCTGGTACCCGACGACCTCGGTGACCGTCGCCGTGGCGATCGAGAGCCTGGAGGCCGAGCCGATCCGCACCCGCTATGCGGGGCTGCTCGCGGGCGTCGGTACCTGTCCCACGCGCCGGCTCGACGTCGCAGTCGATGGCGAGCCCGAGGCCGGCACGTTTCCACTCGTCGTCGGCTCGCACTGCCATGCTTGCACGCGGCTCTCCAACGCATCGACGGCGATGCGGCTCGCGAGCCACGGGTTCGTCGTGATCACCATCGATCACACCGGCGACACGCTGTGGGACCTGCTCGATGGCAACGAGGCCTCGCTCGACGCCGCGCAGCTCGCGCTTCGCGTCACCGACCTCCAGCTCGCCATCGATGTCAGCTCCCCTGCCCTTGCGTCCGCGGATCGCAGCCGGCTCGGCGTGTTCGGCCACAGCTTCGGCGCGGTCACGGCGGGTCGCCTCGCCCAGGTCGACGACCGAGTCCAGGCCGCTGCCGCGCTCGCGGCGCCCATCGAGAATCCTCTGATCCCCGGCGTCAAGCTCGCCGAGATCGCCGAGCCACTCCTGTTCCTGGTCGCCCGCGAGGACAACTCGATCACCGAGTTCGGTAACAAGCTGATCCGCGACAACTTCGCGGCCGCGAGCCACGACGCGTGGAAGCTCGAGATCGCGGATGCCGGCCACTGGTCGGTGTCGGATCTCGATGGCCTGGTGCCGACGTTTGCCAAGGGGTGCGGCGCCGGCACCCGGATGGACGATGGATCACCGTTCACCTACCTCGACCCAGAGCTCGGTCGGACCATCACCGCCTCGTACGTCACCGCGTTTTTCCGAGCAAATCTCGAAGACGACGCCGGCGCGCGCGCCTATCTGGCTCGGGGTTTCCCCGATGAGATCGTATCCGTGGCGCATCACGACTGATGATAGAATCGGCTCTGATGGGTATGCAGAGCCTCGCCCGCTTCACCGATCTCGTGAATCGTGACGACTTCGCGCTCGATCAGGCTGCCCTGCTCATCGGTGCCTGGGACTACCCGGAGCGCGATCTGGAGCACTATCGCGAGCAGCTCGATCGGATCGCGGTGCGCGTGACGCCCGAGGTCGAGCGCGCGACGAGTGGTATTGGCCGCGCGCGCGCGATCAGTGACTGGCTATTTGATCACCTCGGCTTCTCTGGCAATACCAGTGACTACTACGATCCTCGCAACAGCTTTCTCTCCGACGTGCTCGATCGCCGCACCGGTATTCCGATCTCGCTGAGCGTGCTGTACCTCGAGGTCGCGCGCCGGGTCGGCGTGCTCGCGCAGGGCGTGAACTTCCCTGGTCACTTCCTCGTTCGCGTCGCGATCGAAGATGCGTGGCTGTTCCTCGATCCATTCTCGGGCGGTCGCGCGCTGACGCCGGCGGATCTCGAGAGCCTGCTCAAGAAGACGACCAATCCCGAGGCGGTGCTCGAGCCCAGCGTGATCGCCGCGGCGAGCAAGCGTCAGATCCTGTCCCGAATGCTCGTCAATCTCGCCGGGATCTACGGTCGCCATGGCGATCTTCCGCGCTCGCTCGATGTTCTCGAGCGGCTCGCCGTGCTCGAGCCCGCGAATCCGCGGATCGCTCGTGATCTCTCGCAGCTGCGAGAGCGCGTCGATGGCCTGAATTAATTCCAGCGAGTACACTCGCCGGCGATGCCCGACGACCACGGCGATCCGTTCTCTGCGGGAGCGGTCGCGAAGCAGCTCGACTACTGCACGTTCTGCCCGAAGATGTGCCGGCACGCGTGCCCGGTCTCGACGGCGAGCGGCCGCGAGACGTTCATCCCGCAGGTCAAGATGGACCGGTTGAACCAGCTCCGGCTGTCGCACTCGACGTGGACGACCGAGACCACGGATCCGCTCTGGGCGTGCACCGGATGCCGGCACTGCACGATGTACTGCGATCACGGCAACGAGCCCGGGCTCGTGCTGTTCAGTGGACGCGCGGCGGCGGTCAGCCGCGGCGTACCGCATCCCGCGCTGACGAACTACAGCGAGCGCTTCCGTGCGCGCGAGCAGCGCCTCGCAGCTCAGCTCCAGGCGCTGTTCCCCGAGCACCTCGCGACCGAGGGTGAGGTCGGGTTCTGGCCAGGCTGCGATGCGATCGACAAGGGCACTGCGGACATCGCGGCGTCGCTCGCACTGCTCGACCGCGTGGGCCTCTCGGACGTCCAGCTCGTCACTGCGCCGCAGGCCTGTGCGGGTTACCCGCTGCTCGCCGCCGGTCACCCCGATCTGTTCCGCTGGCACGCCGGCCGCGTGGCGCAGTCGCTGCGCGGCTTTCGCAAGATCGCGATAGGTTGCTCGGCGTGTCTGTACGCGATGCGCGCGCAGTATCCAGCCGAGGGAGTCAACCTGCGTACCGAGGTGGTCTCGCTCGCCGAGCTCCTCGCGCCCGCAGCCCAGAACCTCGCGTGCTCGCTACAGCGACGCTCGGTCTACTATCACGACCCCTGCTATCACGCGCGCTACAACGGCGTCATCGATCAGCCGCGCAAGGCGCTCTCGCAGCTCGCGCAGGTTCGCGAGTTCGCGTGGAACAAGGGTGACACCGAGTGCTGTGGCGGCGGCGGCTTGCTGCCGAAGACGATGCCGCTCGTCGCCGACCAGATGGCGAAGCGCCGGCTCGCCGAGGTTCAGGCAACGGGAGGCGGCATGGTCGTGACGTCATGCTCGACGTGCTCGTTCATGCTGAAGCGCAACGCGCCGCCCAACGTCGAGGTCGCGAACCTGGCGACCGCGATGGCGCAGCTCTCCGAGACCGCGTTCACCGCGCCGATCACACCTCCCGACGACGAGATGTGACGACGTGCTCGGCGCCGAGCGCGCGCGATCACCGGGAGCGATCACACGCCGAACTTCGCGAGCTTCTTGTGGAGGCCCTCGCGCGTGATGCCGAGGGTGACGGCCGTCTTCGTCTTGTTGTTGCCGTGATCGCGCAGCGCCTCGGTGATGAGCCAGCGCTCGACCTGCTCCATCATCTCCTTGAGGGTTCCCTGCTTCGGCGCGATCCGCGTGATCGTGCCCTCGACCTTGCGGAGCCGCGGTGAGAGGTCGGTGATCTCGATCCAGTGGCCGGGCTCGGCCTGGATCACGAGGCGCTGGATCTCGTTCTCGAGCTCGCGGATGTTGCCCGGCCAGTTGTACGACGACAGCGCATCGAGCGCGTCCTGGGTGAAGCCCGGGAGCTCGACACGATACTCGTCGGCATAGCGCTTGAGGAAGTGCGCGCCGAGCAGCGGGATGTCCTCGCGACGCTCGCGCAGCGGCGGGAGCGTGATCAGGAACACCATCAGCCGATAGTAGAGGTCCTTGCGGAAGTGGCCCTTCTCGACCTCGGCCGCGAGATCCTTGTTGGTCGCGCAGATGATCCGGACGTCGACCTGCTTCTCGCTCGTCGCGCCGACCGCGCGGATCGTGCCTTCCTGGAGGACGCGCAGGAGCTTGGCCTGCAGCGTCACCGGCATCTCGCCCAACTCGTCGAGGAACAGGGTGCCGCCATCGGCGATCTCGAACAGGCCCTTCTTGTCGCTGTCGGCGCTCGTAAACGCGCCGCGCTTGTGTCCGAACAGCTCGCTCTCGAGCAGGTTCTCGGGCATCGCCGCGCAGTTCTGCGCGACGAACATCTTTTCGGCCCGCTGCGACTGGTGGTGGATCGCGCTCGCGATCAGCTCCTTGCCGGTGCCGGTCTCGCCCTCGATGCAGACCGTCGCGCGGGTGTCGATCACGCGGTCGAGCTGCGCGAGCAGCGCCTTCATCGCCGGCGAGTCGCCGATGATGTTGTCGAACTTGAGCTTCACTTCCTTGCGCTTCAGGTAGACGTTCTCGCCGCGTGCGCGCTCCTCGGCGATCCGCAGGCGCTGCACGAGCGTCGCGTTGTCGATCGCGAGCGAGGCCTGCGCTGCCAGCAGGAGGGCGCGCTCGAGATCGCTCTCGCTGAACATCCCGGCCGACGCGCGGTTGTCCGCCTGGATCAGACCGATGATGTCGACGCCGCGCCACAGCGGCACCGCGAGGATCGAGAGCAGCTGGCCGCCGAGGATCGACTCGCTCGACAGCACCTCCTGCGCGTTCGCGGTGAGCACCGCGGCCCGATCACTCAGCACGCGGCGGAGCACGGCACGTGACGCGCGCACCGGGTCGGGTACCGGACGCGGCGCGGCCTCGGTCGCGCCTCCCGCGGCAGTGCTGATCGAGCGCGACACCGCGAGCGCGAAACGATCCTTGTCGGTCTCCGAGCGCAGCAGGATCGCGACGTGCGTCGCCCGCGGTAACAGCTCGAAGGTCGCCGCGACGCAGGCCTCGACGACCTCCCCTGGCTCCAGGCGCGCGCCGAGCGGCTGCAGCGCCTTGTAGACGCGCAACGCATCCGCAGGCTCGCCGCGCTCGAGCTGATCCGCCACCGCCGGCAGATCCATGATCGAGCGCGAGGCGATCAGCCGGTCACCGAGATCGTCCTCGGCCTCGTCGCCGATCCGCACGGCGATCCGCACCGGATCGTTCGGGTTGCCGAGCAGCAGCACGTCGCCGTCGGCGAGCGCGACTTCCCAGCGGGCCGCGGCGTCGACCGGGATCCGCCGACCTTCACGCTCGACCGCCGAGCCATTGGTCGAGCGCAGATCGCGGAACACGAAGTGATCGCCGACCTGGCTGATCTGCGCGTGATCTCCTGAGAGGTGGTAATCGCCGAAGACGATCGTGCTCGCCGGTGAGCGACCGATCGTCGCGGTGCCGCCACTCGCGAGGACCCGATGAAGGGTCTGCGTCGCGTTGCCGTGCAGGATTTCGAGAACGATCACAGAAACCTGGCCTTGGGCCAGCACCTCATCGGCGTTTATACTGCACACTCTTTCGCTACGCATGTCGGGACTCTCGAAAGTCATCGTGGTCTCGTCAGACTCCGGGGACGCCGGGGCTGACGCGGGCACCCATGGCAGCTCGGGATTTGCGAGCCGCCAGCTCCAGCTCGGCTTTGTCCGCGAAGGTGTCCCGGCGCACATCGCCCGCGTCCCATCGGAGCCGGGGCGGTTCGACCTGGCAGCCGCCGATCTCGAGGACGCCGGGCTGGTCGTGATCGGTGGACGGGATGGCCGCGCGGTCGCGCTCGTGCGGCGGGCACGCGAGCTCCTCGCGCAGCGCGACATCGATGCCCCGATCGTATTCGCGGGCCAGGGCGTGGCGCGCGCCGAGCTCGAGGCGGCCGGCGCCGACGAGGTCGTGCTGCAGCCGGCGTACCTGCGAGATGTCGTCACGATCGGCCGACTACTCCGTGGCCAGCCGTCGACGCATCGCAGCCACCTCGTCGGGAACCTCGCCGAGACGACGGGTGTGCTCACGCTGGTTCGCGCACTCTCGGCGCTCGGGCGCAGCGCGGTGCTGACGCTGATGCGCGGCCTCCGTCGCGGCGAGGTCCGGTTCTACGAGGGCGAGGTCACGTCGGCGCAGGTTGGCCTGATCCATGGTCAGGCAGCGCTGCACCAGCTCCTGCTGTGGACCGAGGCGCGCTTCGACTATCACCACGAGATGGTCGTGCGTCGCCAACAGATCCCGCTCGGCAGCGAGGAGCTGTTCGCCGATGCCGAGCGCTTCCTTGCGGGCGTCCGCGAATCGAGCGGCTCGCTGTCACCGTCGATGGTGCTCGAGCAGGATGTCGGCCGGATCCAGATGCTCGGCACGCAGATCCCGACGGAGGTCCACGGCGTCCTCCGCATGTTCGATGGTCACCGCGTGCTCGCCGACGTCCTCGAGGACTCGCCGTATCGACTGTTCGAGACGCTGCGGGTCGCGCAGCGCGCGCTCGATGTCGGCTTGTTACGAAAGGCCTCGACGGCACGCCCGAAGACGACCTGGCGCGCGGTCCTCTCGATCGAGGAGTGGCTCGTCGGCAACGACAGCAAGGACGACGTCCGCGTGCGGACCGAGGTCGCTGATACCGCGCCGGTTCCGAAGCTCGACGGTACCAAGCCAGGCAACACCGGCAAGTTCTCGAAGGCCGGCAAGCGGCGCAAGCGCATGGAGCGCCGCGCGAACACGCCGCTCAGCATACCGGTCGTCACGAAGGGACCCGACATCGACTGGGGTTCGCTGGTCCCGCGCACGATCGGCGCCGAGGTCGGACCGCTCGCCGGCGTGGTCCCGTCTGCGAACGCGTCGGGCGAGATCGTGATGCCGACCCGGGAAGCGCCGCGCGAGAAGCTCGAAGCGCTGATGGATACCGGGAAGCGCGAGCGGATCTTCCCGACCGACATCGGGCTCGAGCCGTCGGTGATGCTCGACGAGCACGCGCCGACCCAGCGCCCGGCGGCGAACGTTCCTGCCGCGCCCAACGACGACGCGACGCGCGAGAGAGCGATCGCGCAGGCGCAGGTCCGCGCGCTCGTCGAGCGCCAGCGCAAGGAGAGTGGCGAGGCCGAGGCGATCGTGCGCGCCGCGGAGGCCCGCGCGACGGCGGAGGCGCACGCCAGGGCGGAAGCCCAGGCCAGGGTGGAGGCCCAGGCCAGGGCGGAGGCCGACGCGCGCGCACACGCCGAGGCCGACGCGAAGGAGCGCGCCGAAGCGGAGGCATGGAAGCGCGCAGCTGCCGAGGCGAAGGCGAAGGCCGACGCTGCCGAGGCCGCCGCCGCGAAGGCGAAGGCCGACGCTACCGAGGCCGCCGCCGCGAAGGCGAAGGCCGAACACGCCGCACGCGAGCTAGCCGACGAGGAGGCGCTCACGCGGCGAGTCCACAAGTTCGATCTCTCCGAGGTGACGCCGATGCCGGCGCGCGCGAAGACGGCCTCGATCCCACAGACCGCGAGCGATCTCGTGAAGCGGCTGCTCGACGACGAGCGCTCGCAGCCGGTGCGCGCCATCGTCGAGACGGCGGACATCGTCGTCACCGAGACGCCGACCGCAACGGTCGCGGTCCGCGACGCGGTCTCGATCACCCATACCGCCGAGACCGCGCGTCTCGTCGCGACGCCGATCGCAACGGTCAGCGAGGTCAACCCGTGGATCGCGACGCCGGTGAGCACACCGATCGCGCCACCGGACGCGCCCGTCGAGACCCACGACGATCCGTCGGACGGCGTGGTCCGCTCGCGCCATGGCGGCGCGCAGACGGCGCCGGTCGTGGCACGACGTCCGCCGCCCGGCGACATCCCCGCCGACGATCGGCCTGCCCTGCAGACCGGCGAGATCGCCGCGAGCCAGCCCGTGGTCGTCCAGCGCGCCGCAACCGAGCCGTCGATCCTGGTCGCCGATATCGCTGCCGTGCAGTCTGCGATCAGCGCCGTGGCGACCGCACAAGCCGCCGCGCCGGCGACCCCATCGATCGCGACGCCCGCCCGTGAGACCCAGGTCCGCGAGGTCCGGCGCGATGCGACCGGTGCGTTCACGCCGCTCGAGGAGAACTTCTTCCGGGAGGGTCTCGACGAGGCCAAGCCGGCACGCGTGACGGCGGCGTCCGATTCGTTCGACGACCTAGACGACGGCTATCAGCCGACGGGGTTCTGGGATCGGCTGCTCGGTCGCAAGCCGCCGCGGCGCTGACTCAGCTGCCGGACTTCCACACGAGCTGCACGTGGCCGCGAGAGCTGCTCATGTGGAGCCGCAGCTGCTTGACGCTCGGTCCGAGTAGCGGCTTCTCGCGAGGAAACCGCACGATGTACGCGATCGAGAACTTGCCGAATGCCGGGAACTCCGACTTGAGGACGCCTTCGGACCGCTTGTCGCGGACGATCTCGAGCGGCTCGACCTCCATGCCCTGCTCGTCGAGCACGCGCACGCGCCACACGCTGCGCTTGCCGCGATCGAGATCGTTCTCGCGCCGATCCCACGTCGTCACTAACAGCTCGAACTCGTAGGGCCCGGCGGCATCTGCCTGCGCCTGGGTCATCCGCTGGTCGAACGCGGCACCTGATAGCCCGCGGTTCTTCGCGTCCCGCGCCGCATAGGCCGCCCGCCACTGGGGAGACTTGAAGGTCGCCGTGAGCTCGAGCGCTTCCTGATAGCCGGTGTTCAGCGTCGCGCTGCGCGTCCAGGCCGCGGTAGTGGCGCGGTAATCTGCGGGCTTCGCCGGCCACTCCTCGACGAGCGTGACCGGCCGCGCGGTCGCGCCACACCCGACGACGAACACCAGACACAGGAGGCAGAGCTTCATGGCTTGTCGGGCAGAAAGTCACGCCGGGTGAACAGCGTGGTGAGAGGAGCTTCCTTGACGACCGCGTCGCGGCCACCCTCGAGCCGATCGACCAGCGCCACCGCATGCACGACGATGAGCCCAGCGAGCCGCGACCGCTCGATCGCCTTCAGCGTCGCCGCCCCGGTGGTCACGACATCCTCGAGGATCACGACGGGCGCACCTTGCTTCAGGCCCGCGCTCTCGACCCACTGGTTGGTGCCGTGACCCTTGGGTTCCTTGCGGACGATGAACGCGGCGCGCGGGCGGCCGACCTGGAAGCTGATCACCGACGTCGCGGTCGCGAGGGGATCGGCACCGAGCGTCAGCCCACCGACCGCGACCGCGGTCGGTGCGACCTCGTCGATCACCGCGTGAAACAGCTCGCCGATCAGCGTCGCACCTTCGGGGTGCAAGCTGACCTGCTTGCAGTCGACATAGAAGTTCGACTTGAGCCCCGACGACAGCGTCACCTCGCGCTCGGCGAAGGCGAGGTCGCGGATGAGCTCGAGGAGGCGCGCCCGCTTCGTCGCGAAGGCTCGTTGATCGAGGAGGCTCTCCCACGTCATCGGTCAGCGAACGCTACCACGCCCGAGCTGCCACGCCTCGCATTGACGCCCGTGGGATCACCCCCTAGAGTCGCTCCCCCATCGGTGCACCTCGTCGACGAAAAGGCTTCCGTCCCGATCCGCTCGCGCGACGAGCTGATCGCGTTCTTCATGAACGCCGGCAAGCCTGCCTCGGCATGGCGCGTCGGGACCGAGCACGAGCTCGTCGGCGTGCTCGCCACGCCGTCGAGCGAGGCCGGAACGCCGCCGACGTACGAGGGACCGCGCGGCATCAAGGCGCTGTTCGACCACTTCACCGCGCGCGGCGCGACACCCGTGATGGAGGGCGATCACGCGATCGCCCTCGTCCGCGGCGACGAGCAGCTGACCCTCGAGCCCGGCGGGCAGTTCGAGCTGGCCTCGCGGCCCGTCGACGACGATCGCGCGTTCGCGTCCGAGCTGGCGGCCTACGTCGCCCAGCTCGGCATCGCGTCGCGCGAGCTCGGCATCGCGTGGCTGTCGACCGGGTTTCGTCCGTTCGGCGGCCGTGCCGACGTGCCGTGGATGCCGAAGCAGCGCTACGACGTGATGCGCGCGTACATGCCGACCGTCGGAACGCGCGGCCTCGACATGATGCTGCGCACGGCGACGGTGCAGGTCAACCTCGACTTCGGCGACGAGGCCGATGCCACGGCGAAGCTCCGCTGTCTGTACTCGATCACGTCGATCGTGACGGCGCTGTGGGCGTCCTCGCCGATCGCCGAGGACAAGCCGAGCGGCTACCAGACCTATCGCGCGTGGATCTGGCGCGACACCGACAACGCCCGCGCCGGGCTCCTGCCGTTCATGTTCGACCGCGACGACATCTTCACGGCCTACACCGAGTGGGCGCTCGACGTGCCGATGTACTTCGTCTACCGCGACGGCTACCGCCCGGTTCCGCCCGGGCTGACGTTCCGCGCGTACATGCGCGACGGCTGGGGCGGCGAGCACGCGACGATCGCCGACTGGGCGATGCACCTGTCGACGCTGTTCCCCGAGGGCCGGCTCAAGAAGTTCATCGAGGTGCGCGGCGCCGATTGCGGATCGTTCGAGATGATCACGGCGCTGGCGCCGATGATGCGCGGTCTGCTCTACGACCCGAGCGCACGCGCGGCCGCCACCGCGCTGACCGCCGGCATGTCCTTCGCCGAGCGCCAGCAGCTCGCCGACGACGTGCCATCACGAGGCCTCGCGGCGCGCGCCGGCGAGCACACGATCGGCACGCTCGCCCGCGAGCTGGTCGCGATCGCGCGCGATGGGCTCGGCCGGGTCGCTCCGGCGGCGCTTGACCTGCTCGCGCCCGTCGAGGAGATCGCCACGTCCGGCATCACGCAGGCCGATCGTATCGTCGCGCTGTGGCAGCGCCACGCCGGCGATCGTCCCGCGCTGGTCCGGGCCCTGGCGCATCCAGGTCTCGACGGCATCGCGGGCTGATCAGTCGTCGTCGTCGTCATCGAAGTTGATCAGGACGCCGTCGTCGGTCGTCGCGCGCGGCGGTCGATCGGGCTTTGCGAGCGGCGCGACCCGGCCCAGGCCGACGAGCCGGCTCTTGCCCGGCGAGCGGACCGACGAGGGCGGGCTCCCAGCCAGGCGAGCCGGCGAGGGCGCGGTCGGCGGCTCGACGACTGAAGACGGCGGGCGATTGCGCGGCGCACGCGCCGGACGCTCGGCGGCGGGACGATCGCGGCGCGCGCTCTCGGGGAGCCCCTCGGTCGGCGGCGGCGCGGCTGCGATGTCGTCGAGATCGACGTCGAGTTGCTCGAGCGCAGACTCGAGATCTCCCCCATAGACGTCGGTCGGCGATGGCGGCGCGATCGAGATGACGTCGCTCTGATCGAACGCATGGAGTGAAGGAAACCCGGGTGCGGCGCCGTAGTCGTCGTGCGCGTCGTCGAACCCGCCCTCCCCGGGCAGCGTGAAACTGCCGTCGTTCGGCTCGTCGGTTGACTCGCCGGGCTCTGGGTCGGCGAACGCCGCGAGCGCGTGACCCGCGCTGACCTCGCGCGCGTCGAAGCTGGTGCGCAGCGCGAAGGCGGTCGGTATCGCATGCACGTCGTCGCCGTCGCCATCGTCTTCGAGATCGAGGCGTGACGCGAAGTCCATGAAGCTCGGGCGCTGCGCGTCGCCGGTCGCGGCCTGCGCCGCGTGCGCGGCCGAGATCTCGCGCTCGCCTCGCGCGGTCAGGAGGTCTTCGTCCTCCGCGTCGGCCTCTGCGAGGATCTCGAAGTCGTGGATCTCCTCGAGGTCGTGAATCTCCTCGAGGTCGTCGAGCTCCTCGTGGTGCTCGTCCGCGAGGGCCGGCGCGGGCGCCC
The DNA here is from genome assembly GCA_046590445.1 of Kofleriaceae bacterium. GTDB lineage: Bacteria > Myxococcota_A > Polyangia > Haliangiales > Haliangiaceae > JABFXX01. Next base: position 15,248 of record JBKJUF010000243.1, read on the forward strand.
GGGTGAGATCCTGCTCGCGCGCACCGGCGAGATCTTGCTCGAGGGCCTGCTCGAGCGCGCGATTGTCTGCATCAGCATCTGCATCGGCGTCGGCGTCCGGCTCGTGCGGCGTGACGCGGCGCGGTTCGCCGAGCGCGATCACGTCGTCGCCGAGCGCATCGCCGTGCGATACGATCCCGAGGTCATCGGCGTCGGCCTCGGCCTCGGCCTCGGCAAGCCGCTCGTCGAGTCGGGCGGCGAGTCTCGCGTGGTCCTCGGACGGGATCGTCGCGTACGCGTGCTCGTCAAACGCGTCCGGATCGACGGGTTGCTCCCCGAGCTGCGTGTGCTCGACCTCCTCATAGTCACCCTCGGCGAGCTGGTGGATCTCGTCGTGGATCTGATCGGGCTCGACCTCCTGCGCGTCGTCGCCGTCGTCGTCCGCACGAGCTGGCACGCCAGCGAACGCATCGGGATCCGCGTCGTCGTGGATCAGGCTCGAGACATGCGGGTCGGTGCGGATCTCGACGCTCGCTGGCGCAAACGACTGCCGGCTCGGTCGATCGAGCTCGACCGCCTCGTCGGCGTCGGCCACCACCACCGCCACCGGAGCGGGTGCTTCGTCGACCGCGGTGACCGCCGGGGGCGCCGCGTCGGGCACCGCCGCGACCGGCTCGGGTACGGCTGGCGCCGGTTCTGGTGTGGCCACCGCTTCGTCGAGCTTCGGCACGGGCCCGGTGACCACCGGCGGAGTTGCCCAGCGCGCGCTGCGGTCGCGGCGGACGGCTGCACCGCCGAGCTGGCGTGCGAGCTCGGCCGAGGCAGCCTCGACGTCGAGCGCGAGGGGCGCCGCGGCGCTGTCGAGCAAGGCGGCAAGCTCGCCGTCGAGATCGCTACCGGCGAGCACGCGGGCGCGCGCGACGATCGCACTCACATCGACGTCGTCGTCGAGCCCGGCCTGCGCGGTCGCGATCGGTCCCGACGCGCTCTCGATCAGCTCGGCGAGCGGAGGCCGCCGCCGCCGTGGTGCCTCGGGCGCGAGCGGCTGGACGACCGGCGCGGTGCGCGCGACCGCGATCGGTCCGCTCTGGCGTGGTGCGGTCAGCACGACGGGCGCTGACTCGGTCGGCGGCGCCACCGCCGGCACCGCGCCACTCGCGACGTCGCGGATGCCGGTATCGACGAGGTCACTGCGCCGCGCTGCCTCGATGTCGGCGGGCATCGGCACGCCCGTCTCGGCCAGCCCCATCTGCCGGCGCCGCTCGAGCATCCGCAGGATCAGATCGCGACTCTCGCGGGTCACCCGCATCAGCTCGATCGCGATCCCGAACGTCGCGCGAGGATTCACGGGATCGGGCGCGCGCACGGCGTTGACGCGACCGAGGCCGACGAGCACCGGCTTGTCGTTGGCGAGCCGCAACTCGAACTTGATCTCGGTCCCGACCGGCTGCACCGACTTGGTCGGCAGGAACAAGCCCGTCTTGCCGACGTTCGGTGCGAAGCGATGCACCATCGTGTCGACGTCTTCGTAGCGGAGCTTGATGCGCAGCACGACCGGCTTCGGTCGCGCCCCGCTTGATTCGTCGGACGCCATGGCTCATGGCCCATCCCCGGGGCCCGCGGCAATTATCCCGCCCCCGGTGCGCCAGCGTCAAACAACGTCCCGAAAGAAGGGACGAAAACCTGGCGCTTCCCCACGCTCGCGCTGCTGCTCGTTGCGGTCGCGAACGGCTCGCGGTGCCGAGGCGGTCGTGACGTTGCCGACCATCGCACTCGCGGCACGCTCATCCGGACTGGTCCCGCTGCACGCACATGTCGGAATCGTCGTTGGCCGAATACCCGATCGTTACCCGACGAGGGGGTCGAAGGAGTCGGGGAATGGCCGAGTCACTCTCTCGACGGAAGCGAATCACAGCGCCCACCACCGCCAGGAGAAACCACACCATGTCCACGAACCAGCAGATGACCTCGCTCTCGTCCCTCTCGCTCCGTGGCCTCCTCGCGCTGTCCGTCGCGATCGGCGCCGGTGCATGTGTCACCGACGGTGACGAGCTCGCCACCAGGACCCAGGCCTTGTCGACGGCCGCGACCGTCATCCCGATGAGCGGCACCGGCCAGGACCGCGAGGTCATGAGCTCGTTCGACGTCCTCGTCGTGACCGTCCACGACACGTACGGCAACCCGATGGTCGGCGCGTCGGTCCAGTTCACGGCCCCGGCCAGCGGCGCGAGCGCGACGTTCCGGTTCGACGGCATCACCGAGACCGACGACACCGGTCGCGCCGAGGTCCGCCCCTACGCGAACTCGATCAGCGGCATCTACGTCGTCAAGGCGTACGTCGATGGCGCCGACCCGGTCCCGTTCGTCCTCCGCAACCAGGCCGCGGCGCCGGCCGTCATGATCCCGGTGATCGGCACCAACCAGGCGCGCCCGCTCGGCGAGCTGTTCCCGCAGCCCCTGACGGTGGCGGTCTACGACAGCTACGGCAACGCGGTCGAGAACGCCCCGGTCAGCTTCGAGGCGCCGACCTCCGGTGCGACGACCCGCATGACCGCGCCGTCGACGATCACGAACGAAGATGGTCACGCCAGCGTGTTCGCGACCGCCGGCCACATCGCCGGCACCTACACCGTGAACGCCCGCGTCACGGGCGCGCCCACCATCCCGTTCGTCCTCAGGAACACGACGATCGAGCCGTTCCCCGAGCTGTCCCGGAACAACTCGAGCGCCGACTCGACCGGCACGCTGACCGCGGCGCCCTGAATCGAATCGAATCGATTCAGGCGTGGTCTTCGACCCACTTGCGCGCGAACACGAGCGCTTGCGGAACGGCGGCGGCATCCTTGCCGCCGCCTTGTGCCATTTCGGGCTTCCCACCGGCGCGGCCACCGAGCTGGGCCGCGACCTCGCCGAGGAGCTTGCCCGCCGAGACCTTGCCGATCAGGTCCTTGGTCACCATCGCGACGAGCTTGACCTCGCTGCCGCCGGTCCCCGCGAGGATCACGACGCCCGAGCCCAGCTTGTCGCGCAGCTGATCGCCGGTATCGCGCAGGACCTTCGCATCGTCGACGTCGAGCGCCGCGGCGAGGACCATGATGCCCTTGATCATCACGGCCTCGGACAGCAGATCGCGGCCGCCGCCGCCCGACGCGAGGCGCTGCTTGAGCTGGCCGATCTCGCGATCGAGCACCTTCTGATCGGCGACCAGCTTGTCGACCCGCTGCGCGACCTCGAACGGCTGCACCTTGAGCCGGTCGCCCGTGCGCATCAGCTCGTCCTCGAGCTTGCGCAGGTAGTCGAGCGCGCCCGCACCGGTCACGGCCTCGATGCGGCGCACGCCCTGCGCGATCCCCTGCTCGCCGAGGATCTTGAACAGGCCGATGTCGCCGGCGCGTCGCACGTGCGTGCCACCGCAGAACTCGATCGACTCGCCGCCGATCGACACGACGCGCACCTGGTCGCCGTACTTCTCGCCGAACATCGCGACGGCGCCCTTCTGCTTCGCCTGATCGAGCGGCAGCACCTCGATGACGCTGTCGATGTTGCGCCGGATCTCGAGGTTCACGAGATCCTCGACCTGGCGCTTCTGCTCGTGGGTCATCGGCGCGCCGTGCGTGAAGTCGAAGCGCAGGCGATCGGGCGCGACCAGAGACCCCTTCTGACCGACGTGATCGCCGAGCACGTGCTTCAGCGCGTGGTGCAGGAGGTGGGTCGCCGAGTGGTTCGCTCGGATGCGATCGCGGCGAGCCTCGTCGACCTGGAACGTCACCTTGTCGCCGACCGCGAGCGAACCGGTCATCACCTCGCCGAGCAGCACGTGCATGTCACCCACTGGCTTCTCGGTGTTGTCGATCCGGATCTCGGCGAGACTGCTGCGCACGGTGCCGGTGTCACCGATCTGACCGCCCGAGCTCCCATAGAACGGCGTCTGATCGAACACGAGCGCGACCGTCGCGCCCTGCTCGGCGCGGTCGACGCGCTTGCCGTCGATGATGATCGCGCGCAGCGTGCCATCGCCCGCCGTACCGCGTCCCTCGTAGCCGAGGAACAGGGTGGGTCCGAGCTCGTTCGCGAGCTCCTTGTAGATCCGGCCGACCGCGTCGCCGGCACCGACGAACTTGCTCGAAGCCCGCGCCGCGGCGAGCTCCGCCTTGAAGCCCTCCTCGTCGATCTTGAGCCCGCGCTCCTCGGCGATGATCTTCGTGAGGTCGTCGGGGAACCCGAAGGTGTCGTACATCGTGAACACCTTCTTGCCCGGAAGCGTGCCCCCGCCGGCGCGCCGCAGCTCACCGAGCTCGTCCTCGAGCTGCTTGAGCCCGCGGTCGAGCGTCGCGCGGAATCGGGTCTCCTCGTCGAGCGTGACCTTCGCGATCAGCGACTGCCGCTCGCGGAGCTCGGGGAACTGCGTGCCCATCAGGTCGACGACCCGCGCGCAGATCTTGTGCATGAACGGCTCGGTGATCTTGAGGTGCTGCTGGCCGTGGCGCACCGCACGCCGGAAGATCCGCCGGAGCGTGTACTCGCGCGTCGTCTTGTCGGGCAGCACGCCGTCGGCGATCAGGAACGCCGAGCACCGCGCGTGGTCGGCGATCACGCGGAGCGCGGTGTCGGTCTCGGGACCCGCGCCGTACGCGATGCCGGAGACCGCCGCGGCCTCGTCGATGATCGGCCGGAACAGATCGGTGTCGTAGTTCGTACGGACGCCCTGCACCACCGAGGTCACCCGCTCGAGCCCCGCACCGGTATCGACCGACGGTGCCGGGAGCGCGTGCAGCGGGCCGTCCTTCTCGCGGCGCTCGAACTGCATGAACACCAGGTTCCAGATCTCGAGCCAGCCCTTCCAGCTCGCGGGGTCGGTGGTCGGCCACTTGCCCTGCGCGTCGAAGTTGAAGTGGATCTCGGTGCACGGACCCATCGGCCCGGTGTCACCCATCTGCCAGAAGTTGTCCTGCTTGCCGAGGCCGATGATGCGATCGTCGCCGAACCCCGTGACCTTCTTCCAGATCGCGCGCGCCTCGTCATCGGGCGCGACACCCGCGAGATCCTTGTCGCCGCCGTAGACCGTGACGACGAGCCGCGACGTGTCGATCGCGTAGACCTTCGAGAGCAGCTCCCACGCCCACGCGATCGCGTCTTCCTTGAAGTAGTCGCCGAACGAGAAGTTGCCGAGCATCTCGAAGAACGTGTGATGGCGCGGCGTCTTGCCGACCTCGTCGAGATCGTTGTGCTTGCCGCCGGCGCGCACGCACTTCTGCGACGACGTCGCCCGCTTGTACGGGCGCTGCTCGGCGCCCGTGAACACGTCCTTGAACTGGTTCATGCCGGCGTTGGTGAACAGCAACGTCGGATCGTTGGTCGGCACGAGCGAGCTCGAAGCGACGACCGCGTGGCCGTGCTTCTGGAAGAACTCGAGGAACGCGCTGCGGACGTCGGCGGCTGTCATACCGTCGACAACCTAGCACCAAACGATCGATAGACCTGCGATCTAGAAGAAGTAGCCGCCGGTGACCGCGGCGCCGATGTACGTGTCACGTGCGCCGCCGACCGCGCCGTCCATCGTCTTCGTGCCGGTGCCCTTGAACTTGAAGCCGATCGTCTCGAACTTCAGCGCGCCGCGCGCGAAGATGTTGCTCGTGATCATGTAGTCGGCAAACAGCGCGCCCTCGACGCCGCCGACGGTGGCAGCGCCGTATTCGTCGGCCTGCTGGATGCCGCCGGTGTTCGAGATCAGCATGTAACCGAACGAGGCGTTGAGCGCGAGCGTCGTCGACAGCGGGTACTTGAAGGACAGCTGCGGGTCGATGATCGTGTAGTTCACGTTCGGCACCGGCGAGTTGCCCTCGATCGTGAAGTTCTGGCGGCCGTAGCGCAGGCTGACGCCGACGACCGGGGACGTCGCCGTGCGCCCGAGCGGGTAGCGGAACGTGACGCCGACGGCGTAGCGCGCCTGCGACGACGTCAGCTTGTTCCCCATCGCGTCCTTCGAGTTGATGACGAGGACCTTGTCGATCATCACGGTGGCGCCGAGGTTCTTCAGCATGCCGCCTTCCTTGTGCCCGACAGCGAGCGGGAAGAACGTCAGATCGAGGACGGCGCCGGCGACCGGCGTGCCCTTGTAGCCGGCCGGCTTGGTCGCGCGGTTCGCGTCGTAGATGAAGCCGAGCCGGCGCATCGTGAACGACATACCGACCGCGGCGTCGATCGCGCGGTTACCCGGCGAACGCGCGAGCGCGCCCTTCAGCTTCGACGGCCGCTCGGCGGTCTCCTCGATGCCTTCCTCCTCCTCGGTTTCCTCCTCCTTGACCGCGACCTTCTTGCCCTTCTTGGGCGCCGGCAGCGGTGACTCTTCTTCCTCGTCCTTCTCGACGACTTCCTTGGGCTCGAGCTTGGGGGCCTTCTTTGCCGGCTTCGCTTCCTCGACAGGCTCGGCCTTCTTGCCGAAGCCCTTCTTGGCCGGCTTGGCTTCGTCATCCTCGACGGGCTCGGTCTTCTTGCCGAAGCCCTTCTTCGCGGGCTTCACTTCCTCTTCCGCTTCCTCGGCGGGCTCGGCCTTCTTGATCTTCTTCGCGGGCGCGGCCTCGACCTCCTCGGCTTCCTCGTCCCCGCCGCCGCGATTCGCCTCGAGGCTGTCGATCGACTCGAACAGCTCGTCCTTGAGATCGCTCTGGGCACCGCTGTCGAGCTTGGGCCCCTCGGCCTTGATGTTGACCTGGCTGCCGACCAGCGCACCCGAGCCGCCGGCGCGCAGCTTGATCCGCAGGATGTACTCGTCGCGGCGCTTCTCGACGGTGCCCGAGATGACGCCGTCGATCTTGAGCTTCTTCGCGACCTTCTTGACGTTCTTGTCGGTGACCTTCGACGCGCCGAGCTCGTCTGCCGCGGTGTTCCACTTCTCGGTCGTGACGACGGTGTGGCTCTTCTTCAGGAACTTGACGAGATCGCCGTGAAACTTCTCGGCCTTGTCGCCATCGAACTCGAGGACGACCAGCCGCTTGCGCCCGGCGTCGGCAACCCCGCTCGTGCCGAGCACCACGCCGAGGAGCACGAACGTGACCAGCGTGACGCGCCGGCCCCAGCTACTCGATTTCGAACTCGTCATTACCAAGTGCTCCGGGTTTGGAAGTCGCACCACCTGCAAACGCGGCGTCCGCACCGTTCGAGACACCGCGGAACTGCAACGCGAAGTCGGCGGGGCTGCTCGAGTTCTTGACCGCCTCCTCGTAGGTCACGAGGCGCTGCTTGACGAGGCTCGCGAGGCTCTGATCGAAGGAGATCATGCCGTATGGATGGAGTCCCTCGGCGATCGCGTTCTTGATCTCGCGGGTGCGCTGGGGCTCCTCGATCATCTCGCGGACGCGCTCGGTGTTGACCATGATCTCGAGCGCCGGAACCATGCCCTTGCCGTCGGCACGCGGCAGCAAGCGCTGCGAGACCACGCCGCGGAGCACGGCCGCGAGCGTGAGCCGGGCCTGCTGCTGTTGGTGGGTCGGGAACATCGAGATGATGCGGTTGACGGTCTCGGTCGCATCGACGGTGTGCAGCGTCGACAGCACGAGGTGGCCGGTCTCGGCGGCCGTCATCGCGATCTCGCAGGTCTCGAAGTCACGCATCTCGCCGACCAGGATCACATCTGGATCCTGACGCAGCGCCGCGCGAAGTGCCCGCGAGAACGACATCGTGTCGAACCCGATCTCGCGCTGGTTGAGCACCGACCGCTTGTCGCGGAACGTGTACTCGATCGGGTCTTCGACGGTCACGATGTGATAGGCGTGCTGCGTGTTGACGTAGTCGATCATCGCCGCGAGCGTGGTCGACTTGCCCGAGCCGGTCGCGCCGGTCACGAGCACGATCCCGCGGCTGTTGTTCGTCATGTCGAGCACGGTCTGCGGGAGGTTCAGCCGCTCGAACGGCGGGACCTCGGGAGGGATCAAACGCAGCACCATCCCGACCGATCCACGCTGCTGGAACAAGTTGACGCGATACCGCACGCCATCAGGGGTGCCGTAGGCGAGGTCGATGTCGAGATGTTGCTCGAAATCGGCACGTTGCCGGTCGTTCATCATGTGGACGGCGAACTGCGCGATTGCTTCGCGCGTCAGTGCCGGCACATCACGAACGGTTCGGAGGTCACCCTTGATCCGGAAGATCGGGGGTAACCCTGCTTTGAGGTGGACGTCCGATGCACCCAGTTGGCGGGCGGCCGTCAGAACACGATCGAGGACCTGACTCATCCCGTGACGACCACGGTACCACAGGGGGCGTGCCGGATCCGGCGCTGTTCGCGTCGAGGCGGAGGCGCGGTTGCGTCATAACAGCCCCGCATAAGCGAGCGAGATCCTGCCAGCTGAGTTACCCTGGCAGGCGGGATGCGTTGCCCGAGCTGCAACACCCAGAACGAGCCGGATTCCCGGTTCTGCGGGGGGTGTGGTGCGAGATTGTCCGGTGCCCAGAGCCGGCTGGCACCGACCGAGAAGATCGAGACCGGCGGGCAGCCGATCCAGCCGATGCCGCCTGTGGGGGAGCGCACGAGTGCGCAAGGCCCTGCGCGCCACCCGAGCGGTCCGGTTTCGGCCCCCCCCTCGTTCCCCCTCGCGCCGAGCGTCCAGCGGTCGCCGAGCAGCCCGCGGTCGGCGGAGCGTCCGGCGAGCATTCCGGCGAGCATTCCGCCGACGAACGGGGTGGGCGCGCACAGCATGCCGGCGACCTCGCAGCGGCCACGACTGACCGGCGAAGATTCGATCGCCGCGATCCCGCCACGCCGCAGCCTTGGCTTGATCCTCGTCGTGCTGCTGCTCGATCTCGCGCTCGCGGCGGCAGGCGGCTGGATGCTCCGCGAGGGCCTCACGGCAGGCACCGCGAGCGCCGGGTTGCCGAAACCTGCGGCGTCGCGCGGGACCGGTAACCCGCAAGCGCCGGCGACGGCCAGCAGCGCTGCAACGATTTCCACGCCCCCGAGCGCGGGCCGCGCCCCCGACGCCGAGCAGCCCGCGGGCACCGCGTCCGCGACGAGCCCCGGCAGCGCCAGCGCGACCAGCACCGGCAGTGCAAGCGCGACGAGCCCTGGCAGCGCGAGCGCGCCCTCCGCCGCGGCATCCAAGATCACGGTCGTGCCGATCGTCGGCGAGCCGACGGCGGTCACGCCGCCGCAACCGCCACAGCCAGCGGTCAAGCCAGCGGCCAAGGCGGCGGCCAAGCCAAAGCGGGATTCGCGTCGCCGCAAGCCGAGCGGCGGGCAGAACCCTGTCGATCCGTACGATGATCCCGCGGGGGCTGGCCCGAGAGACCCGTTCCCGCCGACGATCCCACCACCACCGCCGTCGCCCTTCCCATGACCACCAACGAAGTCTCGATCACGTATCGCACGCAGACGTCGGGCGCCTTGCTTGTCGGGGTCGAGGTCCTGGTCCTCGATGGTGACGCGCGGGTGCACGCTGGCATCGAGCAGCTCCTCTCGGAGGCGCAGCTCCATGTCACTTCTGTGGCGGCGCCCGCCGACGCGCTCGCGTTCGTCGATCGTCAGTTCTTCTCGGTCGTGCTCGTCGACATCGACTCACCGGAGCCGCGCGCGGGCATCGCGACGATCGCCGAGATCAAGCGGCGGTCGCCGACGTCGATGGTGATCGCGCTGACGCCGCGGCGCTCGTACGATGACGCCGTCGACGCGGTGCGCGCCGGTGCCATCGATCTCATCCTCAAGGCTCCCGAGTCCGTCGCCTACCTCAAGGAGCGCGTGCTCGACGCCGCCGGTCGCTCGGTCGGCAAGCGCGAGGTCGATGCGGTGCTCGAGGACGTGCGCCGCGTCCACGACGAGTTCCTGCAGCGCTTCATGGAAGCCGAGCGTCGCGCGAGCGATCTCGCCGACAAGGCCGCCGGCCGTGATGCCGCCAAGCTGGTGCAACTCGACGAGCTCAACGTCCTCGTGATCGACGAGGTCGACGACTTCGTGTCTTCGATGAACGAGGCGGCACCCAAGGGCTTCTCGTTCGTGCACGCGACGAGCGGCGGCGAAGGCCTCGATCGGATCAGCACGGGAGTCTTCCACTACGCGATGATCGCGGAGGACGTCACCGACCTGCCGGCGAAGACGCTCGCGCGAACGATCCGCAACCAGCACCCCGACACCGTGGTGCTGACCTTCCTCGGCCCGTCGCAGAACGGCCGGGTCGAGCTCGTCGAGATGGCCGGCACGCGGATGCTCGTCCAGCCGTTCAGCGAGTCCCAGCAGCTCGTCGATCGCCTCGACACCCTCGCCGAGGCCTGGCGCGTCAAGGCCCGCGAGCGGCGCTACACGCAGGCCTTCCGCGAGCGCCACTACGACTTCCTCCGGCGCTACGTCGAGATCAAGACCAAGATCGATCGCGCGATGAACGACGGCCCGGGATAGGGGTCAGACGCAACTTGCGCAACGAGCGCCGGACGCGAAGCGGCCGCCGGGCGCGGAGCGACCGGGCGTGCGCAGCACGCGAGCGATAGTCGAGCCGAAGCGCAGCGGAGGCGAAGAACTTGACCCGCAGGTCCGTGAAAGTCCTCGACCGCAGGGTCACGCTCCACGAGATCGACGTGCGCCGACCGGGGTGACAGAGGCCGTCGGTATAGTCTGCCGGCCATGGTGGCTCCGCGGACCGTCGTCGTCGTGAATCCGAACTCGCAAGGCGGGCGTCTCGGCAAGCGATGGGCCGAGCTCGCGGACACGATCGGGCGCGCGTTTCCGTTCGATGACGTGCACACCAAGGCGCCCGGCGATGCAACGCGGCTGACCCGTGAGGCGCTCCAGGCGGGCGCCGAGCGCGTGATCGCGATCGGCGGTGACGGCACGGTCAACGAGGTCGTCAATGGATTTTTCGACGGCTCGGGCACGCCGATCGCGCCCGAGGCGAGCTTCGGGCTGATCCCGTTCGGCACCGGCGGCGACTTCCGGCGGACGTTCCGGCTGCCGACCGAGACGGCGGAGGCCGCAGCGGTGATCGCGGCGAACCAGCGCCGGAAGATCGACGTCGGCAGGCTCGAGTTCCGCGCGACGAGCGGCGGCACGGTGACGCGGATGTTCGCGAACATCGCATCGTTCGGGGTGTCGGGCGTGGTCGACCGGCTCGTCAACGAGAGCGGCAAGAAGCTCGGGCGGCTGTCGTTTCTGTGGGCCACGGCGCGCGCGACGCTCTCGTACAAGAACCAGCGCGTGCAGCTCGTGTTCGACGGCAAGGATCGCGTCGAGGCCACGATCAACACCGTCGCGGTCGCGAACGGGCGTTACTTCGGTGGTGCGATGATGGTCGCCCCGAACGCCGAGGTCGATGACGGCGTGTTCGACGTGGTCGCGATGGGTGACCTCGGGTTCGGCGATCTGCTGACGAGCGGGCGCCGGCTCTACAAGGGCACGCACCTGACGATGGACAAGGTGACGACGCGGCGCGCGAAGGTCGTCGAGGCCGAGGGCGTGGATCCACGGGCGGTCATCGAGCTCGATATCGACGGCGAGAGTCCCGGCCGGTTGCCCGCACGTTTCGAGATCGTACCGGCGGCGCTCTGGATGGTCGTTCCGACGACGAATTGATCATGCTGCGCGCGGTGCATAGCAACCGCGTCGAGAATCTGTTCTCGGCGCTCGACGAGGCGTTGCCGCCCGCGGACCCGTTCGCCCCGGTCACGGTGATCGTCGGCAGCAAGCTGGTCGCGCGCTGGCTTTCGCGCGAGCTCGCGTTCCGGCGCGGGATCGCGGTCGGGCTCGACCTCGTGACGTTCGACGCGTTCGTCGAGGCGACGTGGGGTGACGCCGAGGCGCGCGCGGCCGGGCTCGCACCGCTCGATCGCCGGCGGCTCGGCGCGGCGCTCGCATCGGTGCTCGCCGACGACGCGATCGTGCGGCGGTTGCCTGCCGTGGCGGCGTATCTCGCCGCGGCACCCGCGCAGGGTGATCGCGCCGGTCCGCGCCGCGTCCAGCTCGCCGAGCACCTCGCCGATCTGACGTGGAGCTACGCGCTGACCCGGCCCGACTGGATGCCCGCGCTGATCAGCGGCCACGTTCCCGGCGAGCTCGCGGAGGACGCGACCGCGCGCTGGCAGGCCGCGTTGATCGGCGCGGCGATCGCACGGCTCGGGGGCGACGCAGCGCGGTGGGCGCCGTTGCCGATGCTGCCGTGGCTGCGCCGGCGTGCGCAGCTGCCACCGCCGAAGCTCGCCGCTCCGGTCGCGGTGTTCGGGATGTCGTTCCTCGCACGCGGCCAGCTCGAGGCGCTCACTGATCTCGCGACGACCACCGACGTCACGATCTACATCCTCGATCCGTGCGAGGAGCTGTGGGACGACGTCGCCGGCCGGGGCGCGCGCGACGACGTCGAGGCGCTCGCCGATCCGTTGCCGCTCGTGCTGTGGGGCCGTCCCGTCCGCGACACGCTCGCGGCGCTCGTCGAGCGCACCGGTGGCGATCTCGATGGGCCGTTCGCGAGCACCGGCGGCGCGACCGCACGCGAGCGGCTCCTCGACGATGTCCAGCGGCGACAGCCGAAGGCGGGCGAGGTCGCGACCGCAGCCGGCGTGACCGTGCTCGCGTGCCCGAACGCGCGACGCGAGATCGAGGTGATCGCGAGCGAGGTGCGGCGCCGGCTCGACGCCGATCCGACGCTGTCGGCACACGAGATCGGCGTGTGGATCGCCGGTGATGCCGAGCACTACCTCGCGCAGGCCCCGTCGGCGTTCGAGGCGGTCGGCGTGCCGTGTCACCTGATCGATGCGTCGATCGACGATCGCGGCCGGATCGGCGAGGCCGTGCTCGCGCTGCTCGAGCTGCCCACCGGCGGGATGACGCGGCGCGAGCTCTTGCGCGTGATGACGCACCCCGCGGTCCTCGCCGGTCATCCTCACGTCGACGCCGCGGACTGGGTGCGCTGGACCGAACGCCTCGGCATCGTCCACGGCGCGGACGCCACCGCGCATCGTGGCACGTACCTCGAGGCGCACCCCGGCCAGTTCCACTGGGACCAGGGCGTCCGCCGGCTCGCGCTTGGCGCGTTCATGGTCGGCGAGCGCGCGGCGCGTGGCCCCGTCTTGATCGGATCCTCGCCGTGTGCGCCCGAGGAGCTTCGCCCCGATCAGCAGGCGAGCGCGGCGACCTACGCGCTGCTCGTCCGCTCGCTGTGCGCAGACGCGAGCTGGCTTGCCGATCACGCGGCGCCGCTCGCCGAGTGGGCCGCGATCTTCGCCGGGCTCGTGGACGCGTACCTCGCGCCACGTGACGAGGAAGCGAAGCGCGACCTCGAGCGTGCACGCTCGATGCTCGCCGGGATCGCCGGGCTCGACGTCGATGGCCGCCGCGTCGGGTTTCGCGAGGCGCGCGAGCACGCGGCACGCCGGCTCGGCTCGGCGCGGGCGGATCGTGGCGAACCGCTCGCGAGTGGCGTGATGGTCGCGCCGCTGGTCGCGATGCGCGGCATTCCGTTCCGCACGGTGTTCGTCGCTGGCCTCGACGAGGGCGCGTTTCCCGCGGCGGATCAGCCGAGCCCGCTCGATCTGCGGCGGGTGTCGCGACCGGGCGATGTGTCGCCGCGCGATCGCGATCGCGCCGCGTTCCTCGACGTGCTGCTGTGTGCGCGCGAGGCGCTGTTCTTGTCCTACGTCGCGGTCGAGGCGAAGAGCGGCCAGGCGCTCGGCCCGTCGTCGGTCGTGCTCGAGCTCGCCGACGCGCTCGCTCCGTACCTCGGCGCGGCGTCGAGCCGCGAGGCACTCGCCGCGATCACCGTACGTCACCCGCTGCACCGGTTTGGCGGCCCAGGCGACGGAACCGACCCTGCCGTGCTGCCCGCCGTCGCGCGCGAACGCTGGGGCTGTACGGTCCGCGACGCGCTGCGCGCGCACCTGCGTGCCGCGGGTCATCCGATCCCCGACGAGGATGGCGGGCTCGCGCTGCTCGCGCACCCGTCGCAGCACGCGCTGCGCGTGGCGCTCGCGATCGCAGAGGCTCCGGTGGCCGCGCCGAGCGACGCCGCGCCGAGCCGCCCGCTGTCGATCGCGAACGTCCGCAAGTTCCTCGAGCACCCGATCCAGGCATGGGCGCAGGCGGTGCTCGGGCTCGACGAGCTGCCCGACGACGCCGTGATCGAGCACAGCGACGAGCCGTTTCAGCTCGCCAGGCCGATCCGGGCCGGTGTCCTCCGTGACGTACTCGCCGCGCAGCTCCGCGATCCCGCGCGCGCGCTCGCCGGGCTCTACGACGCGGTCATCGCCGATCTCCAGCTGCGCGGCCAGTTCCCGGTCGGCGTGTTCGCGGAAGCCTCACGCCAGCTCGACCTCGAGCTCCTCGAGACCTGGCGCGCGTCGCTCGGGCTGGTGCCGGTCGGTGGTGCCACGCGTTATGGCTTTGGACGCGCGCAGGCGGCGGGCACCGAGCTGCTGCCCGCGCTGTCGATCGAGCTGCCCGCCGTGTTCGCCGGCGACACGGCGCAGCCGGCGCGTCTGGCGCGGCCGACACGGACGATCCGGCTCGTCGGCCAGACCGAGCTCTTGATCGCCGACGGCGAGCGCCGGACCTCGGTGATCACGTCGCTCGGCGAGCTCGGCGCGAAGTCGGCATACCACCTGCGCGGCGCGATCGATCACGTCGTGCTCGCCGCGGCGGGCCTCGCGCCGGCCGGCCACGTTCACAAGCTGCTCGATCCCGATGGCAAGGTGCTGGTCGTCGAGCACGCGCCGTGGACGGTCGACGACGCACGCAGCTACCTCGCAGGCCTGATCGGCGAGCTGCTCGATCATCCGCACGGCTATCTGCTGCCGTTCGATGGTCTCGTCAAGGCCCTCGCCGGTGCGGCGCCGAGCAGCGCACGCTACGGCGATCCCACCGGCGGCCTCGGCTATGGCCCGATCGAGCGTCGCGACGGGCTCGCTGCACCCGATGATGCCCGCGCGATCGCGGCGCGCCGGCTTGGCCCGCTCGTCGAGCGGATGCGCGGTGATCACAAGTTCGAGCGGAGCCGCACATGACGACCGTCCCGACATCCGCGCTGCGGGTCGCGCGTCCCACGGCGCTGCCTCCGCACGACCAGACCCTCGTCGTCGTCGAGGCCTCGGCCGGCACGGGCAAGACGTACTTCCTGGAGCACCGGGTCGTCGATCTGCTCGTTCGCGCGGAGGCCGAGCTCGGCCAGATCTTGCTCGTCACGTTCACCGACAAGGCGGTCGCCGAGCTGCGGCTGCGAATCCGCGACCTGCTCGACCGGCTGTCGCGCGTCGAGGTGTCGACGGCCGAGCCCGAAGACCCGCACTGGGAGCTCGATGCCGCGGCGCGCCGGCGATTGCGGGCCGCCGTCACCGCGTTCGATCACGCGCCGATCTTCACGATCCACGGGTTCTGTCACCGCGTGCTCGTCGAGGACGCGTTCGCGTCTCACCGGCTGTTCGAGCAGACCCAGGTGGCCGACGAGGTCGCGTTCGACGCGGCGTTCGGTGCGCTGCTGCGCGAGCAGTTCGCGCGGCTGTCACCGGACCGCGAGCTGCTCTCCGCGTTTCTCGCCACCGATCGCAGCGTCGACAAGTTGCGCGACATGTTGCTGGTCTGCGCGCGCGCCGGCATCGATGCCCGGGTCCGCCGCAGCCTCGTCCCCGACGACGTCCGCGCGACCGCCGATGGCTTTCGCGCGGCGTTCGGCACCGACGCTCGCCGCAACGTCGTCGCTGCAGCGCTGACGAGCGAGCGTCGCTGGCTGACCGATCGGCTCGCCGCGGTCGGCGACGCCCTCGATCGCTGCCCGGCGGATGCACCACCTGCGCAGTTGCTCGCGATGCTCGATGGCTGTCGCGACACCGCCGAGAAGATCGCGGCACGCGCCGCGAAGCTACCACCCGACGTCGTCGCCGCCGTGCGCGGAGTCGTCCACGCGGTCTCGCTCGACGAGGCGGTCGCCGCCGCGATGCTGCCGCCGATCATGGCGCGCATCCAGGCCGACAAGCAGGAGCGCGGCCAGTTCGACTACGACGACATGCTGCAGCTCGTGTGGCGCGCGCTGACCGGGCCGCGCGGCGACGAGCTCGCGAGCCGGCTGCGTGCGCGCACCCCGTGGGCGATGATCGACGAGTTCCAGGACACCGATCCGGTGCAGTGGAGCATCTTCCGCAAGGTCTGGATGCACGCCGACACGCGCGGCCTCACGATCGTCGGTGACCCGAAGCAAGCGATCTACGGCTTCCGCGGCGCGGACGTGAAGACCTACCTCGCTGCGCGCGACGAGATGTTGCGTGCCGGCGCGACCCGCGTGCCGCTCGATATCAACCGGCGTTCGACCGAGCCGCTCGTCGCGGCGGTCAACGAGATCCTCGTCGGCAACTTGCTGATGCCGCTGCTGACCGGCGACATCACGTACGACGAGCCGGTCCGCGCGAGCGGCGATGTCGTCTGCGGCGACGTCCGGCCGCCTGTCGCGGTGCTCGCGCTACGTGGCGACGGTAAAACCTCCGCGGATGGCAACCGCCAGGCGCTCGCGCGCGGCATCGGCGACGCGATCGAGGCCCTCCGCGCCGCGCCGCCGGTGTGGACCCGAGCCGACGGCAAAGGCCGGGCGGTTGCGAGCGAAGCGAGCGATCGCCCG
>JBKJUF010000431.1:0-12133 GCA_046590445.1 Kofleriaceae bacterium
CTCGATCGAGACGACGCGGCCCGCCTCGGTGCGATTCTCGGCGAAGATCGACGCGACCTCGCCATCGGCCATCGCGTGGACGGTCGTGCCGCGGATCCGCCCGAGATCGAGGCCGCAGTGACCGCGCCCGCACTCCGCCGGCCGCGAGCCCGGTCGAGACGCACCGAACCGCGACGAGTCATTCACCGGCAGCAGGCGCGTGCCCGCGAGCGGGTGGACCCAGCGCACCTCCGACGGCCCGAGGTTGAACGGCCGCTGCGTTGTCGACGCGCTCCCCGCCTGCTCGCGCAGCACGATGGTCGCATTCGCGACCGGCGCACCCGCGCTGTCGACGACGGTACCGCTGACGCTTCCCGCACGCACGGTGCGGATCGCGAGGGCGCTGGCATCCTCGGTTACGTGCAGGATCTGATCAGCGGTCTGCACGAAGCCCGGCACCGTGCTCTCGACGCGCCAGTGACCGTACGGAACACCGTCGAGCACGAAGCGTCCCGCCTCGTCGACGAGTGCGACGTGGACGACATGATCGAGATCGCGCGGCACGAGCTGGACGGTCGATCCCGCCGGCACCGGACCGTCGACATTCAGCTGGCCACTGACGCGGCTCGCCGGTCCGAGCACGAGCTCGGTGGTCACGTCCGCGGTGAGCTCGGCGAGCCGCAAGATCGGCGACGCGCCGGTCGGAGCGGTCGCCCAGATCTCGTACGCGCCGGGCGCGAGCTCGGGAAACTGCACGACCCCGTCGCGATCGCTGCGCGCGGTGGCGAGTGCCGGGCGGCTGCCATCGGTGATCGAGACCGCGGCACCGGCGAGCGGCGCACCATTGGAGATCACGCGGGTGGTGAGCTGCGGACGGCGTACAACGGGCGCGGGTGCCGGCGGATCGATCGCGGGCTGCGGTGGCGCGACCGCCGCGCGCGGCGCCGGTGCGATCGCCGGAGCGATCGGCGACACGGTCGAGCGACCGCTGATCCCCACCGCCGTGACCGCGACAACGACGGGGAGCGTGAAGCCAAACCGGCGACACCGTCTCCGGATGTCATCCAGCCGCGAAACCATGCGTGACCTGGTGCAGCGATCGTGCCCGCACGAGTTTGGGGCAGCGCGCGAGGTTGCACGGTTGGCACGCCGGCGCGGTTGCCAGTTTGGACCTGGACCTCGACGCCCGTGCCGAAACGGCGCTACGGCAGGACTGAATCCCGTGCGACCGTCAGCCGGTGCGCGCGTAGCTCGGGGGGCGCCATGCGAGCCAGACGAGCGAGCCGGGGATGACCCAGAGTCCGAGGGTGATGGTGACGGCGTGATAGTTGCCGGCGTGATCGACCGAGGCGCCGATCAGCGGGTTCATGATGATGAGCGCGAGTGACTGCGAGCCGGCCATCATGCCGCCGGCGAGCGAGACGTTGCGCGCGGGGACGCGGGCGAGCAGATCGGCGGTCGCGAGCGTGTACATCGCGCCGGCGCCGACCATCGCGATGCCGAGGAAGCCCATCGCTTGCCAGGGCGTGGTGGCGAGCGGGAGGAGCGCGAGTGCAGTGCCGAGGATGAAGGCGATCGCGAACAGCAGGCGCGGAGGGGCGCCGGGCGCCCGGCGGAAGCGGGACGCGAGATCGCCGAAGATGATCGCGCCGGCGTCGAACATCAGGGGCGGCAGCCAGAGGTAGTGGCCGACATCTTCCTGGGCGACGCGAAACGTGCGGTCGAGGAACTTCGCGCCCCAGCCGAGGGCGAAGCCGGCGATCGGGGCCGCCGCGAAGATCGCGCAGAGGCCGCGGAGCAGGATCGGGTGGGATGCGAGGTCGCGGAACGAGGCGCGGGGGACGACGTCTTCCGCGGCGGGAGGGCTGTCGAGGTGCGCACGCACGTCGGTGCGGCGGGTGACGAGCAGCCACAGCGGGACCCAGAGGAGGCCGACCGCGGCGGTGCCGACGAACGCGAGGGGCCAGCCGCCATGGCCGTACAGCCAGCTGGCGAGCGGTGGCACGAGCATGCCGCCGATCGACGAGCCGGTGAACAGCACGCCGAAGCCCCGCGCGCGCTCGTCGGGCGGCAGCACCCGCTGGAGCGTCTGCGCCGAGCCCGGGAAGCTCGGGCCTTCGGCGATGCCGAGCGCGATCCGCAGGATGAACAGCATCGCGAAGCTGGGGACGAGCGCGTGGAGCGCGGCGATCGAGGTCCACAGCAACACCGAGCCGAGCAGCCCGCGCCGCGCGCCGACGCGGTCGATCCACCAGCCCGACAGCGGCGTCGCCACGAGGTATGCGATCGAGAACGCCGAGGTCAGCCAGCCGTACGCGGTCTCCGAGATCCCGAGCGCCCTGGTGACGCTCGGTGCGAGCACCGCGAGCGTGGCGCGGTCGATGTAGCTCACGGTCATCGTGAGCGTGGCGACGAGCGCGACGGTCCACGCGAGGCGACGGGACAGTGCGGGAGTCTCCACGGCTTGACGATAGCCGCTCCTTGCGGTCGCGCGACAGCTTCACGCGCGCAGCTCGCGCGTTGACTACTCGCTCACCGGTGCCGCGTTCTTCGGCGGGACCTTACGCTGCGAGCGGATGTTGCCCTTCAGCACCGTGATCGGGACCGGTGGCGTCAGCTGGTAGTGGAAGCCGCGGGTGTCGACCTTCGCGACGAACGTGCCCTTGTGGCGGACGACGCGGCGATAGGCGACGGGCATCTGGCCCTTGACCTCGTGCTCGCGGTGGCGCAGCAGGAAGTCGGCGAGCCGGACCGCGAGCTGGTTGTAGAGACGATGACAGCCGTGCGACGTGCCGCTGACGATCGAGGTGACGCTCGACGACCCGTGAGTCCCGATGCCGTTGTCCCAGTACTTCTCGGTGCCGTCCTTCTGCGGAACGACGTTATCGTGGACGAGCAGCACCATGCCGTAGGCGGCGTGTGGACCGGGGCCCATGATCGAGCGCTTGAGATCCCACTTGCCGTTGTAGAGGTTCTTGACGAGATCCTTGTCGGGCGTCGTCGGCGGCGGCATCCAGGTCGGGGCCGCGAACAGATCGCGCCACACGCGCGGGCCCACGTCCGACTCCTTCCAGCGCTGGTGGACGTAGCCGCCCGCGGTGCGGACATCGGACCATCCGCCGATCGTCGTCGGCCAGCGGACGAGTGGGCGCTTCGTGCCGTTGTCGTTGACGAACACCGTGAGCGTCGGCCGGCGCGTGATCTTCCGCTTGACCGGCGTGGCGTCGTACCAGACGTCGCCGCGATCGATCTCGGCGGTCAGATCCATGTGGCCGGTGTGATAGGCGGGCGGCGGCGGTAGCGCGAGCGCGACGCGGACGCCGGTCTTGTGGCGAGCGAGGAACGCAGCGACCTCGGCGGGACCGGTCCATGCGAGGTGCTTCGCAGCAGCCTCGGTCGTCGGCGAGACGAGATCGGGAGCCGCGTTCGCCAGCGGTGTCTCGCGGCCACGCGCGGCGCGCATCGCCGCGGGGTCGAGCATGCGATCGAGGATCGGCAGCGGGCCCTCGCCGGCGGTGCCGTCCTCGAGCAGGCCGGTCGCGTCGACGACGCGCTCGCGGAGGATGCGCAGCGCGAGCCGGTAATCGAGCTCGCGGCTGTCCTGCATCATCGCCTCGCGGGTCTCCGGATCGAGACGCTCGTTCGGCATCAGGAAGTTGCGGCGCTGGAACAGCTCGACCGCGTTACTGGTGCGCCAGGTCATCGTGCCGTCCGCATCCTGCTCCGGGAGGAAGCCTTCGCAGACGAGCTTGCGTTGTGCGGTCACGATGCCGGCGTGCTGAGCGGCGAGCTTCTTCCAGCGCGCGTACTTGGGTGCGATCTCGGCGATCGCCGCGAGCGCCGGGAAGTCAGGCAACCCACGCTTGACGCGTTCCTGCTCGAGCTGCTTCTCGAACGCGACCCGCGCGTTCGAATTCATCTTCACGAGCGGACCGTGGTCCTGCGCGAACGGTTTCTCGAGCGTCCCGATCGGCGACGGCTCGATCGCCGCGTGACACGCGTGGCGCGCGTCGGCGGCGAGCCGCTCGCGAACGATCGCGAGCGATGGCAGCACGCCGTAGAGCTCCCCGAGGGCCTCGCCGCCATCGACCGGCTTGCCGTCCTTGTCATGCTCGGCGGCGAGCTTCAGGTACGTCTCGCGATACTCCGGCGCGGCGCCATCGGGACCGGGCGCGAACAGTCGCGGCGTCCACGCATCCTCGAGATCGACGATCGTGAGCTTCTGGGCCACCGCTTCGGATGGACACACCATGCCGCGCTCGACGCCGTTCTCGATCCGGAGCGCCGCGCCAGCGCACGTGGCCTCGCTGGTCGATTCGGTGGGAATGGTGCGGCGCTCGGCGCTTGCCTGCGCGGTCGGCGAAGGCGCGGTCCAGGCGACGGTCCGATGACCGGACGATCCGCATCCGAGCAAACCAACGAGGGCGAACAGCTGCCATCTCATCCTTCATAAGGATGCCTGGCCGTCGAGAAATGGCGAGAAGTCTCCAACTGCGCCACCAGCGCACATCGCGCTCTGACGTCGTGCGATCGAGCGCGGAGTGGCGGCATGTCGCTTGCTGTCCATCCAGGTATGACCGTGAGGAGCCTCGTCCTGCTTTGCACGCTCCTTTTCGGCGCTTGCCGAGAGGCTGTGAGCGAGACGCAAGAGCTCGATCTCGCGCCGCCGGAACCACCCTGTGCGGGATGCACGATCGATCTTCCGCCCTCGACACGTGCGGCACCGCTGCTCGTCGTGCTCCATGGCAACTGGGAGACCGCGGCAGATGCTGCTGCGCGCTGGCGCAGTGCAGCACTCGCGCGCGGATGGGGCGTTCTCGCCCTGCAGTGCCCGCGTGCAGAGGGTTGCGATGACCAGGCACGTTGGTATCGCTGGGGTGGCGAGCCGAAGTGGATCGTCGATCAGATCACGAAGGTCGGGCGAAAGCGCCCGATCGACGAGTCGCGGATCTACCTCGTCGGCTGGTCGGGTGGCGCGTCGTACATCGGCATGATGGCGCCGCAGTGGTCGAACGTGTTCGCGGCCGTCGTCTTTCACGGTGGCGGACAACCCCCGTCGCGCGATGGCTGCCCGACGCGCGAGCTACCGGCGTACTTCCTCGTCGGCGACAGGAACCCCGCGCATCCGGCAGCGCGGCGTCTCCGTGACTACTGGGAGAGCTGCGGCCAGGAGCACGTGTGGGATCTCGTCGAGGGGGCGAACCACGCCAAGGAAGAGGCCGCGCTCGACAACGTGAAGGCGACGACGATCCTCCAGTGGCTCGACCGTCACGAGCGCGCGCCGCTCGTCTCGAACCGCTGAGCGCCGCTCGGTACTCGGGCACCGGCCAGATCGCCGTGAGCGCCCGGGCACGCCAGCCGTGGCCGGAGGCTTGCACTTCACGAGGTCATCATGCGTTGGGACAAATCACACCGAAGCCCGAATGTCGAAGATCGTCGCGCGTCTGGAGGCGGCGCCGGAATGGGCGGGATGCCGCTCGGCGCCTTACTTGCGGTCGGCAGCCGCTTCGGCTGGAAGGGCATCCTCGTCGCGATCGTGCTCGTCGGTGCGATGACCTACGGCGGGATGTGTAGCGGCGGCGGCATCTCGTCGTGCCTCGGCGGCGGCTCGCCGGGGACCGAGCAGCGTCGCACCGATCCTCGCGGCGACGTCACCCCCGAGAAGGCGCCGGCAGGCCAGCGTGGTCAGAGCAGCCCGACCGCCGAGGGCGACGAGCTCGCGCGCTTCGTCGGCTTCGTGCTCGACGACGTCCAGAAGACCTGGCAGGAGCAGCTGCCCGACTACAAGATCGCGAAGATGGTGCTGTTCAAGAACCAGGTCAGCTCGGCCTGCGGCAGCGCATCGGCGGCAGTCGGCCCGTTCTACTGCCCCACCGATCACAAGGTCTACATCGACCTCGCGTTCTACAACGAGCTGCGGCGCCGGTTCGGCGCCGACGGTGACTTCGCGCAGGCCTACGTGATCGCGCACGAGGTCGGGCATCACGTACAGAACATCCGCGGCAAGCTCGGTCGTGGCGAGGTCAACCAGATCGAGGTCGAGCTCCAGGCCGACTGCCTCGCCGGTGCGTGGGCGCGTGACGCCGAGCGCCGCAAGCTGCTCGAGGTCGGCGACATCGACGAGGCGCTCAACGCGGCGGCCGCGATCGGTGACGACTCGATCCAGAAGAAGACGCAGGGTCACGTGCAGCCCGAGACCTGGACGCACGGCTCGTCGGCGCAACGCTCGGGTGCCTTCAAGAAGGGCTTCGAGGGCGGCGCGTCGTCGTGCGGCATCCGCTAGGGCGCCGCCGGCGAGACCGCGGCGAGCGTCTTGTCGCCCGACACGACCCGGATGAAGCCGACGCCGCCACCACCACCACCGCCGCCGCCAGGTAGCGGGGTGGCGCCGATCAAGCCGTTCGCGTCGTCGCGATGACCACCGGCGCCGCCGGCGCTGCCGACGTCGCAGCTGCCATCACCGCCGAGCGCACGGCCGACGTCGAGCCGGCCCGCGATCCCGACGGCGCCCGGTTGCGAGCCGCCCGAGCCTTCACCACCGCTACCGCCGTTCGCCGCGAGCGTACCAGCGCTCCGCACGATTGGTGCCTCGAGCCAGATCACGCCGCCGGATCCGCCGCCGCCGCCACCCGCGTCACCGTCGGTGGTCGTGCGTGTCCCACCGCGACCGCCGCCGCCACCCGCGTTGATCCCGGCGCCGGACGCGATGTCGATCAGCTTGCCGGCGGTGAGCCAGACCGCGCCACCACCGTGGCCGCCGAGCCCACCTGGCTCGTCGCCATTGCCACCCTGCGCGCCCGGGCAACCGCCACGCGGACCGGCCGGTGCAGCGCTCGGATTGGCGGGATTACCGCCGGTGGTGCCCGAGATGATGTTGTCGGAGTTGCCGTCGCCGCCTCGCCCGCCAGCCCCGCCGAACCCGCCACCACCACCGCCGGCGCCCCCACCGCCCGCGCCCTCGCCCTGCGTCGGGCCACCCGCGCAGGGCCCGCGCGCACCCGCGCCGCTGTCGGAGACGTCGATGATCGCGTTCGTGCCGAGCGTCAGCGTGCCGATCGCGATCAGCGCGAAGCCGCGCGTGCCGACCGCGCGCAACCGCGTGTTCGCCGCGAGCGCGATCGAGGACGCGACGATCGCCACGACCGGATCGCCGAGCGTCGTCACCGTCTGCTGCGTGACCGCGACCGGCATCCCCGTCGTGCGATCGGTCAACACGCCGGTCGCTGTCGAGAATTCGAGATCGCCGGTGAGCGCGAGCTCGGGCCCCGCTTGCAGCAGGCAGGTGTCGGTCTGCGCCGAGAACGTCACGCACGCGTCGGTCGGCGTCTCGGGTCCGCCGTCACCCCCGACCGCCGACGAGAAGCTACATCCGGCGAGGATGCAGAACAGAGCGGCGCGCATCGCGCACGAGTATGCCAAGACCGGCTCGAACATCGCGAGGCAACTCGCGTGAGGCGGCTTACGCGTGCGCCATTTCACGGCACGAGCACGAGCTTTCCCTTGACCTCGCGGCGCTCGAGGCGCTGCAACGCCGAGGCGGCCTCGGCGAACGGGACGACCGCGTCGATGTGCGGCGTGAGCTTGCCTTCGGCGATCCACGCGAAGATCTGCGCGGCGTGCGCGCGATTTTGCGCCGGCTGCCGCATCGCGAACGATCCCCAGAACACGCCGACGATCTGACAGCCCTTGAGCAGCACGAGGTTCAGCGGGATCTTCGGAATATCGCCGGACGCGAACCCGACGACGAGGTAGCGCCCCTGCCACGCGGTGCCGCGGAGCGCGGGCTCGGCGAGCGCACCGCCGACCGGATCGTAGACCACGTCACAGCCGTTACCGGACGTCAGCGCCTTGATGCGCTCCTTGAGATCCTCGCGCGCGTAGTTGATTCCCTCGGACGCGCCGTGTGCGCGGCAGAACGCGAGCTTGTCGTCCGCGGAGGCTGCCGCGATCACGCGCGCGCCGAGCAACGCGCCGAGCTCGACGGCCGCGATACCGACGCCACCGGCGGCGCCGAGCACGAGCAAGGTCTCCCCCGTCTTGATCGCCGCGCGATCGACGAGCGCGTGATACGTCGTCGCGTAGGTCAGCAGCGTCGCCGCGCCGATCTCGAAGCTGATGGGATCGGGCAGCTTGATGACGGCGAGCTCGGGGACGCTGACGACCTCGGCATACGCGCCGTGGATCATCGTGCAGGCCACGCGATCGCCGGGCGCGACGCTCGTGACGCCGGCGCCGACCGCGCGGACGATGCCGGCAGCCTCGCCGCCGGGCGAGAACGGCGGGGCCGGCTTGAACTGGTAGAGGCCGCGGGTCTGCAGGATGTCGGGGAAGTTGACGCCGGCAGCCTTGACGTCGACGAGGACCTGGCCCGCCGAGACGGTCGGCTCGGGGACGTCATCGTCGAGGCGCAATGCCGCGGGACCGGTGAGCTCGTGGACGCGAACGGCACGCATGCGCAGAGGATACTACTGCGCCGCCGCGTACGTGCCGAGGACGCGAAGCTCGGCCGTCAGCGGCTTGATGTCGTCGAGCGCGGCGACGAACGGCACGCTCGCCGCGTGCCCCAGCACGTCGACGTAGAACCGGTACGTGAACGGCGCCTCGGGGATCGGCCGCGACTCGATCTTGGTGAGCGAGAGCCCGCGGGTCGCGAACCGCATCAACACCTCGCCGAGCGCGCCCGGCCGGTCTGCGAGCGACAGCACGAGTGACGTCTTCGCGGTCGCGTCCTCGGGCAGCGGTGCCGGGCGCGGCGCGATCTCGACGAACCGCGTCGCGTTGCCCGCGCTCGTCTGGATCCCCTGCGTCACGATCGCGAGGCCATACGTCCTCGCGGCGGCCGCGCTCGCGGTCGCGGCGAGCGTGCGATCGCCTGCCGAGGCCACTCGACGTGCCGAGCCCGCGGTGTCGAGCTCGGGCCGCGCGGTCAGGTACGGATGCTGCGCGAAGAAGTCGTGGCACTGCGCGAGCGCCTGGGGATGCGAGATCACGACGCGCAGCTCGTCGATCGCGACGCCCGGCAGCGCGAGCAAACAGTGTTCGATCGACGCGACCACCTCACCGGTGATGTGCAGCCCGCCCGCCGCGAGCAGATCGTAGGTCTCGTTGATGCTGCCGGCCGTCGTGTTCTCGACCGGCAAGAGGGCGAGATCCGCGACGCCGGTGAGCACCGCGGTCGCCGCCGAGCGAAACGAGTCGTGGCCGGTCAGGAGCGCGCCGCCCGCACGCCCGCCGTAGCGCCGCTGCGCCGCGAGGTGACTGTAGCTGCCCTCGACACCCTGGTATGTGACCCGCAACGGCACGTCGCTGCGATCGCGCACTGCTTGCTCCTGATGCGCGACCGAGAGATCCATCACGACCCGATACAGCCGCTCGATCGCGTGCGGATCGACACCGACCTCGGCGGCGATCGTCCGCAGCCGCGCCACCAGCGTCTCCTCGCGCTCGCGATCGCGAAACGGGCTCGCGCTCGCGAGCTTCGCCTCGATCACGCCCTCGACGATCTTCAGCCGCTCCGCGATCAGCTCGATGATCTTGCGATCGACTGCCTCGATGCGATCGCGAAGCGTGACGAGATCCGGCGCGGCCATCCGCGCACTCTACCTCGCAACCTGCTAGAGCACGTTGACCGTGGCGCTCAGCCGCGCATCGCCTCGCAGCACCGCGCGGACCTCGTCGGCGCGCGACGCCGGGACGCTCAGCGTGTACCCGAGGTGACGGTACAGACTAAAGCGGCGCTGCTCGTACCACGAAGCGCGCCTCGAGCTCACTCCACAGCACACCGTCGAACACGGCCAGCTCGACGGTATAGCCACCGGCTACGTCCGGCGTTAACGAGCTCGTGACCGCGTGCGCATCGACCAGCATGGTCGCGCTGCCGCGCGGACGTTCGACGAGCCGCCACTGATACGTGAGGGGCAGGCCTTCGTCGCTCCGGCTCGTCGCGCCATCGAGCATCGCGGGTGCGCCGATCGTGACGTCAGCCGTCCCGCGTGCGATCGAGATCGGCGCGAGGCCGAGCGCGTCGATGACGAACCGATGGGTGAGCTCCTCGCTGACGCCATAGGCGCTCCAGCGTTCGACCACATACGCGCCGCGGACGTCCGGTACGAACGTCGTCGTGACCTCGCCGCTCTCGAGCGAGGCGGCGACGCTGGCATCCGGCGCGACCAGGAGCTCCCAACGGTAGCTCGTCGCGTCAGGTGGCGTGATTTCGTCGACCGCTGGCGCGAGCACCATCGGCATCCTGGCGCGCCCCGCGACCTCGGTCGTGATGGCGGTCTCGGCCGCACAGCCGACGAGCACACAAGCGGCCACCAGCAGGTACTTACAACTCATAGCCCACCGTAAAGGTCAGCGCCGAGGTTCCGGCGCTCGCGAGCGAAAAGAGGCCGGAGAGCGACATGCGTTCGAACCAGAACGTGCCTCCCAGGCCGAGCGCGTGCACGCGCAGCGCGGGATCCGAGACCCGCATGGTGTTGGAGAGCTCGACGCTAATGACGCCGGCGCGCATGCCGAAGCCAACTGCGGCGTTCGCGCGCACGAGTGCATCGATCGTCGCCTGGCCGCCCACCAGCCAGTCGACCCCGG
The DNA here is from genome assembly GCA_046590445.1 of Kofleriaceae bacterium. Classification (GTDB taxonomy): domain Bacteria; phylum Myxococcota_A; class Polyangia; order Haliangiales; family Haliangiaceae; genus JABFXX01. The sequence continues at coordinate 10,570 of JBKJUF010000431.1, forward strand.
CATCCGCCTGGACGACGAGGTGCTCGCGCTCCCGCGTTACACTCGCGCCAGACCGGAGCGCCACCGTCGACGGCACGCTCACTGCGGCGTCGGTGGGTCGCTGGTAGGCACCGGCCGAGCTCGCGAGGAAGCCCTGCATGTCGTCGTGGCTGATCGCGAAGAGGACGCCGAGCCTCCCGCTGAGGTTCCCGAGTGCACCGAGCGTACGGCGGTGCGTGCCTCCGAGCTCGAGCGTCCGTCGTCCGGACAGGGCCGTGCCCGCAGCCGGCGCCAGCATTGTCTGCCCGAGCTGGCCGTAGACTCCCCACTGTCTCGCGATGGCGACGTTGCCGAAGAGATCCCCTCGTGTAGCGCGCCCGTCGTCGACTGCTGAGGTGGCGAGCTGCAGGCCGACGCGGTCGAGCCCGGTCGTGCGGTCGAGACTCGAGAAGTACGATCGCGGGACGGGATCCTTCGAGATGCGGAACGAGAACGAGCTCGATTGCTCCTCGGCCGACTCCGGATTCATGCTGCTGTAGGTCGCGAGTCCGGTCAGCAGCTCCTCGCTGGGCTGTGCGGCCCGGTCGGTAGAACGCCACACTTCGACGCTTTTCCAGAACAACGCTTGGTGCGCGAAGTCGCCATCCTCGTTGAAGAACTCGAAGCGGCCCTGCTTCGCCCCATCGACGTAGGAACCCTGCGATTTCAGCGTTCCGTTCGCGTGCCACGTCCGGGATCGGCCATGCGGGACACCATCGCGCGCCTCGTACTCCCATTGCGGTCTACCGTCCGGATAGCGCAGGCTCTGCGTCGCGATGCCTGGCGTACCGCACGCGGCGAGGCACGCGAGGATGCTGGCCGCGGCTACGCGCGTCATGGAGCGAGCTCGTAGATCGCGTTCACATTGCTCGTTCGAGCGAGCACGTAGATCGCGCTGGCGTCCGAGCGGTACGCGACGACGCGGCCGATGCTCGGGTGGAAAACGCCGTTATAGAGCGTCGCAGGCAGCGCCATCGACGCCGTCTGCGCCAGGGTCTGGTCGTCGAACCACCGCAGGACCTCGTGACGCACGTTGCTCGCTTCGAACACCGACTGCACCGCCACGATGCGCGCGGTTGTCGACGAGTGCGTGGCCCAGTGCGTCTCGGTCGACAACGCCGCTGGTGCGAGGCGGCCGCGGTACGTCATGTCGGTCATCGGATCATCCGAGACGTTGAATACGTTGCTCGATAATGTGACCACCGCCGTGCCCGACTGCGTGAACCACATATCGTGTCCCATCGCGTAGGTGCCGTGGTACGGGGAGTCCCGCATGTAACTCGGCCGCGCGCTGATCACGTCGCAGCGGTGGATGTCCTGGGGACTGATCCCCGTGGTGACGAGAAATGCGCTCTGCCCGCTAGGGTGGAGCCGCCCGCGCGCGCCGTACACGAGGTACGTGCTCGTCGTCAGCGTGTTCGTCCCGAGATCGACCGTCTGGATCGGTCGATGCCCTAACACACGGTCGAAGCAGTGGACGCGATTGTCGGCGCCGAACACGACGTCCGCACAATCGACTGGGACATTGATCCGCTTGAGGACCGCC
>JBKJUF010000433.1:0-10718 GCA_046590445.1 Kofleriaceae bacterium
GTCGGCGGAGACCCGCACGGCAGGCCTCCTCGCGATCGCCGACGCGATCGATCGCGCGACCCCGGACATCCTGGAGGCGAACGCGCGCGATGTCGCGGCAGCCACCGCGGCCGGCCAGACCGCGGCGCTGATCGATCGGCTCGTGCTCGACACCAAGCGAGTCGCCGGGCTCGCGCGCGCGATCCGCGAGATCGCCGCTGCCCCCGAGCTGATCGGCCGGGTCGAGCGCTCCGAGGCACGCCCCAACGGTCTCGAGGTCTCGCGCGTGCGCATCCCGCTCGGCGTGATCGCGATGATCTACGAGGCCCGCCCCAACGTGACCACCGACGCTGCGGCGCTGTGCCTCAAGGCCGGCAACGCATGCATCCTGCGCGGCGGGCGCGAGGCCCTCGAGAGTAACCGCGCGCTGCTCGCCGCCGTGCAGACCGGCCTCGTCGCCGCCGGCCTCCCCGCCGAGACCGCCCAGCTCGTGCCGGTCACCGACCGCGAGGCGATCGCCGAGCTCGTCAGCCTCGAAGGCCTGATCGATCTGTGCATCCCGCGCGGCGGCGAAGGCCTGATCCGCTACGTCGCCGAGCACGCACGCGTGCCGGTGATCAAGCACTACAAGGGCGTCTGCCACGTCTACGTCCACGCCACCGCCGACGAGACCGTCGCGCTGCGGATCGTCGAGAACGCGAAGACGTCGCGCCCCGGCGTCTGTAACGCCCTCGAGACCCTGCTCGTCGATCGCGCGATCGCACCGACGTTCGTGCCGGCGCTCGTCGCCGCGCTCGGTGGCACCGTCGAGCTGCGCGGTGACGAGGCTGCGCGTGCGTTCGGCGGCGTCATTGTGCGGGCTGCAACTGAAGATGACTGGTATGCCGAGTACCTCGACCTGATCCTCGCCGTCCGCGTCGTCGATGGCGTCGACGCCGCGATCACTCACATCGAGCAGTACGGCTCGAGCCACACCGAGGCGATCATCACGACCGACGAGGCCGTCGCCGAACGCTTCGTTCGCGAGGTCGATTCGTCGACGGTGATGGTCAACGCCTCGACCCGGTTCGCCGACGGCGGCGAGCTCGGCCTCGGCGCCGAGATCGGGATCTCGACCACCCGCCTTCATGCCTACGGCCCGATGGGCGCCGAAGGACTCACCACCACCAAGTTCGTGGTTCGTGGAAACGGACAGATCCGGACCTAATCGGAAAGGCCAACGAGCGACGCATGACCCAGAAGAAGACGACGAGCGCACCCAAGAAAAACGGATCGATCGGCAAGCCGACGTCCAAGGGACGGAATCGGGGGCCCGAGATGGAGCGAGCGAGCGAACGCTCGCGAGCGGGGTCCGGCGACGAGGCCACCGTGGGCGGCGTGGTGGCGGCGCGACCGCCTGGAAAGAACGAAGGCCTCGAGGGTGCGATGCGTGCGCTCGAGCTCGCGCTCGACAAGAAGGCGCTCGAGCCGGTGCTGCTCGACGTGCGTGATCTGTGCTCGTTCTGCAACTACCAGCTCGTGATCTCGGGGCGCTCGGATCGCCAGGTCGACGCGATCGCCGACGGCATCAGCGCGGGCCTCAAGATGGATGGGATGCGGCCGATCGGTGCTGAGGGCGCGCGGAGCGGTCAGTGGTCGCTGCTCGACTACGGCGACTTCGTGGTCCACGTGTTCCTGCATGCGGCGCGCGAGCACTACGACCTCGAGGGTCTGTGGAACGATGCGGCGCGCGTGCCGATCGAGGTTCCCGAGGAAGCACGGCTTCCGCCCGACGAGCCCTACGACGCCGTCGGTCCGTACGGCGAGGCGTCGCGCTGAAGATCACGCTCGCCGTCGTCGGTCGACTCAAGGAGTCGTACTTCACGGCGGCCGAGGCCGAGTACATCAAGCGTCTCCGACCGTACTGCACGCTGACGGTCGTCGAGACCAAGGACGAGGCGGCGCTGCTCGCGGCAATCCCGCAGACCGCGCAGCTCTACGCGTTTGACGAACGTGGCGCGTCGATGACGAGCATCGCGTTCGCGAACGACATCCTCGGCGCCGAGGCCCAGCACGGTGGTGGCGCGCCGGTCGTGTTCGCGATCGGCGGCGCCGACGGCCACAGCGACGCGCTCCGCAAGCGCGCCCGCAAGCTGATCTCGTTCGGACAGCTCACCATCGCGCACCGGCTCGTACGTTTGCTGGTGCTCGAGCAGGTCTACCGAGGGTTCCGGATCCTGCGCGGTGAGCCGTACCACCGCGACTGAGGCGCATGGATCGATTTCCTGTCGGCGCGAAGCGCCGATAGGAAACACGCCACGCCGAAGGAACCCGTTACGGGTGACTGACGGAGATCTCATGCATTTTGTGGCGACGATGTACGCCTGCGTGGGGCCGCGTACGTGGTGTGGATCCAGGCGATCGACCGCGTTGATTTGTCTCGCGATTCTGCGCTGACCGGCCTTGCAACGAGGCGCGGCACCACGGTCGGGGAATCTGCGGCGGGGTGTGTTGCCTCGGCACAGCGGCCAGTTGCGGCCTACAGGGGGTCGCTTCGTATGGTCGCGGCGTTCAAGTCCCACGTTGTTCCATCCGCGCTCCTCGGAGGTGACCTGTGCGTTTCTCTACCAGCCTGCTCGCAGTCCTCGGTTTCGCCATGGTGGTCGGTTGCGGTGCCGAGCTCGACTCCGACGTGATGACCTACGACGAGTTCAAGGCGCAGGCCTTCCAGGAGCCCGACACCGGCATCTACGTCGTCAACGGTGACGAGATCATCGAGACCGAAGAAGCGATGCAGGACGCGTACGACGCGTTCCTCCAGTCGGTCGCCGATGCCGTGCTGCGTGGTGAAGGTTACGAGTCGGTCCAGCAGGGTCTCATCGTTAACCGCGTCAACGGCGCCGACGACAAGTGGACCGCGAGCCAGGCCGCAAACCTCACGTACTGCATCAGCCAGTCGAGCTTCGGCTCTCGCTACACCACCGTCGTCTCGGCGATGGCGTCGGCGGCCGGGGCATGGGAAGGCTCCGCGCGCGTCAACCTCGTGCACGCGTCGGCCGAGGACGGCAACTGCAACTCGCGGAACAAGAACGTCGTGTTCAACGTCCGCCAGGTCACCTCGGGCCAGTACCTCGCCCGCGCATTCTTCCCGAGCTCGTCGCGCCGCAGCCGCGAGATCCTGATCGACACCAGCTCGTTCGGAAACATCAACCCGTGGACCCTGACCGGCGTGCTTCGCCACGAGCTCGGTCACACGCTCGGATTCCGCCACGAGCACACGCGGCCCGAGTCGGGCACATGCTTCGAGAACACGAGCTGGCGGGCGTTGACCGCATACGACGCCGCGTCGGTGATGCACTACCCGCACTGCAACGGCACGCAGAACGGCGACCTCGTGCTGACGAACCTCGACAAGAGCGGCGCCTCCGCGCTCTATCCATAAGTCTGCCCCGCGTCAGCCCGGACGGCGGTTCGACTTCATCGCGCGATCCATCTCGCGCTTGTCGTCGGCGAGTCGCTTGGTCTCGCGCTTGTCGTGCTGCTTCTTGTGCGTGACGAGGGCGAGCTCGACCTTGACGATGCCGTTCTTGAAGTAGAGCTGCAGTGGGATCAGGGTGAAGCCCTTCTCGCGTGTCTTGGTCTCGAGCTTCGCGAGCTCGTGACGGTGCATGAGGAGCTTGCGCACGCGCGCGACCTCGTGCTGCCAGCGGTTCGCCTGCGCGTACTCGTTGATCTGGATGCCGTGGAGGTACGCTTGGCCCTTGCGGATGTCGACCCAGCCGTCGGCCATCGTCACCTTGGCTTCGCGCAGGCTCTTGACCTCGGAGCCGACGAGCGCGATGCCTGCCTCGAGCCGATCGTGGATGTGGAAGTCGTGCGTCGCCTTCCGGTTGGTGGCGATGACGCGCAGCTCCTCTGACCTGGTCTTGGTCACTACCACTCGCCGACGTTGGGCATCGAGGTCCACGGCTCGGCAGGCGCGAGCGCAGTACCGGCCTGCAAGAGCTCGACGGAGATCAGGTCCGGCGAGCGAACGAACGCCATGCGCCCGTCACGCGGCGGGCGGCTGATCGTGTAGCCGAGGTCGATCAGGCGCTGGCAGGTCGCGTAGATGTTCGCGACCTCGTAGGCGACGTGGCCGAAGTTGCGGCCACCGGAGTACGCCTCGGTGTGGTCCCAGTTGTGGGTCAGCTCGAGCTGCGGCGAGTCGCCTTCCTTTTCCGCTTCCTGGCCGAGGAAGACGAGCGTGTAGCGGCCCTGCTCGTGGTCGCGGCGCCGAACCTCGCGGAGGCCGAGGCCCTCGCAGAAGAACCGCAGCGCCGCCGGCAGATCGCGGACACGAATCATCGTGTGGAGGTAGCGCATGGCGCTGGGATACCAGCTTTCGGTATTGTGCGCCCATGAGCGAACCCACCGTCCTCGTCAACTTCCGCGATGCGTGAGGACACGCCGAGCCGGACGGCTGCCTGGGTCGCGGCCGCGCGCGGCCTCGGTCGCCTGCTGCCGCGCGAGATCCGGCTCGCGGACGATCCGTTCGGTGCCGCGTTCACGTCGCTCGCGCTGGCGCGGATGATCGAGGAGGCCGCCTCCGACATCCCGCCGTCGACGAGCCTTGCGACGGCGCTTCACATGATCCGCTCGCCGCTCGCACGCATGCCCGGGCTCCAGCGATGGATCCTCTACATGCAGGTTCGCACGCGCGTCATCGACGATGTCGTCCGCACGTTTGCGCTGCAGGATCACGCGCAGATCGTGCTGCTCGGTGCGGGCTACGACTGTCGCGCGCTGCGCCTGCCCGAGCTCGGCGAGACCCGCGTGTTCGAGGTCGATCATCCGGCGACCCAGGGCCACAAGCGCCGCGTGCTCGACAAGATCGGCTACACGTCACCGTCGACGTACGTCACCTGGGACTTCGAGACCCAGCCGATGGACGATCTGCCGGGGGCGCTCGCCGAGGCCGGCCACGCTCCCACCGCGCCGACGCTGACGATCTGGGAAGGCGTCACGATGTACCTGACCGAGCCAGCGATCGAGACCTCGCTCGCCGCGATCCGTGCGTGGAGCGCGCCGGGCTCGCAGCTCGCGATGACCTACTTCGCGCGGGGCCGGCTCGCCCGCCCGAGCTTGACGACCCGCGCGATCGCGGCCGTCGTGTCGCGCGTCGGCGAGCCCTGGCGGTGGGGCTGGGTCCCCGAAGAGCTGCCCGGCTATCTCGAGGAGCGAGGGCTCGTGCTCGTCGACGATATCGCGCTCGCCGATGCCGCCCGCGAGCTGTTGCCGCCCGACCTCGCGAAGGTCATCGACGATGCGGACCGCCGCCTCGCGCTCGCGGCGACCCCCGAGTCGATCGCGGTCATCGAGCGGTCGTCGTGGGCATCATCGCACGTTGATCGCGCATCGCCAGTCGTCTAGGTTCCGGCCGTGACGACGCTCGCGCTGCTACTCCGCAAGCTGGACAAGCTGTCCACGCCGGCGAAGCTCGACTGGGCGATGCAGGAGCTCGCGCAGCTCGACATCGAGCCTCACGAGCTGCGCTCGCACATGCTGTTCGCGACGCAGAGCTACGCGCGCAACCTCGTGCACACCGGTCCGCATCACAACCTGCTGGTGCTGTGCTGGAAGAACGGGCAGCGCAGCCCGATCCACGATCACGCTGGTTCGGTCTGCGCGGTCCGCGTCCTGGGCGGCACGATGACCGAGACGTTCTTCGAGCGCACGCCGAATGGCCACATCAAGGCCACGCTGTCGCAGGACGTGATCATGGACGGCGTCGTCGGCGGCTACGACACCGACATTCACCAGATCTCCAACTTGATGGCGGCCGACCAGGACCTGGTGACGCTCCATCTCTACTCGCCACCGCTCCTCGTGATGGGCACCTACTCGCTGTTCGATCGCGCGCGTGGTGAGGAGCAGATGTTCCCCGAGTTCAGCGATGCCGGCGGGATCTAGGAGACACGTGCCCCAGCCATTTCGCGGCAAGATCTACGACGACATCACGCAGACCATCGGCCACACACCGCTGATCCGGTTGCGGCGAATCGTCGGCGAGACCGCCGCGACCGTGGTCGTCAAGCCGGAGAGCTTCAACCCGACGTGGTCGGTGAAGGACCGCGCCGGCGTCGCGATGATCGATGCGGGCGAGCGCGACGGCAAGATCACGGCGGACACCACGATCGTCGAGCCGACCAGCGGCAACACCGGTATCGGGCTCGCGTTCACGTGCGCGGCGCGCGGTTACAAGCTGATCGTGACGATGCCCGACACGATGTCGATCGAGCGCCGCCGGCTGCTCAAGGCGTTTGGCGCCGAGCTCGTGCTGACACCGGGCGAGCGCGGCATGCAAGGCTCGATCGCGAAGGCCGACGAGCTCGTCCGCACGATCCCGAACGCGTGGATGCCGATGCAGTTCCAGAACCCCGCGAACCCCGAGATCCATCGCCAGACCACCGCCGAGGAGATCTGGGCCGACACCGAGGGCGCCGTCGATATCCTGGTCGCGGGCGTCGGGACCGGCGGCACGATCACCGGCGTCAGCGAGGTGCTCAAGGCGCGCAAGCCCAGCTTCCGCGCGATCGCGGTCGAGCCGGCGAACAGCGCCGTGATCTCGCAGTACCGCAACGGCGATGCGCTGCAGCCGGGCCGGCACCGCATCCAGGGTCTCGGTGCCGGATTCGTCCCGCAGATCCTCAATGTCGACATCATCGACGAGGTCGTGCAGGTCCGCGAGGAGGACGCGATCGACATGGCGCGCCGGCTCGCGCGCGAGGAGGGCATCCTCGCTGGCATCAGCTCGGGCGCCGCGGTCTGGGCCGCGCGCCACATGGCGCACCGGCCGGAGTCCGCAGGTAAGCTGATCGTGGCGGTGCTGCCGGATCTCGGCGAGCGCTACCTCAGCACCGCGTTATTTCCTGACTGACCTGGCCGGACTGACCTGGCCAGACTGATCAAAGCATCAGGCCGAGCAGCGCGTAGCTGAAGCCGGCGAGGATGATCGCCGAGGCCAGGCCAACGTAGAACGCCTTCATGCCGAGCGATCGGATGCCCCGCAGGTCGACGCCGAGCCCGACGCCGGCCATCGCGATCGTCAGCAAGAATGTCGAGACCCAGGTGACGAGCTTTGCGAGCACGACGCGCAGGTCCTGGGCTTCCCACAGGTAGCTGTCCTCGAGGTGCAGCGTGAAGTTCGGCAGGAGGTTCAGCGTGTGAGCGAGCGCGAGCAGCAGGAAGCCGGCGATGAACGGCGGGAACAGCGTGCGCCACTTGCCGACCTTGGTGACGTGCGCGATCTGCCGGCGACGCTTCGAGCGCCCGTACCAGATGCCGAGCCCGATCACGAGCGGCGCGAGCAGCAGCACGCGCACGAGCTTGACGATCGTGGCGATGTCGCCGGCCTCGGGTCCGTACGCGAACCCGGTGGCCACGACCTGCGGGGTCGCGTGAACGGCGGTGCCGGCCCACACGCCGAACTCGAGCTGCGTCATGTCGACGGCGTGGCCGATCAGCGGGAACACGAACACCGCGATCATCCCGAACAGCGTGACCGTGGCGATCGCGAATGCGGTGTCGCGGTCGTCGGCCTCGATCACCGGTGCGGCCACCGCGATCGCCGTGCCGCCGCAGATCGCGGTGCCGAGCGCGATCAGGATGCCGAGCTTCTGGCCGACCTTGATTCGATGGCAGAGCCACAGCGTCAGCACCATCGCGACGGCGACGCAGATCACGCTGATCACGAGCGAGTGCCCCGACGTGCGGATCACGTCGAAGAAGTCGAGCTTCGCGCCCATCAGCACGATGCCGAGCGGCATGATCGAGAGCACTGCGAAGCGAACGCCCGTCGCGAACCGCGGCGACAACCCGATCGTGTTGCGAATCACGATGCCCATCACGATCGCGATCAGCATCGCGTCGATCGGGTGACGGGCCGGCGTCCCGATCGAGAACGGCGGGACCGGGAGCTGGTGCAGCTGATACGCGACGATCGCGATCGCCGTCGCCAGCACGAGGCCAAGCACGATCGAGGGGCGAGCGGCGGGCACGGGTTCAGATCACGAAGTCGACGGCTTCCGGCTTGCCGACGCTGATGTAGCGGTCCCAGGTGTCCGCGATGATCGCGACGACGCGCTTGCCGGGCCCCAGCCGCTTCGCGATCTCGATCGCGCCCCACACCACCGCGCCACCCGACATCCCCGCCGACACGCCTTCCTGGCGCGCGAGCAGGCCAGCCATCTCGTAGGCGTCACGATCCTCGCAGGCAAGCACCTCGTCGATGATCTCGCGGCGCAGCAGCGACGGCACGAACCCGGCACCGATGCCCTGGATCGTATGCATCGCCGGCGGCCGCCCGCCGAGCACCGGCGAGCCAGCAGGCTCGATCGCGATGATGAGGACCGCCGGCACCGCCTCCTTGAGCCGTTCGCCAGCGCCCGTGATCGTGCCGCCGGTGCCGACGCCGGCGACGAACGCGTCGAGCTTGCTGTCGCAATCGCGCAGGATCTCCTCGGCGGTCCCCGTGCGATGCGCCGCTGGGTTCGCCGGGTTGTCGAACTGCTGCGGCATGAAGCACCGCGGGTTCTGCGCGACGATCTCCTTCGCGCGATCGACGGCGCCCTTCATGAGCTTGCGCCCCGGCGTCAGCACGACCTCGGCGCCGTAGTGCTCGAGGAGCGCCCGCCGCTCGATCGACGCATCGTCGGGCATGCACAGGATCAGCCGGTAGCCCTTCACCGCCGCCACCAGTGCGAGCCCGATGCCGGTGTTGCCGCTCGTCGCCTCGACGATCGTGTCGCCCGCGCGCAGCTTGCCATCGCGCTCCGCCACCTCGACCATCGACAGACACGCGCGGTCCTTGATGCTGCCCGCGGGGTTCTGCCCCTCGAGCTTGACCAGCACGTCTGCCGTCCCCGTTGCCGCACCGGCGAGCCGGCGCAACCGCACCATCGGCGTGCCACCGACGAGCTCGAGCATCGAATCCGCGATCGCCATGTCGCGCGGACCGTATCACGCGCACAATGGCCACGTGTACGACGCCGTCGCGACAGCATGGACGCGCAGCGGATCGGTTGCCGCCGCACGCGCCGCGAAGCAAGCCGGCCTCGCGGTGACCGCAGCGCAGCTCGAGACCCTGACCGCGGCGATCGCCAAGGCGAACGGCACGCGCAAGACGCGCCTCCTCGAGCCCGCGCAGGTCCTCGACGCGATCGCCGCCGCCGTGGTCGCAGACTCGGGCATCGGCATTGTCCACGGTGGCGAGGCAAACGATGGGACACAGCGTACGACGCTGTGCCTCGCGTATCGCGAGGGCTCGCGCATCAGCGTCGGCGTCGGGTTGTCGCGTGCGCGCGGCGCCGGGCCCGGCGTCACATGGCCGGTGTTGCAGCCGTGGAGCCGGACGACGCCGGCGCGCAACGTCGACAAGCTGCGGCAGTGGGCCAAGACGATTGGCGTGTCGTTCACGCTGACGCGGCTGCCCGCGCAACCCGCACCGAACGACGAGCACGCCCTCCTCGCGGCTGTCCTCGCCGACCCCGCCGACGACGGCCCGCGCGCCGTGTACGCGGACCGGCTGATCGAGCGCGGCGAGCCGCGTGGTGACTTCATCGCACTCCAGCTCGCGCTCGCGAAGACACGCCCCGGTAGCGCGCGGCACGCGGAGCTCGTCGGCGCCACCGGCACGCTCGAGAAGCAGCACCGGGTCGCGTGGAGTCGCGAGCTCGCCCAGCTCACGCTGAAGCAGACCTACGACCGCGGCTTCGTCAGCTCGGTCGTGATACGCGCCCGTGCGTTCGTTGCCGATGGCGATCGGCTCCTCGCGCTTGCGCCGATCGAGCGCGTGCGGCTGCGCGAGCTGACGGCACCGGCGATCCGCAAGGTTGCCGTCTCGCCTGCCCTGCGCCGGATCTCGGTCCTCGAGCTCGATGGCCGCGTCGGTGACCGGCTCGCCGGCGAGCTCGCCGCCGGTGGGGCGCTCGCGAACCTGCGCGGGCTCGCCGTCGCCGGTTGTGGCATTGGCGCCGCCGCCGTCGCACGCCTGCTGGCTGTCATGCCCAAGCTCGAGTGGCTCGAGATCGGGCTCACCGAGCGTATCGCTGAGGCCGTGATGCCGTTCGAACGCGTCTCGATCGTCAGCAAGGTCAAGCCACCCGGGCCGATCAGCCTCCGCCTCGCGGCGGCCGGCCGGATTCGCCCACCCCCTTAGCCCGTGCGCGCCTCGCCTCCCCGGTGCGCGCGGCGATCGAGGTACAGCGTGACCAACGGCAGCAGCATGATCGTCGGCAGCACGTAGAACGCGGGATCGTCGAAGTGCACGCCGCGCGGCCGGTAGACGCCGCCGTGTGCGAGGCAGACGCCGCGTAGAGCACGAACACCGCAAGGCCACACCACGCCCACCGCCGCAGGTCGATCGGTGCGGGCGCGGATCTGTAGAAGGGTCAGACGCAACTTGCGCAACTTACGATCCGTAGCTCCATGAAATCACTCGAGCCTTGGGGTCAGACGCAACTTGCGCAACTTGCTCTGCATCGGTCGCGCAGATGTCACGCTTACGTTCACTCGTGGAGAACGGCGTCTCGAGGAAGCCATCCAAGGAGCGTAAGTTGCGCTAATTGCGTCTGACCCCTCGAGCCACGAAGTTCCGCGAGGTTCCAGAGCGCAAGTTGCGCTAATTGCGTCTGACCCCTCGTCGGTGCGCGCGGCGATCGAGGTACAGCGTGACCAACGGCAGCAGCATGATCGTCGGCAGCACGTAGAACGCGGGATCG
>JBKJUF010000476.1:0-4344 GCA_046590445.1 Kofleriaceae bacterium
GTGTAGAAGAACGCGCCGAACTGCGCCCCGCTGACCTGAGTCGCGGCGTCGGTCACGGCCTGGACGAGCGTCTGGAGCTCGAGGTTCCCGGCGAGCGTCGTGCCGGTCTTGTTGAGGATGTCGAGGATGCGGGTCTCCTCCTCGAGCGCCTCCTTGGTCTCGCGCAGCTCCTGCTCCGCGCGCTGGCGGGCCAACAGGATCGACCGCGCGTTCTGTAGCGCGACCGACCGGAGCAGCTTGTCCTCGTCGTCTTCCACGGAGCTCACGCGACGCCGAGAACCCCGGCGGCCATCGCGGTCCCACGCACGCGTGCACGGATCTTGGCGAACGCCGTATCGCGAGTCGTCGAGAGATCATCGCAGAACGGCGAGAACCCGCAGTCGTCGGTCGTGCCGAGCTGGTCGATCGGGATGTACTTCGCGGCCTCGAGGACCCGATCGCGCACCTCCTCGGCGGTCTCGACGTGCGGGTTGATCGGCGCCACCACGCCGACGAAGATTCGCTGACCAGGACGGAGATGCGCCCGGATGATCTCGAGGACCCGGATGCGATCCGGCTCGCCCGCGAGGGCGACGTAGAAGTTTCCGGCATCGAGCCGCAGCAGGCTGGGCAGCAGCTCCGCGTAGTCGACATCGGCGCTGTGCGTCGAGTCGCGATCGCCGCCCGGGCAGGTGTGGATGCCGATCTTCCGGCGTTCCGCGGCACTGAACCGCGCGAGCCCGAGGTTGTTGAGCTCGATGAAGCGCGTCAGCAGCTCGCCGGTCGGGTCGACCTTGATCGCGAGCCGACCCTCGGTGAAGTCGATCTGTACGGCGTGCGCTCCGAGCTCGAGGCAGCGCTTGACCTCGCCCTCGTGCTCGTCGAGCAGGTCGTCGAGGAACTGCTCGCGTGAATATCCGGAAATCCCCTCCGCGGGGTACAGCAGGCTCAGCGCGGACGGCGAGATCACCGCCTGCTTCAGTAGTTTGGTGGCGTACTGCTGCGCGACCACGAGGTAGCGGTCGGCGTGGCGCGCGTAACGAAACGGACCACGCGTCAGCCGTGGCATGCGGCGAACGTGACCGGCGATGAACGGGATCTTGAAGCCGTCCGGCGACATGTTCGGCAAGCCGTGGACGCAGTAGGTCCAGAAGTTGTGATACTTGCGCTGCTCGCCGTCGGTGATCACCGGCGAGCCAGTCTCCTCGAAGCGCTCGATGGTGTCCTTGATCGCCGCTTCGTAGAGCGGCTCGAGGTCCGGATGGATACCGTCCCCGGCGGCCTCGACCGCTGCGATCAGAGCCGGCGGGCGGGGGATGCTGCCGATCGGTTCGGTCGGGATAGGCACGGTCGAACCGTAGCCCGATATCTCGATGCGCTTCAGCAGCTTCCTCAGAATATGTGTCGTGAGCGCTGCGTGAGCGGGGTGCCGTGTTTACAGCTTCTTGACGTGTGGGTTCGTGACGGCTTCCGAGCATCTCGCGAACGCGTTCACTTGCAGGCGGTCGGACCGCACGAACGGCGCAGCCGGGCGTGATCGGCGCGCAGCGCACGCTCGGCGCCGAACGTGGTCGCGAGTACCTCGAGGACGCGCTCGACGCTGCGGTGCTCCTGCGCCGTGAGCCGGTAGTAGACCCACGTACCCTCGCGCCGGCTCTCGACGATCCCGGCACTCTTGAGGATGGCGAGCTGCCGCGACGCGTTGGGCTGGCTGAGGCCGAGCGCCTGCTCGAGGTGGCAGACGCACAGCTCGCCGTGCACGAGCAACGCGACGATGCGGACCCGCATCTCGTCGCCGAGGGCGCGGAACACGCGACTCAGCGGCTGGATGTCGTCGAGGTTCGAGGCGCTGGGCAGCACGGCATCCTGATATCACGAGATCCGCATACAGCGATCAGTCACCGACGTCGGCCGCGGCGTCGATCACCACGGCAGGAGTCCGCGGCAGCGCTGCGGCGAGCACGCCGGCCCCGACTGCAAATGCTGCCGCGGCCGTCAAGCATCCAACGAGTCCCGCAGCCTGATACATCAGCCCGGAGAGCACGGTTCCGGCGAGCCGCCCGCCCGCGTTGGCCATGTAATAGAAGCCGACGTTCATCGCGACCTCGTCGCCCTCGGAGTACGCGAGGATCAAGTACGAGTGGATCGCGGAGCTCAGCGCGAACACGACACCGAACAGCCCGAGCCCGACGACGACGACGACGTCTGCGCGTGCGCCTGCCTCGACGCCGACCACGACCCCGACGAGCAGGCCCGCGAGCACGAACGCGAGCACCGCAGCCGAGCGCCCCCGCGGAGCGCGGCCACCCGTGAACCGGCGCAGCAGCAGCGGCGCGGCGGACTGGATCACGCCATAGCCGATCACCCAGGCCGCGAGGAAGCCTCCGACCTCGGTGAATCCCCACGCGAACCGGGTCGCGAGGAAGACCGGAACGCCGACGACGAACCAGATGTCGCGCGCACCGAACAAACAGAACCGCGCGGCCGATAGCACGTTGATCTCGCGACTCTTCGAGAACAGCTCGCGAAACTTCGCCTTGCCCTTGCCCTTGCCCTTGCCGATCTCGCGCGGCAGGCCGACCGCGGCCCCGACGAGCGCGATCACGATCCCGCACGCCATGGCGAGCAGCGATGCGCGAAACCCGAGACCGGCGAGCAGCACGCCTCCCAGAAAGAACCCGACGCCCTTGAGCGCGTTCTTCGAGCCGGTCAGTAGCGCGACCCAGCGAAACAGCGCCGAATCGGCACCCACCGGGACCAGCGCCTTGACCGCGGTCTTCGCGGACAGCTTGGTCAGATCCTTCGCGATGCCCGACAGCGCCTGTGCGCCCATCACGTAGGTCACCGAGAGCGCGTGGCCCCAGCCGGCATCGAGGCGCGACAGCAGCACGAGCGCGAGCACTTGCAGCGCGAGCCCGCCGAGCAGCGTGATCCGGACGCCGAGCCGCGCGGCAACGAACCCGCCGACGAGGTTCGTCACGACCCCGAACACCTCGTAGAACACGAACAGGAACGCGAGCTCGACCGGCGTGTAGCCGAGATCGTGAAAGTGGAGCAGCACGAGCATCCGCAGCGCGCCATCGCTGAGCGTGAACGCCCAGTAGGCTGCGGTGACGATCGCGTAGTGACGGATGCTGCCCATGGCGGCGGTGCCGGTCAGCGCAAGGTGGCGCCGACGCGCCGCGCGAGCTCCATCATGCGATGCACGTAGCCGATCTCGTTGTCATACCAGGCGAGGATCTTCACCGAGGTACCGTCGACGACCCTCGTCGAAAGCGCGTCGATGATCGCCGAGTGTGGATCACCCTTGAAGTCGACCGAGACGAGCGGCCGTGGCTCGTAGGCCATGATGCCGGCGAGCGGACCCTCGGCGGCGGTCTTCAGCAGGCTGTTGACCTCCTCGACGGTCGTCGGCCGCGCGGTCTCGAACACGCAGTCGGTGAGCGACGCGTTGAGGAGCGGCACCCGGATGGCGAGGCCGTCGAGCTTGCCGGCGAGCTCGGGATAGATCAGCGCGATCGCGGTGGCCGAACCCGTGCTCGTCGGGATCAGCGACAGGCTGCTCGCGCGCGCGCGCCGCAGGTCCTTGTGCGGGGCGTCGATCACGACCTGGGTGTTCGTGATGTCGTGGATCGTCGTGATCACGCCGTGACGGATGCCGATGCCCTCGTGGATGACCTTGACGACCGGCGCGAGGCAATTCGTCGTGCACGACGCCGCGGTCACCAGGTGGTGCGTCGCGGGCTCGTAGAGGTGGTCGTTGACGCCCATCACGACATTGAGGGCGCCCTCCTTCACCGGCGCTGCGACGATGACCTTCGGGACGCCGCCCGCGAAGTACGGTGCCAGGAGCTCGGGCGTCCGGAACTTGCCCGAGCACTCGAGGACGACGTCGACGCCGCGAGCCTGCCACGGGACCTCACCGGGTGCGGTGTGCTCGGAGAACGTGACCGGCGTGCCATCGATCGTGATGGCGCCTTCGGTCGCCGCGACGTCGTGCAGCCACCGCCCGTGCACCGAGTCGAACGTCAACAGATGCGCGGCGGTCGCGGCGCCACCCTTGGGCTCGTTGATGTGGACGAACTCGACGTCAGGCCACTGCCAGGCTGCCCGCAGCGCGAGCCGGCCCATCCGTCCAAAGCCGTTGATCCCGATCCGGATGCTCAAGGGTGACCTCCGTGCTGTATCACTACATGCACATATACGCATGTCCGCCGCGACGCAAGCCGGTGATCCCTGCAAGCCCGCCCCCGACGTAAGGCGCTCGCCGAGGTCGGACGTCGGCGCACGTACGAGGACGAGCGACCTGGCGAAGCGGCGTCACACGGCGATCGCGTCGACGCGATGGGCTCGGCTGCTCCAACC
>JBKJUF010000647.1:0-34490 GCA_046590445.1 Kofleriaceae bacterium
TCCCGAGCGCGCGATCGAGATGCAGCGCGTGATCGGCTCGGACATCATGATGGTGCTCGACCAGTGCATCGCCTCGACGAGCTCTCACGAGGACGCGACGATCGCGATGGACCGCACGCACCGATGGGCTCGGCGCTCGCTCGCGGCCAAGGGCGACTCCACGCAGGCGCTGTTCGCGATCGTCCAGGGCGCGTGCTTTGCGGATCTTCGTCGCGACAGCGCGCGCGCCCTCACCGAGATCGCCGGTTTCGACGGCTTCGCGATCGGCGGCCTCGCGGTCGGCGAGACCCGCACCCAGCGCGAGGACATCACCGAGCTCGTGACGGCCGAGCTACCCGCCGACCGACCGCGCTACCTGATGGGCGTCGGCATGCCGATCGATCTGCTCGAGGCGGTGCACCGCGGCGTCGACATGTTCGACTGCACGCTACCGACCGTGCTCGCCCAGCAAGGCATCGCGTTCACGTCGCACGGCAAGCTCGATCTGCGGCGCGGCGTGTACAAGCTCGCGGACCGCGCGCTCGATGCGGCCTGCACCTGCGAGGCGTGCACGCGTCACTCGCGCTCGTACCTGCGCCACCTCGTGAAGACGCGCGAGCCACTCGGCTGGCAGCTCCTCGCGACGCACAACCTTCGCTACTACCTCGAGCTCGCGCGCACGATGCGGGCGCGGATCCTCGACGGCAGCTTCGCGCAGTTTCACGCTCACCAGCGAGCCATCCTCGCGCGCACCGACGACGACAACCCGCCCGGGCCGCGCCCGCGCGTCCGTTCTCCCGTGGCTCCCGCGACTCGCGGCGCGTTCGCGATCCATCCGTCGGCGTCCGGGTTCACCAGCATCCGCCACCTGCCATCCGGCGAGATCATGCACTCGGTCAACGATCCCGATCTCGAGGCGCGCCGGGTCTACGTCGAGCCGTCGACGTTCGTCGCCCGCGCACTCGCCGGCGACCGTCCGATCGTGGTCTGGGACGTCGGCCTCGGCGCCGCGCACAACGCGATGGCGCTCGTTCGCGCGCTCGATGCCACGCCCGCGCACGCGCCTGTCGAGCTCGTCAGCTTCGAGCACGACCTCGACGGGCTGCGGCTCGCGCTCGATCACACGAAGCAGTTCGCGCATCTCCGCCATCGGGCGCCGCACGTGCTCGCCCATCACGGCGTGTACGCCCGCGCGAACCTGACGTGGACGCTCGTCGCCGGCGACTTCCGCTCGACGTTCGCGGCCGCGCCGCAGCCCGATGTCATCTTCTACGATCCGTTCTCGTCGAAGACCGACGCCACGCTGTGGACGCTCGCCACGTTTCGCGCGCTGCGTGCGCACCTGACGAAGCCCGTCGAGCTGTTCACGTACTCGAGCTCGACCGCGGTCCGCTCGTCGCTGCTCGCCGCCGGCTTTCACGTCGCGCGCGGCGTCGCGTCCGGGCCCAAGCCCGAGACCACGATCGCGCTCGTCCCCGGCGATCCCGCATTCGCGTGCCACTCGCTGCTCGGCCGTGCCTGGCTCGATCGCCGCGCGCGCTCGACGGCACCGTTTGGCAGCGACGTCCCGCCCGATCAGCAGCCGGATCTCGAGCGCGCGATCCGCACGCACGCGCAGTTCGCGTAGGTCACTGCTCGAAGCAGTAGACCGGCAGCGCGGTGCTGCAGGGCTCCGTGTACGACTCGGTGAAGAACGTGCCCGGGCCGTTGCTCGCCTGCGTGTGATGGCCCCCGCTGGCGGCAGCGCTCACCGTCCAGTTCACGCACGTGCTCGACGAGGTCAGCGTTGGCTGCGTCGCGCCGCTCCACACCTTCTGTCCGTAGTAGGTCTGGCCGTCGGCCTTCAGGCTGAGCGGTGCGAGCAGCTGCTTGGTCGCCAGATCGCCGGGCGCCGCGACGATCGGGATGCCATCGAGCCGGACCCACGGCGTGCCGGTCATCGCGAGCCGCGAGACCGCACTCGCCGTCGAGGTCGCGAGCATCGCGCGATACGTGCCGGTCAATCCGCCCGCCGTCGCATCCTGCTGGCACCTCGCGTCGGCGGCCGCGAGCCCGCCACCCGGCGTCCACGGTTGGCTGACGAAGGCGCGGCGGCCAGCCTGCGGCGTGATCGCGACCGGCGCGGTGTTGCCGATGCCGAAGCAGTACAGGTGGAGCGCGCTCGCGCAGCCGGGGATGTAGCGGGACGACCAGCCGTCGCTGCCATCCGTGCTGTTGCCGGAGAACACCGGCTGGGCGTCCGTCGTCGCCGTCCAGCCCTGGCAGTCATTGCGCGCCTTGCCGTCCTCGCCAGTCCCGGTCATCACCGTGCGCGTCGCCTGCACGGTCCCGCGCGCGTCGTGGACGATCGGATAGAAGACCTGGCGCGCGGTGAACAGCGACGCCGGCGTGTCGGCGAATGGCAGGCCGTCGAGCCGATACCAGCCGCGCGAACCGGCGAGCCGATCGACCGCGTGAATCGTGCCGCCGGAGAGCAGCGCGATGTACGTGCCCGGCAGGCCGCCGAGCGCGGCATGCTCGGCGCAGATCGCATCGCCACCCGCGAGCATGTCACCACCACCACGCGCACGGACCTCGGCGGGCGTGACCCGCGGCTCGAGCGTGACGAACACGAGGTTCTTGCGGGTGGCCGCGTCGCCGCCATCGGCCGCGCCGCCCTCGCCCGTGGCTCCGCCGTCAGGATCAGTCTCCTCGAAGTAAAGCCGGCAGCCCGCGAGCCACAGCACCACCCACCATGCGCGCACCACGACCCATCCTACCGCATCGCGCCATCCCGAGGTTCGCCGAGTTCCCGAGCAATCTCGCGCGTCCTGGTGCGGAGCGCAGCCACCCCACGTTGTCGGGTAAAGCCGACGCTGCTCTGGTTGCAGTGGCCCGCGCACCTTCGGATCGCCGCCCGCAACTACCTCGAATGAGCTTCGCCACTCCGCGCACGCGCCGCGCCGGAGCTGGCCTGGGGGTTGCTGAAGCTCCAGGCCGGAGGTCTCGATGCGTCTTGGACTCGTACTCTTGCTGGCACTACCGACCGCGACGCTCGCGGCGTTCTCGACCGTGGGCCGCTCGGCCGGCGAGACCACGCCCGAGGAAGAAGCCCGCCTGCGCTGCGCATCGCGGCTGTCGCTGTCGCTGACCGGACGCTCGGCGAGCATGGCGCTCCTGACCTCTCCCGATCCGCAGGCGCGCGTCGATGCGTTGCTCGCTGACGATGCGTTCGTCGAGCAGTTCGCGCGCTTCATCAACAGCAAGCTCAATGACGATCCGGGCGAGACGCCGGCCGGCGACGCGACCTACTTCCTCGCGCGTCACGTCGTCGTCAACAACCTCCCGTGGCGCGAGCTGTTCGACGGCAAGTATCGCGTCGAGACGATCCCCGCCGCCGATGGCAACCCGGCGATGACCCGCGTCGTCGCCGATCCCGATGGCCTTGGCTACTTCCGCAGCCGCGCGTGGATGGTCCGCTATGCCGGCAACGAGGCCGCCGGCTATCGCCTCAACTCCGCGTTCCGCATCCAGCAGAACATCATCGGCCTCGATGTCGGCGCGGTGACGTCGGCGCCCGAGGTCGACATCTCGGCGACCGGCCGGCTGGCGACGGAATGCCGCGGCTGTCACTACGATTCGTACTTCGCGCTCGACAAGGTCGCGAAGGTGCTGTCGCGCCGCCAGGGCCCCGACGACGCGATCACGTTCGTGCCGCCGGATGAAGGACCGCAGACGATCCTCGGCGGCAAGACGATCGCGAACGATGCCGAGCTCGTGAAGGCGCTCGTCGAGTCGACCGACCATCAGTTCCAGACGTGTCGGCTCGCGTTCGAGTTCCTCTATGGCCGCCCCGAGGCGACCTGCGAGGCGCAGCTGTTCGACAAGTGCGTCGACGCCTATACCGCGACCGGCGACATGCGCGCCGCGCTCAAGTCCATCGCCCAAGACCCCGGCTACTGCGAGTGAAGGAGACGATCATGCAACGCTATCACAGGTCGACCGTCCTCCACGCGACCGTCTCGACGCTGCTCGCCGTCTCGGCGTGCACCGGCGACATCACCGGCGGCGGTGACGACACCGGCGGCGGCGACGACGAGCCCCCGATCGTCTGCGAGACCGGCCGCAGCTACGTCGGCTTCGACGGCTCGGGGCTCGAGCTCACGCGCGCGACGCTGCCGGCGGGTGCCGACCGCTTGCGCATCAAGCCGTTCGTGGCGCTCGCCGCCGAGTACGCCCGCGTGCTCGGGCTCACGACCTTCGACACCAGCGCGTTCGCCGCGACCTTCGGCCGCCCGCCCCCCCGCTGGTTCACCGAGCCGGCCGCGAGCGCCAACACGGTCTACGGTGCGTTCGCGCTCGCGTTCTCGGCGTGCACGCAGCACACCGCGGCTGGCGCGGCATACGCGGCTGCACCGACCACCGAGTCTGCGGATCTCACGTGTCGCGAGCTCGCGACTCGCGCGTGGAGCCGCAAGCCAAGCGATGCCGAGGTCGATGCCTGCACGACCTTCACCCTCAGCCAGACCGATCCCGCGGACGAGCCTCGTCGCCGCTGGGCTTACTCGTGCGCGGCCGTGCTCAGCGCATCCGGCTTCCTCGCCTACTAGGAGACACCATGAGCAACGGAACTTCTCGGCGTGGTTTCTTCAAGCAGGCAGCGATCGCGGCGGGCGCATTCGGCGTGTCGCGGCTGCCGGGCGTCGATCTCCTGGGTCGCGCGCACGCGGCACCGGGCGACGAACCACCGGCGCTGTTCATCCTCAACCTGATCGGCGGCTACAACGCGCTGTTCGGCAGCGCGGACTCGTTCGTCGGCAGCGGCGCGTTCGGCGTCACCAGCCAGAACGTGCGCAAGATCGGCACGAGCAATCTCGTCGTCGATCGCACCACGCTTGGCAGCCTGGCCGATCCGACGCTGCAGAAGATGGCCTCGATCGGCGTGAACCACGGGATCTCCGCGCACCCGACGGCGCAGGCCGCGATGCTGTTCGACGGTGGCACGAGCCGTCTCGTCCGGATGTCGGCGTCGCTCGGCGGGACCGCGGCGGTGCGCTGCGTGTCGATCGGGACCCAGCGCATGCCAGTCGGCACCCACCGCGCGATCGGTGACGTCTCGCTTCAACAGGTGCGCGATCTCTCGACGACGATCGCCGCGCTCGGCGGTACGACGTCGCCCGATGCACCGGTGCGCGGGCTCGCCGCGAACGGCATCCTCGCAGCCGAGGCGATGTCGAAGGCGTCGCTCGACGCGAACCCGACGTCCGGCAAGTCGCTGATCGAGGGCTATCCCGCCGCATCCGCGCAGCTCAAGCAGGACGTCGTCGCGTTCAACTACGCAGACCTCGCCGCGGCCTACGGCGTCATGGCCGGCGCGGGTGGCACGCTACCGACCGAGGCCCGCAACACGACGATGCAGATCATGGGCGCCGAGCTGATGATCCGCGCGGGCGCAAACGTCGTGATCGCGACGCAGGCCGGCTGGGACAGCCACGGCGACGACAACGGCTCCGAGGTGCGAAACAAGATGATCAACGACGGCACCATGGCGGCGCTCCGCGCGTTCACGACCCGGACGCTCGCGATGGCGAACCGCAACGTCGTCACCGTGATCATGGGCGACTTCTCGCGGTCGCTGCCGGGCTCGAACCACCAGGCGAACCTCACCGCGACGGTGATCGGCAAGTACGTCAAGCTCGGCACCACGGGCCGCGTCAACGCGGACGTCGGACTGCCGAGCGGCTCGCCGGGCATCGGTGGCTTGTGGGCCTACCTCGCCGCCGTCCTCGGCACCGCGGACAAGCCGTTCGGGACCAACCCGCACAACCTCGTCCTCGCCTGAGACCGGCGCCCGGGGCTGCTCGAACTTACTCGGGCTTCGGGGCGTCGGGCTTGGGCTCGGTCGGCGCCGCACTGGTGTCCTCGCCAGGGCTGATCAGCCGGAACTCGACGCGGCGGTTCTTCGCGCGCGCACCGTTGAGCTTGCCACCCTTGAGGCCCGTCGGATCGATGACCGGCTTCGACTCGCCGAACCCCCTCGCGTTGAGCCGCGACTCCTCGAGGCCCTTCGAGACCAGGTACGCCTTCACGGACTCTGCGCGCGCATGCGAGAGCTCGTGGTTGGTCGTGTACTTGCCGCCCGGCTTGAGCGGCTGGTCGTCGGTGTGACCCTGGATCTCGAGCTTGGTGTCCTTGAACTCCGAGAGCACCGCAGCCGCGGCATCGAGCGTCTTCGTCGAGCCGCCGATCAGCTCGACCGAGTTGGTCTTGAACGTGATGCCCTGGATGACACCGGTGAACTTCTTGAGCTTCTCCGGGATCTCGTCGGGGCAACCGTCCGCGTCCTCGAAGCCGTTCCGGGTCTCCGGCTGATCGGCGCACTTGTCGGCGGCATCGGGCACGCCGTCGCCATCGTTGTCCGGATCGGGGCAGCCGTCCTCGTCCTCGAAGTTGTCCTTGTCCTCGGCCTCCATCGGGCACTTGTCGGTGCCGTCGGCGATGCCATCGTTATCGTTGTCGGCGTCGGGGCAGCCGTCCTCGTCCTGGAAGCTGTCCTTGTCCTCGGGCTCGGTCGGGCACTTGTCAGCCGCGCCGAGGATGCCGTCCTTGTCCGGATCCTGATCGATCGCCGGCGGCTCCTCCTTCGTGACCGTCGGCTTCTTGCGACCGAAGTCCTTGCCGACGCCGACGAGCGCCTCGAAGTCCGTGGTACGGCCGCCGGTGTTGCTCTCGGGGAACAGCACGCGACCGTCGAGCCGGATCACCCAGCCGTCCTTGGTGCGGAACTTCACGCCCGCGCCGCCGTAGAACAGCGTCGTGCTGTCCTTGGCGATCACTTCGTCTCGCTTGGTGTCGACGAGCTGGAACACGCCCCCGCCCGCGACCACGAACGGGATCATCTTGTTCGCGGGGTTCGCCGCGCGAAACTGCGCGATCGCGTGACCACGATACATGAGGCCAGTGGTCGCGACGAGCGGCGTCGTGCCGGCGTCACCTTCGCGGGTCTCGCCGGGGATCACGCCGCCCTCGGCCTCGACGCCGAGCATCGCGCCGAAGTACACGCCGAGGCGCAGCCCGAACAGCGTCGAGTTGCTGAGGCTGACCGGGCCCTCCAGGCTCTCGCCGATGCCGTTCTTCTCGTTGAAGACGTGGAGTCCGAGGACGCCACCGAACTCGACGTTTGCGCCCGCATCGGCGGAGACGCAGACCATCGCCATCACTAGCGCGGCATAACGATTCATGGGCCCGTTTGTCCTTTCGTCCGGGCCTGGGCGCAAGCGACAGATCCAGATACTTGGCTGGATCCTGGCGGATTGCCGGCCTCGCGAGCCCGCACCCCGTCAGGGGCAGGTATCGCACGCCGGGACTGACGACGTGCAGCCGTCGCCCAACCGGCAGGCGGCGCCGTGCGGACACTCGGGAGTCTCGCCGCACCGTCCGGTCGTTCTTACGGTGATCAAGCACATCGCCGTGCGCACTCGCAGCGCGGCAGCACCCCGCGCGGCGACGCACGGCAATCGCTGACGGCCGAAGTCATTGATCAGCGTTCGTGACGCCGGCCGGGCGACCAGTCGGCGATCTTGTCGGTGCGGGTCTCGAGGAAACGCGCGAGCCGGTGGTAGTCACTGCCGACCTGGATCAGGCGGACCTCGGTCTTCAGCGTCTGCGGGTTCACGAGGTCCTTGAACGGGACATACGACAGGTCGAGCTGACCGACCACGCTGACCATGTGACCGTCGAGGTTCTCCTCGACGAGCGCGCGGTAGGCACCGATCCCGAGCTGGCTTCCGAGCATGACGTCGAACGCGTGCGGCGGCGCGCAGCGCGACTCGTAGCCGAGCTGGAGGCCGGTGCACTTCTTCTTGCGGCCGGTGCGCTTCTCGTGGCGCTTCGTGACCTTCTCGGCGACGAGCTTGCCGAGATCGATGCGGCCGAGCGACAGATGACCGTGCTCGTCGCGCGGCAGGTGCTTGATGTCCTTCTCGGGGAGCATCTCGGCGAGGCCCTCGGCAAGCACGATCGTGCCGTAGTGCTTGCCACGTCGCTCGCGCGCCGAGATCAGATCGACGATGCGATCGACGAGCGCGTCGAGCGAGAGCCGCGGTTCCTTGCTGTCCTGGTCCTCGAACACGAGCGGTCCCGTGATGTCCTCGACCGCGAGCACGAGGTTCGCCTCGCCCGCGATCGCGACGCCGTACGACAGCCAGCCCGCCTTGCGGCCCATCGTCTCGATGACGAAGTAGCTCGACGTCGCGATCG
Organism: Kofleriaceae bacterium; assembly: GCA_046590445.1. Classification (GTDB taxonomy): domain Bacteria; phylum Myxococcota_A; class Polyangia; order Haliangiales; family Haliangiaceae; genus JABFXX01. The sequence continues at coordinate 8,218 of JBKJUF010000647.1, forward strand.
CGTCGGCGCGCAGGTTCTGGAGCTCCTTCGCCATCACATCGACGGCGGTGAAGAACCCGAACGTGAAGTCGATGCCCTTGTAGTCGTTATCGATCGTCTTCGGCAGGTGGACGACCTGGACGCGGCGCGCCCCCTCGGGCAGCCGCTTCTGGTACTCGTGCAGAAAGTTCGCGGTCTTCAGCGTGTCGTCGCCGCCGATCGAGATCAGCGCATCGATCTCGAGATCGACGAGCGCGTTGTACACGTTGCGCAGCCGCGTGGTCTTTGCGGGATCCAGGAGGTCGTCGGGCTTCTCGATGCCCTTGCCGGGATTCGCGCGCGCGGTGCCGATCACGATGCCGCGCGAGTTGCGGAGGCCGCTGATGTCCTTCTCCTCGAAGATCCGGTAGTGCTCGTCGGGCAACAGCCGGTGCGTGACCGGGTGATAGTCCTCGAGGTTCGTGTACCCGTGGAAGAACCCGATCACCTGGCGATCGTCCTCCATGAAGGAGATCGCGGCGGACGAGATCACGGCGTTCGCGGCCGGGGCGGGACCGCCGGAGAACACGATCCCGACGCGGCGGATGTGATCGCCTTTACGGAGGGGCTTGACGGGTGCAGGCATGACGGCGCCGCAGCCTACCGCACTCTACTCGTCGGCGAACCAGTAGCGCGCCGTGCAGAGGGCACCGATGCCAAAGCCCTCGGCCGGCGCTCGCTTGACGCGTGCCTCGGTCATCGCGCCGTAGCTGCCGTCCTCGCTGATCGGGTCGTCGGGTGCATTCCGGTTCCACAGCCGCTGGAACGCGAGCACGTCGGCGCCGCGGATGTCGGGCGACGCGACGTGATCGAAGTGCACCGGGTCGCCGGGGACCGAGTGATCCCAGCGGCGGTCGCCGAGCACGGTGACCCACTCGCTGTAGTTCGAGATGTCGAGCGCGCGGCCGCTCTCGTGGTTCGAGCTGCCGGGCTCGGCTGCCGCCGTGATGCCGCACCGACCGAGCTCGAACCATCGCCTCAGCAGATACTGCTGGACGACGGTACGAAACGCGCTGGTGACCTTCAGGACCTTGCCGTTGCCGGCGGCTGCGGCGACGTACAGATCGGTACGCGCCTCCTCGCTGAGGTACGGCAGGATCGCGGAGCCGGTGAACTCGATCGTCGGGCCGGCCTCGAAGCGAACGAGCTGCCCGGGCAACAGGCAGTCGACCTCCTCGGCGATCTGCCGGGACAGCTCGAGCACGGTGCCGGTCGAGCACGTCGTCGTCTCGAAGCTCGCGACCGGGGTCCCTTCGATCGACGGCGTCCCGGTTTCGGGATCCATCGGATCGGGCTCGACCTCCCCGGGATCACCGACGCACGCGGCGCAGGCGAGGCACAGAGCGATCCATCCTCGATCCCGGCCGCGGCTCACTCCTCACGGGTATCACGGGCGTCGCGCCTGCTGGGAAGCAATGCGCGGGACCAGATGTCACGCGGGGCAGGACGAGCGACCGGCGTCACGCCGGCGCCGTCAGCCGGCTGCTCAGGGCGTCCGGCGGGCGGCAGCACCCTTGCGCTGCGCCTTGCGAACGCCGCCCTTGACCTTGCGCGCGACCTTGTCGGCCGCGCCGCGAACCTGGCCCTTCTTCTCCTGAACGACCCCCTGCGCGGTGCGGACCTTGTCGCCGGTCGCACGGCCTTCGGCCTTCTTCAGCTTGCCTTTGATCTTGTCGATGATCGCGCCCATGGTGCTCTCCTTGAGATCGCGTCGATGACGCGAACGGTTGCTTGGCAAACCGGGACTGCATCGCCCATGCCGCAACCGCAGCGCCCCGGCGGCACGCGTGACCGCCGCCGGCCGTAATTTTTCGCAACCGTGACGTGTCAGATCCGCTCGACGGTGCGCGGAGCGTACGATCCCTACTTGCCTTACTTACCCACGTCGTCCAGAGGCGGCAGGTCGGCGAGGTTTGGCTGCAGCACGATCTCGATGCGCCGGTTCTGCGCCTTGTGCTCGACGGTGTCGTTCGGGACGACGGGATCGAACTCGCTGTAGCCCGCGGCAGATACGACCTTGGGGTTCATGCCCTTGCTGACGAGGAACTGCACCACACCGACCGCGCGCGCGGTCGACAGGTCCCAGTTCGAGGCGAACTGCGCGGTCTTGATCGGTACGTTGTCGGTGTGGCCGACGACCAGGAACCGGCGGTCGCTGACGGTCGTGAGGACCTGCGCGACCTTCGCGAGCGCCTCCTTGCCGGCCTTCTTGACGGACGTGCTGCCGGAGTCGAACAGGATGTCGTTCGGGAGCGCGATGATCATGCGGCCATCGCGGATGATCACCTTGAGCTGACCCGCGTCGATCATCTGCCGCAGCTTCGCGACCAGGTTGCGGAACGTGGCGGCGCGCTCGTCGGCGAGCGCCTTCTGGCGGCGCAGCTCCTCGAGCCGGGCCTGATTGATCGCGCGCTCCTTGTGGAGGCTCTCGACGTTCTGGCCGAGCGACTTCAGCCGCTCCTCCATCGCCGCGTTCATCGCGCCGCCGACCTCCAGCTGCTTCTGGAGCTCCGCCCGCTCGGTCGTCAGCGCCGCGAGCTCCTGCTCGGTCTTCGCGAGCTTGTCGGTCAGCGTCTTCTCGCGCGCTGCTGACTCGGCGAGCTGCTTCTGGAGTGCCCCGACCTTCGCCCGGTGCGTGCTCGACTTCACGCACCCGGGAGCGAACGTCAGGGATCCTGCGAGGACGAGCCAGCCGAGCTTCATGGCCCCCTTGTATCACCGCCGGCGCGGCTACTTGCGCGCGACGGCCGAGAGCTTCTCTTCGACCATCATGTCGGCGACCTTGTAGGTCGGCGCGTTGAGCCGCTTGCTGCGCTCGCAGATGTCGTAGATCGTGTCGTAGATCTTGAGGGTCTGGGCGCGCGCTACGGCGGCGTCATAGCCACGCACTTCCTGCGCGACGTTGACGAGGCCACCGGCGTTGATCGCGTAGTCCGGCGCATAGAGGATGCCGCGCGAGTGGAGGTCGTTGCCGTGCCGGGGCTCGGCGAGCTGGTTGTTCGCGGCGCCCGCGACGATCGGCGCCTGCAGGAACGGCACGGTCACGTCGTTGATGCCAGCGCCGAGGGCGCATGGTGCGAACACGTCGCACTCGACCTTCGGGACGTCATCGATCGCGACGATCGCCGCGCCGAACTCGCGCCGCGCGCGCTCGCTCTTGTGCGGATCGATGTCGGCGACCGTCAGCTTCGCGCCCGCACCGTGGAGCTCCTTGCACAGGTAGTAGCCGACATGGCCGACACCCTGGACGGCGACGTGCACGCCCTTGAGATCGGCCTTGCCGAGCTTGAACTTCACGCACGCCTCGATGCCGCGGCGGACGCCGAGCGCGGTGAACGGCGACGGATCACCCGAGCCACCATGCGATGGATCGATCCCGGTGACGTGCTTGGTCATCGTGCGGATGATCTCCATGTCCTCGAGGCCGGTGCCGCTGTCCTCGGCGGTGATGTAGTGGCCGCGCAGATCCTCGATGAAGCGCCCGAACGCGCGGAACAGCGCGACCCGATCGAAGCGGCCCTTCGGCCGGATGATCACGCTCTTGCCACCGCCGTGGGCGAGGCCGGCGAGCGCCGCCTTGTAGGTCATGCCACGCGCGAGGCGCAGCGAGTCGATGTACGCGGCTTCGTCGGTGTCGTACTCGATGAACCGACAGCCACCGAGCGCGGGGCCCATGCGCGAATCGTGGATCGCCACGATCGCCTTGAGCTGCGTCGCCTTGTCGAGGCGGAAGTGGACTTCACCGAAATCGTAGGCCGCGAGCTTGCCAAAGACGTCCATGCGCCGACGTTCGTAGTGTGCCTTTGGCCCGGCGTCCACTGCTGACCGGCACTAAGACGCGGGCATCGGTTTCGTTACCGGGCACGCCTCGGCGTAGCTGTCGACGCCGCCATCGAGAAACATCGCACGCGCGAAGCCGAGCTTGCGAAGTTGCAGCGCCGCACGGGCGCTGGAGCCATCGGTGGGTCAACCACAGTGCGTGACGATCACGCGATCCTTGGGGACGTCGGCGACCGCTGCCGCGAGTCCGAACAGCGATGCGGCCCGTTGCTCGCCGGGCAGCCGCGGATCGGTGGCGCCCGCGCTGACATTGCCGATGCCGAGCAACAGCACGCGCTGCGATCCGGCGAGCGTCTGCAGTGCCTCGGGATCGATCGACGCGGCGCCGCGCAGGCCGATCGTGGCACGCGTGATCTGGCGAACGCGGGTGGGGAGCTTCAGCTTGAACATGGTGAACCTCGAAGTCAGGACAGGCGGTTCGGGATGCCCGCTCGACGAGCGGCGCGCCTATTACTTCGACACTTGTCGAACTTTGTCAAGCCGGAATCGACGGGCCGCCCTGCAGCGCGGCCACGATGTCGCGCGCGGTCGCGTTGTCGCCGGGCCGATCCGAGACGTGGTGCCAGCGGATCGCGCCGGTCTTTGCGATCACGAGCACGCCGCCCTGCTGCCACGGATCGCCCTGCGTCCGGCCCTGGCGGCGACCGCGCGCGAGCGCGCCGATCGTCTTGCCGAGCGCGCGCGGATCGAACGTGTTCAGCACGCCGCGCTTCAGCTCGGCGGCCTTGTACACGGCGAGCGACGGATCCGTATAGATCGGCCCGGCGTAGCCGGTCTGCTCGCGAAACCCGGCGATGAAGCTCGGCGTGCCGTTGCCGATCACGTAGAGCGCGGCGCCGGCTGCCCGGATGGTGTCGTTCTCGCGGTGCAACTGCACCACATGCTCGCGGCAGTGGATTCAACCGAAGTGACGGATGAACACGAGCACGGCGGGCTGGTCGCGCCACAGCGTCGCGAGCTCGATCGCTTGCCCGTGCTCGTCGAGGACCGTCAGCTTCGCGAGATCGTCGGCGCGGCTCGACATGGCCGCAGCATAGACAATCGCGCAGCGCTCCGTTAGCCAGCGACCGCGTGTTCGTGGCCGCGTCCGGCTGCCCCGCCGAAGACAGTGCCCACAGTCGTCGACGGCTTCTCGCAACCCCGCTCGCCACCTCCCGCCGGCAACTCGAGTGGCCGGCCGCCCGCTAACCCCTGGTGATCGGGGTCGTCGGGCGCGCGCGAGCCCTGGCACCGAGGTTGCTCCAGAGACTGCCATGCGCCTCCTTCCGTCCGTCCTGCTCGCCTCGACCGCCGCCCTGCTCGCCCCTCACGTCGCCGCCGCAGACACCTGCGATGCGGCGCGGGTGATGGTCGTGTTCGACAAGTCGAGCTCGATGGTCACCGGCTCGATCGGCAATCAGACCAAATGGGATGTCGCGGTCGGCGGGCTCGGCCAGGTGCTCGGCGCCTACGAGACCCAGGCCGAGTTCGGCCTGATGATGTTTCCGAGCCCGAACCAGTGCGGCCCCGGCGTCGTCAACGTCGCCCCCGCGAAGGCGAACCGTAACGCGATCATGGGCTCGCTCAGCACGCCGCCGCCGACCTCCGGCAACTACACGCCGATGGCACAGACGCTCTCCGCGGCCGCCGACGAACCGAGCCTCCTGAACGCGGTCGGTCCGCGCCACGTGATCCTGGTGACCGATGGCTGGCAGTGGTGCTCGCCGTACGATCCGACGACGCGGTTCGATGGCGTCGACGCGGTCACCAAGCTCAACGCCAAGGGCATCACGACGTGGGTCGTCGGCTTCGGTTCCCAGGTCGACTCCGCGGCGCTCAACCAGATGGCGGTCACCGCCAACACCAAGCGCCCGAACTGCAACCCGGGCAACACCGACCCGGCCTCGCCCGACCAGTGCTACTTCCAGGTCGACAACGCGGCCGAGCTCGTCACCGCGCTCACCGCGATCGCCGGCACCATCGTTGCGGTCGAGCTCTGCGACGGCATGGACAACGACTGCGATGGCCAGGTCGACGAGGACCTGACCCGCGATTGCTCGACGGACTGTGGCGACGGCACCGAGACCTGCCAGGCCGGTGCATGGAAGGGCTGCACGGCGCCCACGCCCGCGCCCGAGACCTGCGATGGCGATGACAACGACTGCGACGGCGACGTCGACGAGCCGGACAGCCCGCTCTGCGACAGCGGTGACGTCTGCACCAGCGGCGCGTGCGAGCCCCCGAATGCGGGGACTGGCGAGATGCAGGCCGGCTGCGGTTGCGAGACCTCCGGCCCGGATGCCGGCACGCTCGCGCCGTTCCTCGCGCTCGGCCTCTTGCTGGTGCGCCGACGCCGTAGCCGGTAAGTCAGCTCACGGCTTCGCGGGCGGGTTGCTGACCTCGCCCTCGGCCTTCATCTCCCCCTTCATCTCGCCCGGCGACGTCAGCGCGATCAGCACGAACAGCGCGGTGCGCTTCATGCCTGGCGTCGTCGCGCCCTCGATGCGCATCTGCGGCGCCGCCGGGTTGCCACCGATCAGCGAGCCGCTCGCGTCGAGCGAGATCGTCTTGTCGCCGCTCTTGATCACCGCGTCGGCCGACAGCGTCAAGTCCGCCATGACCTGGCCATCGGGGCCCTTGATCGTGCCGTCGGCGTTGAGCTGGAAGCCGACCTCACCGGTGTCGGCCTTGACGATCCGGCCATCGGTCGTGACCTTGATGCCGGTCTGACCCTCGTACTCGATCGTGCCATCGGCGTGGATCACCAGCGCCTTGTTCTTGTTAACGTCGACGAGCTTCATCTCGCCGAGCTCGAGCTGCACGGCCGCGCTCGCCGCCACCGTCGTGGTGTTGTTCTCGGTGGTCTTCTTGTGGCTGGATCCGCCGCACGCCGCCGCGAGCAGCACGAACATGATCGAGAGCTTCTTCATGGGCGAGAAGCTACACCGATCATTGCGCGATGGTCTCGATCGCGAGCAGATCTGCGCCGGTCAGCACGAGGTGCTCGGCGGCGAGATCCTCGGCCATGTGCGCCGCGCTCGACGTACCGGTCAACGGGAGCATGCCGAGCTGGATCGCGAACCGGAACACCACCTGCTCGCGCGTGCAGCCCAGCCGCATCGCGATCTCGTCGATGATCGGCCGCTGGAGCTCGCGCTTGTTCGCGGTGAGCAGCGAAAAGCCCTGGTACACGGCTCCGTGCTCGCGGCAGAACGCGCGGACCTCGGCGTCCCAGCGATCGCGCGCGTAGCAGCGGTTCTGCACGAACGCGATCGGGACGCGTGCAAGTGCGCGCAGCTGCCGGAGCTGCTCGATCGTCACGTTGCTGACGCCGAGGTGCTTGATCTTGCCGGTGCCCTGCAGCGCCTCCATCGTGCGCCACACCTCGATGTCCGCGTCGGCGAGTCCATGCGACGACGCCGGTCCGTGCAGGATGTACGAGTCGAGGTGATCGGTATGGAGATGCGCGAGCGAGCTCGCGAACGATTGCTCGACCTGCGCGGTCAGCGTCGCCTCCGGATCGTACGGCAGCCGGTGATCCTGGCCGCGCGCGTAGGTGAACTTGGTCTGCAGGAACAGCTCGTGACGCTTCACCACGCCGTCGCGTAACGCGCTCGCGATACCGTCGCCGACGCCCGCCTCGTGATAGTGCTTGCGCTGGTTCGCGGTATCGATCGCGCGAAAGCCCTGGTCGATCGCGAGCCGGGTCAGCCGCTCGCTACGGTCTTCCTTCCACGCCGTCCCGTAACAGAACGTCGGCACCGACACGCCTTGCAGCTGGGCCATCCCTGCCGCTTAGCACGGTCCGGGTGCGCGACGTTGCGGAACACGCTCAGTACAGTGCGGCGAGCGCGGCGAGCAGTGCCGCATCGGGAGCGACGAGCTCGACGCCGAAACCGCCCTCGCCCGCGCGAGCCACGCGCGCGCGCGCCTGGTATTCGTCCTCGGTGAACGGCTCGGCGCCCGGCAAGAGCAGCTCGATCGCGTGCTCGGTGCCGACGACGAGCGGTGCCGTGGTCAGCACGAAGAGTCCGCTCGTGCTGATGTCGCGACTGTGAGCGGCGATCCGCTTGCCGTCGACGATCAGCCCGAGATCGATCGGGATTGCGATCCGGCGTGCGCGTGGCGTGGCGTCTGCTGGTGGCGGCGCGGTCGGTGGGACATCGGGCCGATCCGGCGCTCGCAGTGCGGCGAGCACCGGCGCCGGATCCGGACGGCCTTCCAGGACGGTGGTCGGCGGCGCAGGCGACGGCAGCTTCGCGACCGGCACGGGTCGCGCAGCCGACACCGGCTTCGCGATCACCGGCTTCGCGACCGGCACGGGCTGCGCGATCGACACCGGCTTCGCGATCGACACCGGCTTCGCGACCGACACCGGCTGCGCGACCGACACCGGCTGCGCGATCGACACCGGCTTCGCGACCGACGCCGGCTGCGCGACCGACGCCGGCTGCGCGGCCCGCGCGGGCTGCGCGGCCGGCACGGGTTGCGCGGCCCGCGCGGGCTGCGCGGCCGGCGCGGGTTGCGCGGCCGGCGCGGGTTGCGCGACCGACGCGGGCCGCGCGACGGAGGCGGCGACGATCGAACGCGCGGTCACGGGCGCCGAAGGCGCCGGCGTGCTCGCCGCCGGCTTCGCTGGCTCGACGGAGCTCGCGGCCGGCGACTCGTCGTCGGAGATCTCCTCGAGGTCGCTGGCGTCGAGCGTCGCCGCATCGGCGGCGTCGGCGTAGACATCATCGAGGTCGACGTCGACGTCGAACGCATCCTCGATCGCCGCGGCGGCGCGCACGGCCTCCGGCGGCACCACGGGCCGGTGCGGGTCCCCGGCTGCCGGCTCCTCGGAAGCCGCGACCATCGCGATCAGCTCGCGCACGATCGGGTGCTCGGGGGCGTGCTCGGCGACGATCTCCGCGTACGCACCGGCGACCACCGGATGTCGCGCGTCACGCAGCGTGATCTCGGTCGCGAGCGCTCCGAGCCACACGCGATCGACCGCGTGCTGCGACGATTGCAGCCCGCTGATCACGAGCGGCAGTAGCTCGCGGCGATTGCCATCGGCGGCGGCATTGGCCGCGAGCACGGCCCACATCGCGAGGTGTCCCGGGATGCTGGTGTGCTGCGATTCGTACGCTCGCTCGAGCGCATGGCGCAGCAGCCGGAGCCCGAAGCCGCGCTGACCGTGAGCGATCAACGCGAGCGCGCTCGAGCGCATGGCGTCCAGCCACGCCGTGCGCTCGAGGCCGTGATCGAGGCCTTCGAGGCGGCGCTGGAGGTGACGCTGGATCTGATCGGGCTCGCGGCTCGCGAGCGAGTGCGCGAGCAACAGGCCTGCCGCGATCCGGTGTGTCGGAGCGGCGACGAGCGCGGCCTCGAGCCATCGCTCGACCTCCTCCATGCGCCCTGCCGCGCGCGCGAAGCGAGCCGCCATCACGTAGGCATCGGCCGCCTCGCCCCCGCTCGCGGTCATCGCGCGTGCGACGGTGACCCCGGCGTGCTCCATCAGGTCGCGACCCGCGAGCAGCGCGGCCAGCTCCTCGATGCGCTGCGGATCATCCGGGGAGCGAATGCCGGCGAACGCGTGCGCGGCCAGATCGGCATGGCCGGCGTCCCACCAGGCCTCGGTTTCGTCGAGCACCAGCCGCGGATCGGGATCGCCCGCGCGCATCAGGACGACGAGCCGCGCGTGGGCCGTCCACCAGCCAAGCTCGAGTGCGAGCTCGCGTGCCCGCCCGAGCCCCGCCGGACCGGCGAGCTCGTAGATCGCGATCGCGCGCCGGCGATCGGGCTCGATGTATTCGTACGCGCGGCCGAGCTCCGCAGCGGCGTGCACGGGAGACCCGGTTCCGGATCCCGAGGTGAGCTCGATGCGAAACCGTTCGAGGGCGGCGCTCCAGTCGAGCTCGCGCCACAGGACCGGCAGTAACCAAGACGCGATCGGCAAGGGAGCGCGAACGTCTCAGCTTGCACGCCAGCTGTCACGCCCAGCGCCGCCGAATGCTCTGTTAGCTTCACCGCATGCTGACGATCCGCGAGGCAACCCCGGATGATGCGGTGGCCTTCGCCGCGATCGTGCGCGCGTGCTGGCGCCTGGTGTTTCGCGGCATCATCCCCGACCGCGTGCTCGATCGTCCCGAGGCCGAGGACATCGCGGAGCGCGCCGCGCGGATCCGCGGGCGGATGATCGATGGCTGGCGATCGTACGCGGCCGAGCAGGCTGGCCGGATCGTCGGTGTCGCGCGGCTCGCGATGGTGCCCGCCCGCGGCCACGATGCCGAGATCGACGGGCTGCACGTCGATCCCGCAGCGCACCGCCAGGGCGTCGGCCGCGCGCTCGTCTGGCGCGCCTGCGAGCACTTCGCAGCCGACCACGAGCGCACGCTCTACATCCACGTGCTGCGCGGCAATACCGGCGCGCGAGCGTTCTACGAGGCGATCGGCGGAACAGCCGTCGTCGAGGACACCTGGAGCTATGGCGGTGTTCCGCATCCGGCGATCGGCTACGCGTGGGCAGACGTCGCGCACCTCGCCGAGCGGCTTCGCACACCTCACTGATCGAGGCTGAGGACGCCCTTGCGGGACACCCGCCGGAACGTTTCTGGGGCATGGTCGTGCCAGTGTTTCGAACTGCAGCCGCGGCGACCGTGCTCGCGTTGATGCTCGTGGGCATGGTGGAGGTCGCGTGGGGCGATCCGGAGCCGCCAACGCCAACGCCCGAGGCATCACCCACTGGCTCACCGCCCGAAGCCGCCATACCCGAGGCCCAGCCCGAGCCAGCGCCCGACGCCACGGCAAAGCCCGCCAGGCCCGCCGAGCCCGAGCCCGACCCCGCGATCCTCGCGGCCGCGCCCCCGCCCGATCAGTCGACCGGCATCGCGATCGCGCGGTCTCGAAATGATCATGGCGTGGTCAACTCGCTGCTCGCGGCACCCCGCTACCTGGCGCTGTTGCTGCTCACCGGGCCGCGCTACGCGGCGACCGAGCTCGACGACTACCTCGAGGCGCGGGGCCCCAACGCGCTCGGCCGCGATACCTCGGTGAACCCGGTGTTCAAGCCGGCGTGGCGGTTCGGCGGGACGGCAGAGTGGGAGACCGCGCTCGGCGGAAGCCTCGCGCTGCGCGCCGGCTACCAGTTCGCGCGCCACACGGCCATCGACGGTTACGGCGGATTGTTCGGTGCACGCGGCCAGAGCGGAGGTCTACGCGTCGCGATCGGTCGCTTCACCGCGGCGAAGCTCGAGCCGACGCTGAGCTTCGATATCGGTCGCGAGCAGGCGCGCGTGTTCGCGGGGGTCGGCGACGAGCCCGGTGTCGCCGGTGATCCCTACTCGGCCGGCGAGCTCGCCGGTTACGACCTACGCATCGTGACAGCCGGCGCCGGAGTCGCCGCGCGGATCGGGCCCGTGCGGCTCGCGGTGGTCGGCGGCTACGAGCGGATCGCGGTCGGCGACGACGATGACGGCGCTCGCCCGCTCACCGAGCTCTACGACGAAGCGATGCTCGTCGGCTTCGACGAGACCCAGCGCACCGGCACGGGCGAGCTCGTCGCGATCCTCGATCGCCGCGAGCCCGCGCATCGCTGGATCCCGCGTGGCGCACCGTCCTCGGGGTTCTACCTCCGCGGCGCCGTCGGCTATCTCCGCGGTGAGGCGTCGCGCACGGGGTCGTTCAAGACGAGCCGCGGGAGCCTCGAGGCGCGGCAGCTCTTCGATCTGTTTCGCGGCAATCGCGTGCTGACCCTCGGCGTTCGCGTCGAGGCGATCGGCGCCAGCGCGAGCGAGGTGCCGTTCGATCGGCTGCCGAGCCTCGGTGGACGCGAGCGGCTGCGGGCGCTCGCGCGCGACGAGATCCGCGATCGCGGCACGATGTTCGCCGAGGTGATGTACGAGTGGGCGCTCGACGGCAATCAGCGCGCCTACATCTTCGGCGAGACCGGGTCGGCGCAGCCAGGGGTCGAGGATATCCAGGCATCGCGGTTCCGCCTCGGGTATGGCGGTGGCCTGCGGTTCGTCACCGGCCCCGCGACCGCGGTTCGCGTGCAGCTCGCCGGGTCCGCCGATGGCGACTTCGGGTTCTTTCTCCATCTGGGAGCGCTGTGATGGCCACGCTATCGAACCTGCGCGTGACCATGTTCGCGGCCGCGTGCGTCCTCGGAGGGGGTGGATGGGGTGGATGTGGCGGCTCCCCACACGGCCCCGGGACCTTGCGCTTCCACAACGCCGAGCCGGTGAAGATCGTCAACGACCGCAAGCCGATCGCGATGCCGGACAAGGTCGATCCGGGACTCACGGAGTATTACGTGCGCGAGATCGTCGTCGAGCCGACGCGACGCGCGCTGACCGTCGGTGGCCATCGCCTCGCCGAGAACGTCAACAGCCTCGGCGACGTCCCCGACTCGGCATGGTTCACCAACCGCGCGCCGTCACCGGAGGAGATCCGCAAGGGTCCCGGCAGCGGCGGCCCGGATCGCAGCAAGCCGTGGCGCGTCACCGGCGTCAAGGTCGGCGGCGCCGCGTTCGGCATCACGATCAAGGACGCGCTCGACGACAAGTACGTCGTCAAGTTCGACGAGCGCGGCTTCCCCGAGAGCGAGAGTGCCGCCGATGTCATCGTCCAGCGGCTGACCTGGGCAATGGGCTACAACGTCCCCGATAACCAGGTCATCGACTTCAAGCGCGAAGAGCTCGTGCTCGATCCGAAGGCCGCGATCAAGGACATCGCGGGCAACGAGACCCCGATGACCGACGCGGACCTCGACAAGTACCTCGGGTTCGGCGAGAACACCGGCGGGGTCTACCGCGTGCTGGCGAGCCGGTACATCGACGGCAAGCCGCTCGGCGGCATCGACCCCGAGGGTGTTCGCGAGGACGATCCGAACGACAAGGTCCCCCACGAGCTGCGTCGCGATCTCCGCGGCCAGCGCCTGCTGTGGGCATGGGTCAATCACGTCGACCTCAAGTCGAAGAACTCGCACGCGGCCTACGGCGACGGCAAGTACGTGAAGTGGTGGTGGCTCGACTTCGGCGAGTCACTGGGCGTCGGCGCGCGAACCACGGGCGTGACACGGCTCGGCTTCCGCAGGGGGTTCTCGTTCAAGCACTTCATGCTGTCGCTCGCGACCTTCGGCCTCTACGTCCATCCGTGGGAGAAGCAGGAAATTCCCGACTACCGCGGCCTCGGCCTGTTCGACGCGGAGACCTTCGATCCGGAGGACTGGGCGTCGGCGTTCGGCTGGCGACCCACCGATACCGCCGACCGCTTCGACGAATTCTGGGCCGCCGAGATCCTGATGCGATTCACCCCGGCCCACATCGCCGCCGCGGTCGCCGCGGGCCGGTACACCGATCAGCGGACCACCGACTACATGGTGAAGACGCTGATCGAGCGCCAGCGCAGGATCGGACACCACGCGTTCAGCCGCGTCGCGCCGCTCACGGGCTTCGCAGTGCGCGAGCAAGCGGGCACGATCGAGATCTGCTTCGATGACCTGTGGCTGCAGCACGGCTACGGCGTGCCGGCGACGACGCGCTACCGGGCGACCAGCTTCGATCACGCGGGCCGTGCGCTCGGCGCGCGCGGCGCCTGGGTCCTGACCACCGACGCGCGTACGTGCGTTTCGCAGATCCGGCCGGGCTCCACGCACGATGGCTACACGATCGCCGAGCTCGAGGTGCGCCGCGGCAGCGTCCACGTGCCGACCGTGCTGCTGCACGTCGCCCGCGGCCCGCAGGGCCTCCGCGTCGTCGGCGTCGACCGGCGCTGACGCACCGCCGACGACCGACGAGTGCCTCGGACTAACTCGCACATGATTCGTCGGTGCGCGCGTGCAACGCCATGGCTACGTTGGGTGTCTCGTGATCGAGCGCATCGTCCCGCGCTTCACCCGGAGAACCCTGATGTCAAACCCGATGCGTTCCACACACCGCTGCTGGTTCCTGACCCTCGCGCTGGCGGTACCCGCGTGCATGGGCAACGAGGCCGGGAACGTCGGCGCGACGAAGGTCGGCGATACCAGTCATCCCGCCGAGCGCGGCTCGCCGCTCGCGGCGCTGCAAGCGGCGTGTGGACCCGGCGGCATGACGCCCGCCGGCATCGGCGTCCGTCGCGTGCCGTACCTCCAGCAGGTCACGACGACCTCCGCGATGATCGGCTGGGTCACGACGGATCCTGCCGGCGAGCGGATCGAGGTGACAACCCCTGCGGGCGCTGCCGTGATGACGGCGGTCAGTGAACGGCAGCGCAGCATCCAGCGGAGTAACGACGAGACCCAGATGTGGAGCACGCTCTCCGGACTCGAGCCGGACACGATCTACTGCTACGCGCTGAGTGCCGGCGAGCCGCGTACCGAGCGGATCGGGTTTCGGACCGCGCCGCTGCCGACGAGCACGGCCCCCGTCCGGTTCATGGCGTTCGGTGACTCGGGTAGCGGCACTGCCGACCAGATGGCGCTCCGCGATCAGATGTTCGACGTCCCCTACGACCTGATCGTCCATACCGGAGACATCGCCTACGAGAGCGGCACGATCGCCCAGTTCGAGGACAACGTGTTCGCCGTCTACAACGAGCTCTTCAAGTCGGTCGCGTTCTTTCCGGCATCGGGCAACCACGAGTACGAGACGCTGGGAGCCGCGCCGTTTCGCGAGGTGTTCGCGCTCCCCGGCGATAGCGGCGAGCGGTGGTACTCGTACGACTGGGGCCGCGTCCACTTCGTCGCGCTCGACACCGAGGCCGACTACGAGACCCAGATCGCGTGGCTCGACCGCGATCTCGCGGCGAACCAGCTGCCGTGGACGATCATCTACATGCACCGCCCGCCGTACTCGTCCGGCGAGCACGGCTCGGATCTGCGGCTGCGCAAGCTGCTCGCGCCGGTTGCCGAGCGCCACGACGTCCAGCTCGTGCTGTCGGGCCACGACCACAGCTTCGAGCGGACGAAGCCGCAGGCCGGCGTCACGTACGTCGTCACCGGCGGCGGTGGTCGAGGGACCCGCGATGTTGGCACGTCGGATTTCACGGCGTTCAGCGAGGCCGTCATTCACTTCGTCTACGTCGAGGTCGGGCTCGACGAGCTCGTGCTCCACGCGATCGACGCGACCGGCATCGAGTTCGACTCGGTGGTCGTGCCACGCACGCCGCTGTGATCCACGACCGCGCTACTTCGCTGCAGCCGCGGCGCGCCGCATGATGACGAGGTGCGCGCGGAACTTGCCGTCCGGGTACCCGAACCGGAACGCTAGCTCGCGCTTCGGCTGCGCGGCAAACGTCGCGCGCCACGACGGCGTCGCCGACTTGCCGGCCTTCATGTTCGCGGTCTCGAACGTGCCAAACGTCTCGTACGCGAACCCGGCGGGCGTGCCGTAGCTCGGCGGCAACCCCGTCGAGTCCGAGACCATCCACGTGACGTGATCGATCACCCACTGGCGCATCGTCTTGAACTCGCCGAACGTCAGCAGATAGCTCGCCGCCTTCGTCATCGCCGCGACCTGCCCCTTCTTCTCGAGGTGACGGAGCGCCGCGGGCGTGGCCGCGAGGTGCGGATCGTCGAGGTTCGCGGTGATGTGGCGGTAGACCTGCTCGCGCTTCGTGCCCTGCTTGCGGAACCGCAGCTCGACGTTCGCCAGCTCGCGATTGCGCTTGCCGACGTCGGTGATGCGCAGCATGGTCTCGACGTCCGCCGTCGTCAGGTAGCGGATGTCGCCCTCCGGCGTGAGCTGGAAGTAGCGCACGGCGGTGAGCTCGTGGCCGTGCAAGCTCAGCGCGGACAGGCTGAAGATCAGCTGCGTCGGCAGCCGCCCGCCACGCATCGCCGCGATCATGTTCATCGTCACCGAGTAGCTCGCGCGATACAGCGACGACAGCTCGGTGGCGACCGTCGCGAGCGCGGCCTTCAGCTGCGGCGCGGACAGCCGGCCGAGCGCGGTCGCGTCACCGGCGGGCTCGAGCGAGAGCGTCGTGATCTCGTCGGCGTCCGGATACACCGTCAGCGCGGTCGACAGATCGCCACCGGCGAACGGGTAGACCACCGTCCTGGGGATCGACGACGGCACGTGGGCCGCGAAGAACGCGCGTGCCGGCGCGAGCCACTTCGTGCGGTATGCATCCTGCGCGGCACGTACGCGCTTGCAGTGCGCGGCGATGATCGCCGGCTTGACGTGCGCGGGCGCCGGACCCTCCGCGCACGCGCCGACCACGAGCAGCGCCTTCGCGGCCTCGAGGAAGTCATGCGGAACGGGCTCGGCCGCCGCGCGACCCGCGGCGGTCATCAGCAGAGCCATCACGATGGCGGCAGGCAGCGCTCGCATCCGCCGACTCTGCCACGGGCCGCGCGCTACTTGTCGGGCTCGCGACCCGGTTGCTCCGGGATTCGACGGTGGCGCGGTGATCGCGTGCACCAAAGCAAGCGATGCCACGACGCGCGCGATCCGCGATCACGGCATCGGGTGTGCGCGGAAGAATCGCATGACCTCGTCGCCCCACACGAACGCGTTCGGAAGCTTGCACGGGATCGCGTACTGCGCGGCGAACGGGTCGGTCGTGCTCCCCGGAATACAATGTCCGCGGGCCGAGCCGAACGGACCATTGGCCACGGTTTCGTACGCGTGGTCGAACGTCTCGATCAGCGCACCGCCGGCGCCGGTCCAGCGATCGTGGCGATACGCGGCGTCGCCGGTCTGATTCGCCGGCCCGGTCACCGCGTAATTCGCGATCGCAGCGTCGCGGATCGTGGTGAGCGACGAGTAGCCGACCGACGTATCGGTGCGTCCCATCAGGAAGACGATCGGGATCTTGCGCGATGGCGCACGGCCCGTCGTGAAGCACGTCGGCTCGCCGAAGCTCTGGCCGTTGCCGGCACCCGCTGGCGCGGCCGATGCGAACAGGTCCGCATGATCGCAGAGCAGGCGCCAGGTCACGAATGCGCCCCGCGAGAACCCGGTCACGTGGATCTTCTTCGCGTCGACACGGAACACCGCCGCGAAGGTTCGCACCATCTCGACGAGCGTCGCGTCGTTTGCCGACGACCACGTCGAGCCGGGCTGGCTCCCGCCATAGGGTGGGCCGGTCGGCGCGATGACGACGTAGCCGTGCTCGGCGCCGAGCTCGCGCAGCTTGACGTGCGCGTCCATCAGCAGCCCCGTGCCGGTATCGCCGTGCAGCACGAGCACGAGCCCGCAGCCTGGGGCCTGGCAGGCGGCGGGGATCCGGGCATCGACCCGCAGTCCTTGGCACGTGTACGTGTGCTCGCCGGTCGCGACGCTGTCGACGCAGCCGCTCGGGATTGGCGGATCGATGACGGGGCTATCGGAGGTAGCAGGAGCGTCGCCGGTCGGGGCGTCACCGACGGTGCCGGTGCAGGCGGCCAGCGCGATCAGGACAGCGAGCGCATACCGCATGGCCCATCGTACTCGATCACCCGGTCCGGTCGGGATCCCGATACTTCCTGCCGGTCGTGGCCAACCGCACGGATCTGCCACGATCCGGGCACGATCCCGGCCTGGCGCCCCTCGAGAGCCGCGCGCACGGCGCGGCGGATGCGTTAGTGTCCGGCCGATGATGAGGACGACGCTCGTTTCGTGGATTTCCCTGCCGCTGGTGCTCGTCGCCTGCGGTGGCGGCGGCGACAAAGATCTCGCGACCCCGGATCACTGCAACCCGCTCGGTGAGAGCTGCGCGATGCCGTGGCCGTCATCGGTGTACCAGCGCGACGACGGCGCGAGTCCGACGGGCCAGCGCATCGCGATCCCCGCCGGCGCGCTGCCGACGAACATCGACGATGTCGCGATCGACCCCGCGCTCTACAACAGCAAGGACGGCTTCTCGTCCGCTGCGCCGATGCTGATCGCGTTTCCGTCGGGCGTCGACCCGGCGAACCTCGTCAGCCACAAGAACTTCGCCGCGAGCGTGACGGCGGCGAGCCCGACCGTGCTGATCGACATGTCGACCGGCGAGCTCGTCGAGCACTTCGCGGAGCTCGATGCGCGCGCCGCGGCGACCAAGGCGAGTCAGGCCTTGTTCATCCGGTCATCGAGGCTGCTCAAGGGCGGCACGCGTTACGTCGCGGCGATCAAGAAGACGCTGAAGGCCGCAGACGGCTCGGACCTCGCGGTCCCCGAGGGCTTCCAGGCGCTCGTCGACGGCGAGGCCACGACGCACCCGCTGCTCGAGAAGGTGCGGCCGCGCTACCCGGAGATCTTCGCGGCGCTCGAGGCGCATGGCATCGCCAAGACCGACCTCGTCACCGCATGGGACTTCACGACGCAGTCGCGCACCTCGGTGCGGGCCGATCTCGTCGACGCGCGGGCCGCCGCGATGCCGCTGTTCGGCGCGAACGGCGCGAGCCTGACGTACACGTCGACCGAGACCACGCAGACCGATACGCGGATCGCAAAGCGCTACGACGGCACGTTCGACGCGCCGCTGTTCCTCTCGAACAACGGGTCCTATGCGCCGAGTACGCGGATGGTGCGCGATGCGGCCGGCAAGCCGATGGCGAGCGGCGTCTACCGCGTGCCGTTCACCGCGATCGTCCCGCAGTGCGCGCTGACGGCGGCGGCGCCGGTGCCGATCATGGTCTACGGCCACGGCCTCCTCGGTGACTCGAAGCAAGTCGCGAGTGGTGGCACGCGCCACGCAGCCTCCGAGCTGTGCATGGTCGCGATCGGCACGGACATGCGCGGCATGAGCGCGATGGACGTCCCGAACGTCGTGCTGTCACTGAACGATCCGAACAACGGCGGCGCGATCTTCGACTCGATGGTCCAGGGCATGCTCAACCACGTCGCGCTCGTCCAGATCGCGCGCGGCCCGATGGCGCAGACGCTCTTCGCCAAGCAGGGCGGCGGCTCGCTCGTCGACCCGGCGCAGGTCCACTACTACGGCATCTCCCAGGGCGGCATCATGGGCACGACGGTCTGTGCGATCGATCCGGTGATCGAGAAGTGCGTCGTCCAGGTCGGCGCGATCAACTACTCGTTGATGCTCGAGCGCTCGCACGACTGGCCGACTTATCGCACCACGCTGAACGGCGCGTTCCCCGACGCGCTCGACACCACGTTCGTCGTCAGCCTGATGCAGTGGGAGTGGGATCGCAGCGAGCCCACGTCGATCGCCGACGTGATCACCGGCGACGGATTCCCTGGCACGCCGACCAAGCACGTCTTCATGCAGGTCGCGATCGGCGACGACGAGGTCCCGAACGTCGCGAGCGAGTACCAGGCCCGCACGCTGGGCATCCCGGTGCTGACGCCGTCGCCGTATATCCCGCACGGCGTGCAGGCCACTGCAGCCGCGGTGCCGAGCGGCATGGTGCTCTACGACTTCGGCGTGGCGAGCACGATCCCGCTGACCAACGAGCCGCCGCCCGACAACGACGTCCACTCGAACATCCGCAACAAGCGCGCGACGATCGAGATGATGCGGCGGTTCTACGCGACCGGTGAGATCGTGCAGATGTGCACGGGCGACCGCGGCTGCGACTGCACGACCGGCGGCTGCGGCGAGCAGCTACCCTAGATCCGCTGCTTGTCGGCGTTGATCGCGTCGTTCGCGCGCCCGGCGATCGCGTCGGTCGTTTCGCCGGCAACTGCCTCGATCACGCCGAAGCTCGCGGTGATGCCGCCTTCGAGCGGGCGGGCCTCCGCAATGTGCGCGCGGCAGCGCTCGACGAGGATGCGCGCGCCCTCGAGCGAGGTGCCCGGCAGCACGATCGCGAGCTCGTCGGAGCCGATCCGGAAGCAGGCATCGATCGCGCGGGTGTGCTTCTTGAGGATCCCCGAGATCTCCCGCACGGCCTCGTCTCCGGCGGCCTGGCCAAGCCGATCGACCGCGGTCTCGAGGCCACCGAGCTCGACGACGGCCAGGCTGAACGAGTGCCCGTAGCGCTTGTTGCGCGCGAGCTCGGCCTCGATGCGCTCGTCGTAGGCGCGGCGGTTTCCGAGGCCGGTGAGCGCGTCGTGATCGACGTCGAGCCGCGGCTTGGGATAGGTGTACGCGCGGTGCAGCGCGATCGCGATGATCTGACCGAGCAGCCGGAGCGTCTCCTCGTCGGCCTCGCCGAACGTATTGGCCTTGGCTGCCGTGACCTCGACGACCCCGACCGCGTTCTCGCCGTAGAGGAGCGGGACCGCGAGGGTATCGGCGGCGGCCTCGGTGCCGCGGGCGGGACGGCGCTCGGCGATGCTGCGACCGGCGGCCCCGGCGGTCTTCGCGACCCGGGTGCCGAGCGAGGGGCGCGCCGCGCCGGCGACCGCGCGATAGACGAGCTCGTCACCCTCGACCAGCGCGACGACGCTGCCGGCGGCGTCCGTCAACGTGGCGGCACGCTCGACGACGAGGTTCATCACCTCGTCCGAATTGAGGCCCGCCGCGATGATGGCGTTCTGGAGCTCGATGATCGACAGCAGTCGATCCGGGCTCGGAGTGGCTGTCCGCGATTCCGCCATCGCCGCCATCATACTCGTCCGGCCGGCCGATGCGGGGGACCGGCGGAGACTTTGCCAAACCCCGGCTGCTTCGTGTACCCAGGGCTCGTGATCCCGAGGGTCGTCATCGAGCGCGCCGCGACGCCGGACGGTGAGCTGGTACTTGCCCGCCGAGGCGACGATTTCTCGATCCGCGTCCGCGGGGTCGAACTGATGAACAGCGCCCACCACACCTCCGAGGACGAGCTCGGCCGGCTGTGCGGCGAGCTCGTCGGAGACGTCACCGACCCGCGACTGCTGATCGGCGGCCTTGGCCTCGGCTACACCCTGCGCGCCGCGCTCGACGTGCTGCCCGCCGCCGCGCACGTCGACGTCGCCGAGATCGTCCCCGCGGTCGTCCGCTGGAACCGGACGGTGCTCGGCGCCCTCGCGCGGCATCCGCTCGACGATCCGCGGGTTCACGTGATCGAGGGTGACGTCGCGGTGACGATCCGCGAGAGCCAGGCGCGCTATCACGCGATCGTGCTCGACGTCGACAACGGCCCGGACGGCGTGTACGCCGGCAACAGCAAGCTCTACCAGCAGCGCGGGCTCGCGGCCGCGTCGGCGGCCCTCGTCGCCGGCGGCGCGCTCGCGGTGTGGTCCGCGTTCCAGTCGCCGACCTTCACGAAGTGGCTGGGCGATGTCGGCTTTGCGGTCGAGCAGCAGGTGATCCGCGCGCATGGCGTGAAGCACTACATCTGGCTCGCACGCAAGCGCTGATCGGCGCATCATCGGCCCGTGAGCTCCGATGCCTTGCCGCCCTGCGGCCTCTACCGGACCGTGCTGTCGATCGGCACCCTCGAGGCAGGCCGCCTCGTCTACTTCCACAACCACGGCGATCCCGGGCCGGGCGTGTACTTCCCCGAGCGGTGGTCACACAACCGCGCGCACTTCTCGCCGAAGGGGATGACGCTGCCCGATGGCTTCAACGTCAAGGCGCTGCGCTCGCTCCCCGCCGAGGGCTTCTATCGCGTCGCGCGCTCCTTCGTGTGCTGCGAGAAGAAGTGCGTGAAGTTCGAGCCCGAGCAGTTCCTCCAGCTCGGCTACAACGGCGCCGGCAAGCCGTTGCTCTTCGTCCCCGAGCACGCCGGCGGCGCGATCACCGTTCCCGAGCGCGGCACACCGATCGACGACGCGGCGCTACCGAACCTCGTGCCGCTTCAAGTATTCGAGGGCAAGGAGCAGCAGCACGACCTATCGATGCCACGCGGCATCATCGTGCACTGACGCCAGGCGTACCGACGTCAGGGCTTGGTCGACGACGCGTCGCGCTCGGCCTCGGCCAGCTTTGCCTCGACCTCGGCGATGTGCTCGCGATCGAGGGCCACGCGCATCTCACCGAGCGCGCGACGCCCCTCGGCCGGCGTCAGCTTCTGCTTCGCGAGCTCCACGCAGATGAGGCACATATCGTGATCGTAGCGCGAGATCGCGCAGTCGACTTGTTCTTCAGGCGACGCGATGCAACACAGCTGCATGACCCAGCTGCTGTGCGCCTTTGCCCTCCTCGCCGCGGCCTGTACCTCGACCCCTCCCGCGACCTCGAGCACCTCGACGACCTCCACCAACACACCACAGCCTCCGCCCGAACCTGCGCCGCCGACGAACCCGCACCAGGCGCCCCAGCCAACCGCCGGCGGCGGCGGCGGCAGCGGTACCGGCGGCACCACCGCCGATCACCCCGCCGGCCCGACGCCGCCGAGCCAGTCCTCGGGCCCGACGCCCGGCGAGAAGTGCGGCGCGAACGACACCTGCCGCGCCGGCCTGGAGTGCGTCAGCTACTACGGCATCGCCGGCGCACGCGGTCCGCAATTCAAGACCTGCGAGCGCCGCTGCAGCGACAAGATGCCGTGCTCCGCCGGCCAGCAGTGCAACACCATCGCCGACGGCCCCGGCCAGGTCTGCCGCTAGGGGACGGTCTCCACTAACTCAACTTGCGAGCTCGAACGCTGCGAGATCACAGCCCTGTATGGGGACGGTCTCCACTAACTCAACTTGCGAGCTGTCGCTAGCGCTGCAACCCGGCTGCAGTGCCGACGCTCTTGCCTTAGTGGAGACCATCCTCCTACGCTGCGTAGGCTGTGTCGGTGATCACTGCGCTGCTGGCTCGCGATCCTGTCGTGCTCGCGCCGATGGAGGATGTGACGGATGCGCCGTTCCGGCGGGCGTGCCGCGGGGTCGGGGCCGCGATCTGCGTCACCGAGTTCGTCGCGGCGGATCAGATGGTGGTGGGCTCGAAGCTGGCGCGGCGGCGGATCGCGCTCGTAGATGATGACCGGCCGACTGCGATCCAGATCTACGGATCCGACCCCGATCTGCTGCAACGCGCGGCGGTGATCGCGGCGGCGGCGCAGCCGACGTTCGTCGACATCAACTGCGGGTGCTGGATCCCGAAGATAGCGGCGCGCGGAGCGGGTGCCGGGTGGCTCCGCGATCCGGCGGCGATGGTCGAGATGGCGCGCCGAATTGTCGCGGCGGTCGAGGTACCGGTCACCGTGAAGACGCGGATCGGGTGGGGTCCCGAGTCGGACATGCCGATCGTCGAGCTCGCGCGCCGGCTCGAGGATGTCGGCGTCGCGGCGATCGCGATCCACTGCAGGACCGCACAGGTAGGGCATACCGGGCCCGCAGACTGGACATGGGCGGCGCGCGCGCGCGAGGCGGTCGCGATCCCCGTGATCGTGAATGGCGACGTCAAGACGGCCGACGATGCCGTGCGCGCACTCGCCGAGACCGGTTGTGCCGGCGTGATGGTTGGCCGCGCCGCGATCGATCACCCGTGGATCTTTCGCGAGGCGCGGGCGCTGCTCGAGGGCGCGCCGCGCGTGGCGCCGACGAATGCGGAGCGGGTGGCGATGTACCGCGCGCTCGTGATCGGCAATGCCGCTGCGCGCGGCGAGCGGATCGGGGTCGCGATGACGCGCCGCCACGTTCGGGTGCTCGGCGAGCTCGCCGCCGGCATCCGGCCACGGCTATTTCAGGCTCCGTCGGTCGCCGAGACGCTCGCCGTACTCGACGCGGCGGAGCTCCCCGAACGCCACCTCGCGAACCACGCATGAAGCGCCGGCGAACCGCCTAACGGCGCGCGAGGAACGACTTCACGGGCGGCGTGATCAACCCGTAGTCCATCAAGAACGCATCGTGCCCGTTCGGCGTGATGATCTCGGAGAGCGTCGCGTCGACGCCGGCCGCGCGCATGGCGCCGTGGAGGCGTGCGATGTCGACGCACGGAAACAGCCAGTCCGTATCGAACGAGATCACCAGCGCCTTGCCGCGAAAGTTCTGGAACGCGACCTGGAGCGAGCCGAACTGCTCCTCGAGATCCATCTCGTCCATCGCGGCTTGCACGCGGATATACGAGTTGGCGTCGTAGGCCTTGGCGAACCGCTCGGCCTGATATTCGAGGTACGAGTCGACCTCGAACTGGCGTGTGCCGCCCCGCCGCCGCCGCCCGAACTTCTTCTCGAGCGCTTCGTTCGAGAGGTACGTCATGTGACCGACCATGCGGGCGATCTCGAGACCACGCAGCGGATTGCTATGCTCGTAGTAGTCGCCGCCGGCGAACGCCGGATCGCTCATGATCATCTTGCGGCCGATCAAGTGCCACGCGATGGTGGCGACCGGCACGGAAGACGTCGCGGCGATGCAGATCATCGCGTTGACGCGATCTGGATGCATGACGACCCACATCAGGGCTTCCATGCCGCCGAGCGAGCTGCCGACGACCGCCTTGATCTTGCCGATGCGGAGGTGGTCGAGGACGCGCGCTTGGGCCGTGATCATGTCCTCGACGCAGATCCACGGATACTTCGAGCCATACGGCTTGCCGGTCGCGGGATCGATCGAGCGTGGCGCGGTGGTGCCCCAGGGCGAGCCGGGAAAGTTCACGCACACGACGAAGTGCTCGTCGAGGTCGATGCCCTTGCCGTAGCCGATCATGCCGTCCCACCAGCCCGGCTTGGGATCGTCGGCCTTGTACTTTCCGGCAGCGTGCGCGCTTGGTGACAGCGCGTGGCACACCAGGATGGCGTTGCTGCGATCGGCGTTCAGCTCGCCGAAGGTTTCGTAGACGATCTCGAACGGCGCGATGATCTCGCCCGTGCGAAATCGAAATCCGTCCTCGAGCCGTAGCGTCTTCGGCGGGTCACAGATGAACGTCGTGTCGAGGCGCTCCGCAGTCATCCAGCGTCCGAGCCTAACACCGCCGAGCCATCATCGAGGCGGTCGCGACTGCGAATGCCCGGCCGGGGACCACAGCCGAGCTCAGGGCGAATCAGTTCCCGCCCACCCACTCGGTCATGTAGTAGGTGCAGTGCGGGCGCGATTTCGCGGTAATCAAAGAAGCGCTTCCCGCTCAGAAGTCACGCCATTCGTCGACCACGTCGGGAGCACGCGCGAGCTTGGTGTAGCGAGCGAGCACGAGCACGGTCTCGACGATGTCCTCGGCCTCGATCGTGTAGAGGTCGTCGGCGTGCCGATTGAAGCCCCTGACGCAGCGCTTCAGCACGGCCCGCTGCGCGGTCGCCGGCGCCGCTTCACCGAGCGCGAGGATCGCCTCGGCGCAGCGATCGATCAGCTGCTCGCTGCGCGCGATGAGCTTGGGCTCGACGTAGCCATCCCACGATGCAAAGTGCGGGCGGCCGATCAGCTCGCGGAGGCCGACCTTCCAGTTCCGACGACGACGAGGGATCGCGGCGTGCGGGCGCTGTGTGGGCGGCGTCGGCTCGACGGCCGGCTCACGTGGCTGCTTCGGCCGTTCGTGCTGGTGGCCGATCAGCGTAGGTATCGGCACTGCGGGGAACCGGCGGTGAAGCACGGCCTGCGCCTGCTTGTCGAGGATGTGGTTTCCGTTGAGCCGCAGCATCGTCAACGCGCCTCGTTTTGGCCAGGCCGCGAGGGCTCGCGCGCCGGGATCCCCGATGCCGCAAAATTCGAGCACGAGCTCGCGCAGCCGTGGCATGGCGACGAGTGCGCCGGCCGCATTACCAAGCGTCGCGTTCTGATCGAGCACGAGCTTCTCGACGGTGGCGAGCCGCGCCAGCGCACGCGCACCTGCCGCCCCGATCGTGCCCTCACGCGCGTCGAGGATCTGCAGCCGCGGCAACCGTGCGTCCGCGAGCACCGCGCAGTGGTCGTCGGTGGGTGCTTGCAGCTGGAGCTCGCAAAGCGTCGCGCCCGTGCCCTCCAGGAGCGTCGCGAGCGTCGTGGTTGGCATCGGCGTCGTGATCCGAGCGACGGCGATGTTCGGGATCCGCGCGAGTGCTCGGACGCCCGCGTCGTCGGTCTCGATCCAGCCGAGCTCGAGCACGTCGACCTTGCGCGCGAGCTTCGCGAGCTGGGCGATTCCCTTCGCGCTCAGATCGGTCACCGGGATCACGAGCCGATCGAGCGCGCGCGTGGCCTTCGAGAGCACGGCAATCCCGGCGTCGCCGATACCGGCGTCACTGCGCCGGATCGCGAACGTCGTCAGCTGGCGAAACACCGGCGAGCCCGTCACGATCTCGAGGCCACGCGCGCCGAACTTGTACGGATCGAGCTCGAGCGTCACCAGCGCCGGCAGCTCGGCGTCGAGGATGCGTGCGAGGCCCTTGCGATCGGCAGCGTTGCTGGTCACACGCACGAGCAAGCGCTCGAGCCTCGGCCAGGCTTTCGCGTCGAAGCCGGTCGCGTACTCGGCGTCGAGCTCGAGCCGGCGCACGCCGCGAACATGCGGCGCCGCGAGGAACGTCTTGACGATCGCCGGCACGTTGACGTTCGACAGCTTGATCTCGTGGAGCCGAGCGAGGTCCGGCACGTCGAACAGCGTACGCAGCGTCGCCGGTGCGATGCGCCCGTAGAAGTTGAGGTCGAGCTTCGCGAGCTTCGGCGCGAGCGCGAGTACCTCGACGAGCAGGTCACGTGACGGCGCGAGCACCTGGACCTCGACGACGTCTCCGTTGCGCTCGACGATCCGGTGGCAGAGCTTCGCGAGCCGGCGTCGGG
>JBKJUF010000653.1:0-8459 GCA_046590445.1 Kofleriaceae bacterium
CGCCTTGATCTTTCTTGAACTCGGAAATGATGTAGTCGATGATGCGCTGGTCGAAGTCCTCGCCGCCGAGGAACGTATCGCCTGCCGTCGAGCGCACGCGGAACACGCCGTCATCGAGCTCGAGGATCGAGATATCGAACGTGCCGCCTCCAAGGTCGTAGATCGCGACGCGCTCGGCGCCCTGCGACTGCACGCCGTACGCGAGCGCTGCCGCGGTCGGCTCGTTGACGATCCGCAGCACGTTGAGGCCGGCGATCCGGCCGGCGTCCTTGGTGGCCTGGCGCTGGGCGTCGTCGAAGTACGCGGGAACCGTGATCACGGCCTCGGTGACCTGATCGCCGAGCCAGTCCTCGGCCGTCTGTCGCATCTTCTGGAGGACGAGCGCCGAGATCTCGGGCGGTGAGAAGTCGCGGCCGCGCACCCGGACGTGGGCGTCGCCGTTCTCCGCGGGCACGATCTCGTACGGACAGGTCAGCAGGTGACGCTGGACCTCGGCGTCCTCGTACTTGCGGCCCATCAGGCGCTTGACCGCGTAGATCGTATTCTCGGGGTTCGTCATCGCCTGCCGGCGCGCGGCCTGGCCGACGAGCCGCTCGCCCGACTGTGCGAAGCCGATCACCGACGGCGTCGTCCGGGCGCCCTCGGCGTTCGCGATCACGACCGACGCATCGCCATCCATGATCGCCACGCACGAGTTGGTGGTCCCGAGATCGATACCGATGACGCGTGTCATCGCGGCGGCTATTCTGCCTGCGACGGGGCAGCCTTCGCGGCGGCTTTCGCGACCACGACGAGCGCCGGACGCAGGAGCCGGTCACCCGTCTTGTAGCCGCGCTGCAGCACCTGGACGACGGTGCCTGCGGGCGCATCGCTCTCCTGCTGCGAGATCGCCTCGTGGAGGTTCGGGTCGAACGGCTGCCCCATCGCCTCGATCGGGGTGACGTCGAGGCGCTCGAACGCGGTCGTGAACTGGCGCAGCACGAGTTGCACGCCTTCGACGATCGGGTTCGTCCCGGCCTGCGAGCTCGCGTGCTCGATCGCGCGCTCGAGGTTGTCGACGACCGGAAGCATCTCCTTCAAGATCTTGTTCTTGGCGTCGAACTTCGCGTCCTCGACATCGCGCTTCTGGCGCTTGCGGAGGTTCTCGAGATCGGCCGCGGACCGCAGGTAGCGATCCCAGTTCTCCTTCTTCTCCTTCTCGAGCCCGACGACCTTCTGCTCGAGCTCGCTCATCGCAGAGCCGGTTGTAGATCCTGGCGGGGCGATCGCACCATCGGGTCCTTCGACCTCGACCGGGATCACACCGCTGTCATCGTTGTCACTGCTCGCACCAGCCCTAGCACTCGCCTGCCCGCCTCCCGCAGTGCCGGTCGCGCCCTCGCCGGCACCCGCGACAGCTGCCGCGGCCGCCGGGGTCTCGTCCTGCTTCGGTTCTCCGCTCATACCCGCGGACCATAACCAGGTTTACCTGGGTAGACCAGTCCGTGAGGCCGCTCAGGCATTGCTGCCGGAGAGCTCCGCGAGCAATTGCGACACCGCCTCGGCGGTCACATCGACCACGGACATCACCTTGCCGTAGTTCATCCGCATCGGACCGATCACCGCGAGCGCACCGATCGGCTGATCTTCGGGTCCATAGGACACCCCGACGACCGAGCTGCTCGCGAGCGCCGACATCGCGGTCTCGGCGCCGAGGAACACCTGTAGCCCGTCGGCACTGCGCGTGCGGTCGAGGAGCCGGATCAATGTCTCCTTGTCCTCGAGCGTTCGCAGCAGATCGCGCGCGCGCTCGTTCGCGAGCTCGTCGTCGAGCAGGTTCGCCTGGCCACTGACGAGGACCTCGGCGCCGCGATCCTTGCGATCGACGAACACCGCATGGCCGAGCCGCAGCGCTGCGCTGATCGCCTCGTCGTATCGGTTCTTGTCCTCGCCGAGCTCGCGGATCACGCACTCGCGGACCTCGTCGAGCGTCATCCCCGAGAGCAGCTCGTTGAGGTAGTTGTGGATGCGTTCGAGGCGGCGCGGATCGACATCGTCGAGGATCAGCCGGTTCTCGATGTTGCCATCGGTCGTCACCAGCACCGCGATCAGCTTGCCGTCACGCAGCGGCACGAACTCGATCTGGCCCAGCCGCTGGTGATCGGGATCCGGCGCGATGATCACCGCCGCGTGCTGCGTGAGATCGCTGAGCAGTCGAGACGCGCGCTGGACGACCGCGTCGGGCGTCGATCCGGTGACGCGCTCGCGGATCTCTTCCTTCTCGCGCGGTGACAGACCACGCACCTTGAGCAGCGAGTCGATGAAGAACCGCAGTCCCGACGGTGTCGGCACGCGGCCCGCCGACGAGTGCCGCTGCTCGAGCAGTCCGAGCTCCTCGAGATCCGCCATCACGTTACGGACCGTCGCGGGCGACAGCCCGAGGTCGTGGCGACGCGTCACCGTCCGCGATCCGACCGCGTCTCCGCCGTGCAGATACTCGGTCACGACGGCGTGAAGGATCTTCTGCGCGCGGCGCGATAGGTCGGTGCCACTCATCTTTTGTTGTTTGGGTGTCGTTTCAGGTCGTCTTCGACTGCCAGCTTACAAACATGCCCGGTCGCCGTCACCCCCACGTTTGCACGATGCGGGCGGCGATGCGATCCGCCATCAGAAAGCCGCGCAGAGTCGGGCAGATCCGGCCATTCTGGCGCTCTGCGAGGGTTTCTGTCACGAGCCATTCGACGATCCCGGCCGCTGCATCGAGGCTGGACTCGAGGACGCCGTCGCGGGTCCGCAGGCCGAGCCACGCCCGATCGCACGCCATCTCGACCGCGCCGATCGAGGTCGTCTCGGCCAGGCTCGGTGCCCCCGGTGCCGCGAGGTACGCGGCCGCCTTGCGGGGGTTCGTGATGCGGCGGCCGCTGCCGCTGCCATCCGGCGCGAGCTCGAGCGAAGCCGCTCCGACGCCGAGCCCGAGGAACGGCGCGCCCTGCCAGTAGAGGCTGTTATGCACCGCGCGCTTGCCGGGTCGTGCGTACGAGCTGATCTCGTAGTGCTCGAAGCCTGCCGCCCCGAGCACCTCGTGCGTCGTCGTATACAGGTCGGTCAGCGTGTCGTCATCGAGCATGACGAGCCTGCCGTCACGCACGCGTTGACCGAACGCGGTGCGATCCTCGATCGTCAGCTCGTAGATCGAGAGGTGATCGACCGCGAGTCGCGCGACGGCTTCGAGCCACGGTGGCGTGCGAGCCCCGCGCGCCGGGACGCCGAGGATGAAGTCGGCGGAGACCGTGAAGCCGCCGTGCGCGACGACCCGCTCGATCGCCGCCGCGCCATCGCCGAACCGGTGGTCCCGGCCGAGCATGACGAGCTCGTCCTGCGCGAACGACTGCACGCCGATCGAGATCCGGTCGATGCCGGCCGCGCGCCACGCCGCGAGGTTAGGGTCGGTGCAATCCGTGGGGTTCGCCTCGATCGTGATCTCGAGCGGCCGGCCCCGGGTCGTCGCGAACCGCTCGCGAACGCCGTCGATCACCGCGGCGATGCAGTCGGGCTGCCACAGGGAGGGCGTGCCGCCGCCGAGGTAGATCGAGACCAGCTCGCCGGTGAAGCTCGCCGCGCGGCTCGCGAGCTCGGCTAGCACCGCATCGCGATACCGCGCGTGCGGCGGCTCGCCGACCTCGACCGCGAAGTCGCAGTACGGGCACAGCTTGCGGCACCACGGGAAGTGCACGTAGACACCGAGTTCGACGAGGTCAGACAAGTGAGCTGCCGTCGCTCACCCGCTCTGGAAGACCATCGTGATCTTCGCGGTGATACCGCTCGATGACGCACGGAACTTCCAGCTGCGGATCGACGAGATCAAACACTTGCCGAGCGAGCTCGTCGCGTGGTCGGAGAGCTGGACGTTCGTGACCGTGCCGTCCTTGTCGACGGTGAGCGTGACGCCGAGCTTCTTGACGTCGTTCAGCAGGATCGCCTCGGCGCCGCGCTGGCTGCGGACGTAGCAGCGCTGCGTGGTCCCCGAATACTTCGCAGCCATCTCCTCGATCTCGTCGGGGCGCAGCGCCTTGGCATCGGGGTTCGTGTTCGTCGGATTTACGATCGGGTTAGTCGGCCGCGGGATCGGCCGCTTCGGCACGAACGGGTTCTGCGGCGGCGTCGGCGGCGTCGCGATCTTGTCGGAGCCGCGGCGGATCGGATCATCGGGCCGCGTGGTGTCGTAGTCGACGCCGCCGCCGAGCCCGCCGGTGAAGCCGTCATCGCTCGAGGTCACCATGAGCACGACGCCGCCCGCGATCCCGAGCAGGACCAACGCGCCGAGCAGCAGCGCGATCATGTGGCGACGGTGCGCGACGGCCGCAGGCACCCCGGGCAGCACGACGCTCGCATCGGCTGCCGGCTCGGGCGGGAGACCGTCGGCCGTCTCGGCCGAGATCGGAATCATCGGCTGGGTGTTGATCCGCGCGATCGGGCCGGTCCGGACGGGGATCGGCTGCGAGCGCCGCGCAGGCTTCATCAGATCCGCGAGCTTGACGACACGCGACACCTCACCGATGTCGAGATCTCCTTCGCCGTCGAGATCACCGTCGGCGATCTCGGGCTTCGCGAGTGCTGCTGTGGCGACCAGCAAACCGGGAGACGACAGGCTCGCAGGTTTGCGGGCCTCCGGCTTCGCATGTTGCGACATCGCCTTCGCGAACGCGTCGTTCGCATCCGCCGTGCCCCGCCCACCGGTGGGCTTGTGCGGGGTGTCCTCGAACACGGGCGCCTGGAGCTGGGTCGCCGACTCGTTCGCGTCGAACACGGGCCTCGCCGTCGCAGCCGAGGTCGACGCCTTCGACAGCGCCGACACGCTGCCGTTCGAGCGTGCGGCGAGCGGCTGTGCTACCGGGCGCGACGACACGGCTGATACTGCCGGCATCCCGAGCCCGACCGGCGCGGCCTTGCCGGACTGCTCGACCGATTTCTCGATCGACGCCATCGTCGCGGCGAACAGCGCCTTCGGCTCGTCCTCGACTGGCGCGGCACGCGCGCCCGACCGCACCGGGCCCGAGCCAACGCGTGGTAGCGGGGGCGGCGCGAGCGGCGCCGCAGGCTTCTTGCGAAGGCCGCGGAAGTGGCTGACTTTGTCGACCGGCAACCAGTCGTCGAAGCCCTCGCGCCAGCAGTGGAGGTCCGCGTCGAAGGTCTTCGCCGCGACCCAGCGCTGCGCCTCGGGGAGCGAGAACGGGCCCGACTGATCGCCGTCGATCGAGACGTACCACTCCTCCTCGAGCGCGGATGGCGGCTTGACGGACCCCGAGACCGGCCCCGACGCGATACCCGGGCCAGCGGAAGTCGAGATCACGCCGTTCGACCCGCTCACGTGGTCGGGGCTCATCAGCGGCACGGCCTGCGTCAACGACCTGCCTCGGGTCGAAGGATCGACCGCGTCGGCATCCGGCATGCCCTCGCGCACGGTGACGACGTTGTTGCAGTTCTTGCAGCGGATCTTGAGGATCTTGCCGCGAACGCGATCGTCACCGATCGAGTAGCGGGTTTTGCAGCGTTCGCAGAGAAACTTCACGCGCCAGTCCCCCGACGGGCGTGATGGGCGCGAACGAAGCTACGAGCGCGACGTGACACGAACCCCAATTGTGCCGAAAAAAACAGGCACGGCAAAGGGGTACGACCGACACCGCTCGCCCATCAGGGGTTTGCCGAGCCGGCATTGGACCGCGCAGAAACGCCTGCATCGCTCGATTCTCCCGGTGTGGCCTTGCCCTGCCGCCGATTCACGGTGACGGGTGAGATCACCGCGACGTCCCTGATCGTCCCACTCGAGCGCGTGGTGAGGAGACCTCCGACCTCGAGCCCGTCGCTGCGGCTCGAAACCTCTAGGTAGAGATCGACATCGCGGAGCTCCGCCCCGATCCACCGGGTCTGCGCGCTCGCCAGCTCGTAGAGCGGATCGCCATCGATCACCTTGGTGAACCGCGTTCCTTCGAGCCGGTACAACGACAGCGCCCAGCGTCGCTTCTCGTCGTCCGGCGGGCTCGTGATCGCCACGATCTCGTCACGGCCGTCGACCACGTTGCGTAGCGGGCGTGCGAACACGAGGTCTGGAATCCGGAGCGCCGCGAGCCGCGCGACGCCATCGGCCGCGCGGACGACGAGGTCATCGCCCACGATCTCGACCAGCTCGCCGGTCGGGCCGAGGCATGCCGTGAACGCGATGCCCGGCTTGATCGCGGGACGCTCGCATGCGGGCTCGGGACCGGTGCGCGTAGCGGTCGCGCCGGTGACCACGATCGCGACCACGCGGTCGTTCGCGAGCACGATCCGGAGGTTTCGCAGGTCGCCCGGGACGAGGAGCCGCGGATCGCGGGCGCGGTCGAGCTCTTCGACGATCGAGCCCGTCACGCGCTCGACCTCGGCCAGCGTCGCACCGACGTGGACGCCGGACTCGGTGCGCGCGACCTCGCGGCCGGTGACCGCGACGAACATCGCCGTGGTCTCGCCACCGATCAGCACGGTGTCGTCCTCCGCGCGGATCAGGCTCGTGCGGACGATGCTGGGGATCTCGAAGCGGACGATGCGTGGCCCCGACGGCAGCTGCTGGAGCAGCGAGGTGACTCGATCGCCGAGCTTGTAGGGACCGACACCGTCGGCGCGGATCGCGTGCGGTGGGAGCGGGCGGACCATGCCGGCCGGCGGCTCGATCACGCGGCGCGGCGGCTGTGGCACGCGCGCGGCCGGCGGTGGTGGGCGTTCGCGATCCGAGCATGCGGTCCCGCCCGTCACGGCACTAGCGACGGCAACCAGCGCGATCGAGAACGCGATCCTCACGTCAAGACGATATACGCCACGAGAGCGAGCACGGCCATGCCAAGCAGCCCCACGAGGACCCACGGCAGCCGATTCGCCGACGGTGCGACCGGCAAGTGCGTCGCGGCAGTCGGCGAACCAGTCGGCGAACCAGGCGTCGACCCAGTCAGCGCCGGAAGCGGCGATCGTCGCGGCTCGCCGCTGCGCGTCCACGTATCGGTCGTGGTCAGGCTGCTCGCGGCCGACGCCTCGGGCGCCCGCTCGTCGCGTTCCGACACCCAGGCGGGTGGCTCCGCGAGCTCGCCCGGCTCGACGAGCGACACCGGGTTCGTCGACATCCCATCGTCATCGGCGATCGCGGCCGCGTGCTGCTCGGAGACGCGCGGCTGCTTGCCGGTGATCTGCATCATTCCAGACGGCCGCGTGGGCACCGGCGTGCGCAGCGCGCGGAGCTCCGCGAGCTCCATGCCGAGCGCGGCCGCGATCTCGGTCTCGGGTTGCTCGGTGTCCTCCCACTCCGGTGCCTGCGCAGGTCCGGGTGCGCCAGGCGCGGCCGCGAATGCATCGAATACCTGGCGGTCGAAGTCGAGGTCGTCACCCTCACGCGACGCCTGCTCGGGCGCGAGCTCGGGACGCCGCGGGCCGCCACCAGCCTGGGTGAGCATGTCGAGGTAGCGCGCGATCCGGACCGGGCCCGAGTGCAAGCGCTCGTCGCGCAGGAACGTCTCGAGGTCGTCGGCGAGGTCGTACGCGCTCTGGTAGCGATCCTCGGGATGTTTCTCGAGGGCGCGCATGACGATCGCCTCGAGCGCGCTCGGGAAGTTGCGGCGCGCGAATGTCGGCGGCTGGACCTCGGCCGCGATCAAGCGCTGCACGACCTCCTGCGCCGGCCCGCGGAAGAGCCGCCGACCCACCGTGATCTCGTAGAGCACGATGCCGAGCGAGAAGATGTCGCTGCGGTGATCGACCCCGGCGGTCGACCGCGCGGCTTGCTCGGGCGACATGTAGCCGAGCTTGCCGGGGATGACATCCGTGCGCTGGCGCTGGCCCTTCGCGTTCGCGATCCCGAAATCGATCACCTTGAGGAAGCCGTCCTGGGTGACCAGCAAGTTCGTCGGAGAGATGTCGAGGTGCACGATCTCGAGCGCGTGCTCGGCGAGCCGCGTGCCTTCGGCGCCTCGCTTGGCGTGGAAGTAACCGAGCCCCGCCGCGGCCTGCCGCATCAGCTCGACCGCGTGCTCGAGCGGCAGGAACCGATCGTGCTGGATGCCGCGGCGGCACAGCTCGTTGAGCTCCTCACCGACGATGTACTCCATCGCGATGTACGGGATGCCGTCGTGCTCGTCGACGTCGTACACGTGGACAATGTTGGGATGATTGAGCAGCGCACCGATGCGCGCCTCGTCGAGGAACATCTCGACGATCCGCGGATCGTCGGCGAGCTCGGCGCGAAGGCGCTTGATCACGACCTCCTTCTCGAACCCGGCCATGGCGGCCTGCCGAGCGAGGTAGATCTCGGCCATGCCGCCGACCGCGAGGCGGCGGAGCAGCGTGTAGCGCCCACCGAACGCGGTCGGCTCGAGATCGGCTGTGCGATGGCGCTTCATCGCGACGCCGCCGGAATCGGACTACCGGCGGCCGCATGCGCGGCGAGCGTGCCCTCGATCGCG
>JBKJUF010000717.1:0-7263 GCA_046590445.1 Kofleriaceae bacterium
CGACCGCCACCGGCCATGGACCGCTGGCCTCGAGCGCCTCCCGAACCGCCGGGTGAAGGAATGAGGAAGGTCCTCGGCAACCGGGCCGTAGATCGGACGATGCTCGCACGCTCACACCGACGGGGAGGCCGCTGATGCAGCCGCGTACCGTCCCGGTCGAGCGCTTCCTGCTGCGTGCCGTCGGCCGTACCGATGTCGGCGCGCAACGTACGCAGAACGAAGACGCGATGTACTACGACGACTTCCTCGGCGTGTACGTGGTGTGCGACGGCATGGGTGGTCATGCGTCCGGCCAGGTCGCGTCGGACATCGCGATCCGCACCATGGTCCACTCGCTGAAGACCGGCGATCCGCCGCCCGCACCTGGACAGGATCCGCTGGTTGCCGCGATGCGCGCCGCGAACGCCGCGGTCTACCAGCGGGCGCAGATGGATCCCGCGTGCCACGGCATGGGCACGACCGCCGTCGGCGTCCGCTTCGAGGACAACCTCGTCCACCTCTGTCACTGCGGTGACTCGCGCGCCTATCTGTTGCGGCATGGCCAGCTCCAGCAACTGACGCGCGATCACTCGCTCCGCAATCTCTACCAGGACCGGCCCGACCTGATCGGCACGCTGGGCCCGGCGACCTCGAACGTCATCATCCGCGCGATCGGCCTCGATGCGAGCGTCGAGATCGAGCACAACGCGATGACGCCCGAGCACAACGACATCTATTTGCTGTGCTGCGACGGACTCAACGATCTCGTCGACGACTGGATGATCCGCGAGATCATGACGTCCGGCGAATCGCTCGAGGTCGTCGCCGAGAACCTGATCCGCGCGGCCAACAACAACGGCGGCACCGACAACATCACCGTCGTGCTGGCGCAGACCTTTGTCGATCCGCTGTGGGTGCCGGCGCACGCCTATCCGCAGCAGGTCCAGCGTTACTAAAATTCGGGAGACTCGGGAGCTTCGATCGGGAGCGCAGCGGCTCAGCGTGCCGCGGCAGCCGCGCGCTTGAGCTGCGTCGCCATGTCGGCGTAACGCGCGAGCTTGGCGTAGACCCGGGCGAGCCCCGATGCGACGCGCGCCTCGAAACCTGGTGTCTGCGCGGCCTGCTGGAACGCTTCCTCGGCGCCGAAGAAGTCACCGGCGAGCGTGAGGACATCGCCGAGCGTCGCGTACATCGCGGCGGCGGAGATCTTCGACGACGCGCGGCCAACACCGTGACGCAGGATCTGCGCCGCCCGTGGTGCATCGCCGGCCTTCGCGAGCGCGACCGCATAGGCGACGCGCGCGTTACCAAAGCTCGGCGCGAGATCGAGCGCGGCACGAAGCGCTTCCTGCGCCGACTCGAGGTCACCCGACTCGAGTGACTGGCGTCCACGCTCGTAGTAGCGCCGTGCGACCGAGGACACTCAGTCCAGCTCCAGCAGGCTGAAGCGAGCAGATGCGTCGTCACCGCTGCCTTCAGGCTTCTCGCTCGGAGCGCCAGGCTGGGCGGACGCGGCGCTCGGCGCTCCAGGCGATGCGGCCTGCGGTGCAACCGGTGCGGCCTCACGCGATGGCGTGGGTGGCGGCTGCGTCGGGCCACCACCACCAGCGCCGCTGGTCGGTGTACCGCGCATCGACAACCCGCGAACCGGCGGCGGTGCGCTCGCTTGCTGCGGCGGCGGTGGTATCGCGGGCGCGGTGGCCTGCGGCGGTCGCTGCTGCAACGTGGTCTCGACGACGCGGACGCCCGCGGACGGCCTCGGCAGGTCGGCAGCCTGGGCACCGAGCGGCTGACGCGCCGGCAACAGCGGCTGGACGACGCCACCGACGCGGACGCTGACCTGCTCGCCGTCGACGACGAACATCCCCAGCTCGGGGTGATCGAACCGGGTCTGTAGCGCGGTGACGAGCTGGGCGAACGAGACGCCCTGGAGATCCGACAGCGTCTCGGCCTGGTGGATCAGCATCGGCGGCGGCCCCTCGACGACGTACTCCTTGAGCACGAACGTCAGGACTTCGAGCAACGTGTCGCGATCTGCGTCGGCAAACGCCTCGCGAACGTTGGTCGCGATCTCGCGGAGGTCAGGGCGGGACGGCATGCATCTTCCTTTTGGCCTAGAACGTGGCTCCGTCGAGGTCGGCGCCCGTGGTCTCGCAGCCGACGAGGCGTACGCCTGTCAGATCCGCACCACACAAGTTCACGCCACGCAGATCGCACCGCACGAACACCGCGTTGCGCAGCGTCGCGCCGTAGAGGTTCGCGCGCTTGAAGTCGACGTCGAACAGCGACGCGCCTGTCCAGTCCGTTCGCGACAGCGAGACCGTCGCGTGTGCGTAGCCATCGAACACGGTCTTCACGAGCACCGCACCGGAGAAGTCAGCGCTGTAGAGCTCGGATTCCTTGAACGTGGTGTGCTGGATGCGTGCGCGATGAAACCGCACGCGCGCCATGCGAACCGGGCCGAGCTCGCAACGCAGGAGCTGCGCGCCGGTGAAATCGAGCTCGGTGAGATCGCAGTCCTTCGCGCGCACGCGATGCCATAGCGCTCCCCGCCACTGCGACGTGCGCAGATCGCTCTGCCTGAGCTCGGCGCGCTCGAGGCGCGTGTCCTCGGCGTCTGCACCGCGCAGGTCGAGCCGCTCGAGCGTCACGCCGTCGAGGTCCGTGCCACGCATCCCGAGCGACGGCGCGGAGAAGCCCACGATCGTGCGCCCGGCAAGCTCGTCCTCCGCGATCAGCCGCTCGAGCTGGACGCGGGACTGGACGACGCCGGCATCGGCGCTGCTCTCGCTCATCCCGTCGAGGATACCGCAGAACTAGCCGAAGCGGCTGGCGGGTGCGAAGCGCACGCGGTGTGCGCGCCGCGCACGCGGTGTGCGCCGCTGGAATAGACGAGCCAAAGCAGAACGTCAGGGTCGTCGCTGGATGCCGTTCCGCCACTCGAACGTGCGCGACGCATCGGTGGCCATCTCGAGCACGCGATCGCGAACCTTCTCGATCGCAGCCTTGAGGCCATCCTGGGCGGCCTCCGCGGCACCGGACGCCATCGCCCCCGCCGCCGCACCCTCGCCACCTGCGAGCTCTTCGGCCTCGACGTGCTCGGCTTCGGCTTCGTCCTCGTGCGTGAACTCCATGCCGCCGGCGAACGTACCCTTGCGGTGGAGCCCCTGCTGCGCCTGCGCGACGTGCGTCAGCTCGTGGGCGAGCAGCGCCTGTCCCGATGCGTTTGCCATCGACTTGTCGGGCGACCCGCCCATGAGAATCATGCCCGTCGAGCCGATCGTGACGGCGTACGCCTCGCGCTTGCGGTTGAACTCTTCGGCGAACTCGCCGGTGTAGATGCGCACGTGGCCGAGGTCGACACCAAACTTCTTCTCGTACTTCGCGCGCACGCTCTGATCGAGCGACTCACCCCTGCCGGCGCGCCGCGACACCATGCGCAGCAGCTTCTCGGGGTCGTACTTGCGCGCCAGCTCATCCGAGAGCTCTTCGGCGCGCTCCTCGGTCATCGTCTCGGGGTGTTCCAGGTCTGCGGACACGTGAGCGTTGTACGAGGTTACTCGTCCTTGCCTTCCCCTGACCACGTCGAAACGTAGCCCTCGTTACCCTCATAAAACTCAGCAGTTTTCTCCTGTTCCACGATGGCGGCATCACCGCCGAGGGCCTGGTCGAGGAACTTGGTCTCCTCGAGGCAGCTGCCGCCCTTGATACCCTTGACGAGGTAGGTGACCTCGCCCTTGGCGTTGATCACGATCTCGATCTCCTTCTTCACCGACATCGCTACTCCGATCCCCACTTGCGAACGACCAGCCGGATCGAGCCGTCCTCTTCGTTGACCTCCTCCTCCACCGCGTAGCCCTTCTCTTCGCAGGCCTGTTTCACGTTGTGATACTGGTACCGCTGACTGAGCTGGTGCTTGAACTCTTCTTCGGAGACGCCCTTGGTGGTCTCGACGCCCCACCAGTCAGCAGTGATGTCGAACGTGCCGTCCTGGTTGTCGACGACGCCGACGTCGTAGCGCCCCATGTCGACGGAGATCGCGGCCTGTAGCTTGTCGCCGCGGTAGCCGCGAACGTTCACCGACTGACCTTGCTCGGCCTCGGTGAACTGCAGCTCCATGTCCGCGAGCGCTTTCTTGATCGCCGCGAGGTTCGTCAACTTCAGCGCGCACTTCGTGAAATGCGACATGTCCAGGCAGTGTACCGCACCTCCGCGAGGTAGCTTCCCGCTATGGCGAACCAAGACGCGCACGCCGACCCCGTCATCGTGTTCCAGGGGACCCAGGCACTCGCCGAGGCACTGCACGCGATGCTCACGGCACGCGGCGTGAGCTCCGCCGTGACCCGCGACCGCGAGGTCGAGGGCGGGACGGCGATTGTCGAGGCGCTGATCCTGGTCCCGCCCGATCAGGCAGAGGAAGCACGCGACCTGATCGCCGACGTCCAGTCCGGCGCGGCCAGCCGCTAGCTCACAGCTCGATCTTGCGCTCGCCGTCGTCGGGTGCCGGCCCCTTGTCGCCAAGGTTCGAGCTCGGCGCTCCGTAGCGCGCCATCCAGCCCTCCTTCTTCGCCCCGCCCCGGCCACGCGCCGCGGCCATCCGGGCGCGCGTGCGCGCCCACTCGCGCATCGACTCGATCTGCTCGCGCATCGTGATCGCGAGCGGGACGATTTCCTTCAACGTGTTGAGTAGCCCGTCTGTGCTGAGGTCGTTGCCGGTGTCGAACGCATCGTAGAGCGACGCGATCACCGCCTGCTCGAGCTCGGCGCCCGAGTAATCGACTGTCGCCTCGACGAGCTTGTCCATGTCGAACTGACCCGGATCCCGCTTCTTCTTGCGGATGTGGATGTCGATGATCGAGCGGCGATCCTCGCGGTCCGGCAGATCGCAGAAGAAGATCTCGTCGAACCGCCCCTTACGGAGGAGCTCGGGCGGAAGCGCGTGGACGTTGTTCGCGGTTGCGATCACGAAGACGGGCGTCGTCTTCTCCTGGAGCCAGGTGATGAATGACGCGAACACGCGCGAGGTCGTGCCGCCATCCGTCGAGCCCGACGACTGCGTCCCCGAGAAGCCCTTCTCGAGCTCGTCGATCCACAGGATCGCGGGCGCGATCGCCTCGGCGGTCTTGATCACGTTGCGCATGTTCTCCTCGGACGAGCCGACGAGCCCACCGAAGATCTTGCCGACGTCGAGGCGGAGCAGCGGCATCTGCCAGAGCGCGCCAACCGCCTTCGCGGTCAGCGACTTGCCGGTGCCGGGGACGCCGATCAGCAGGATCCCTTTGGGCACCGGCAGCCCGAAGTCACGCGCGCGCGAGCTGAACGCGTTGCGGCGCTTGACGAGCCAGTCCTTGAGGATCTCCATGCCGCCGACGTCGGAGAACTCCTCGCGGTGCTCGTAATACTCGAGCAGGCCGCTCTTGCGGATGATCTGCTTCTTCTCCTCGAGGATCGTCTCGAGATCGAACGTGTGCGTGCGGACCGCGCTCTTCGCGAACACGTTCTCGGCCTCGGTGAGCGTCAGGCCGAGTGCGCCTTCGACAACGCGCTCCATCATCTGCGGATCGCTCTCGATCATCTGCTGGGTCGCGGGCGGGAGGTTCGGCAGCACCTTGCGCGCGGCCTGCTCGATCTCGGCACGGTTCGGCAGCTCCCAGTCGAGCACCGCCGAGATGCTCTTCTCGAGCTCGGGCGGAATCTTCGTGATCGGCGAGAGCACGAGCAAGCTCTTCTTGGTCTTGCGGAGCTCGGTCGCGGCATCGCGAAGACGGCGCACGACGGCCGGCTCCTTGAGAAAGGGATGGAAGTCGCGCAGCACGAACAGCGCGCGGCCCTCGGCGCGGATCACGTGATCGATCGCCTTCATCGGATCCTTGACGTCGCGCGTCCCTTGCCCGTTCGCGATCGTCTTGAAGCCCTCGGTGATCGACCAGACCTCGAGCCGCATCTCGCGCTCGACGCACAGCTTGCGCAGCGATTCCTCGACGCGCGTTTCCTCGGGTGAGGTGATCCAGATCAGCGAATAGCGCGCCTTGATCAGATCCTCGATCTCGCCCTTGCTGCTTCGCTTGTGCTCGATGGTCATTGTTTCACTCGCGCTCTCTCGGCCAGACGGCCTCGTTCGCTTCGGTCGCCTCGGACACCCATTCCCTACTTCGCGTCCGCGAGCTCGCGCAGCCCTCGCAGCGCGCCCTTGGCCGTCTCGGCGTTGTCGACCAGCGACTCGATCGCGTCGGCGACGGCCTGCATCGTCTCGTCATCGGCTGACAGGTTTGGCAGCTCGCCCTTGACCAGGACCATGTTGTTGCGCATCTCCGACAGGATGTCGTTGATCGCCTCGTAGACCTCGCGTGCGGCGGTCGCGATCGCGTTCGGGTTCACCATCGAGCCGGCGGTGTCAATGATCGACTCGGCTTGCGCATCCGCGGACGCGCGCGCCCGCGCGGCCTCGGCACGTGCCTTCTGCGCATCGGTCTTCGCGGCGTCGACCTCGGCCTGCAGGGCCTTCTGCGATCGCTCCGCGGCCGCGGCACGCTCGATCGCGTCCTTCAGCTTGCGGTCGGCGGTCTCGCGCTCGAGCTGCAGCTCGATCGGGTCGGCCGCCGGTGCGGTCGCCTGCGCCTTGGCCTCGTACTCGGCGACGCGCTTGCGGAGCCGGTCGAGCTCGCGTCGCGCATCGTCGCCGCCGGTCGAGGCGGTATCGCGCGCCTTGGTGAGCGAGAGCGCTTCC
The DNA here is from genome assembly GCA_046590445.1 of Kofleriaceae bacterium. Lineage (GTDB taxonomy): Bacteria > Myxococcota_A > Polyangia > Haliangiales > Haliangiaceae > JABFXX01. The sequence goes on from JBKJUF010000717.1 coordinate 6,707, forward strand.
TCGGCAGCCTTGTGGCGCGCGATCTCGGCCTTCGCGAGCGCATCCTGCGCGACGTTGCGGGCGCTCTCGGCGGCTAGCTTGCCGTGCTGCGCCTCCTGCAGCTCGACCTCGATCTTGGCGACGCGGCCCTCGAGCTTCTCGCGATCGCGATCGGCGCGCTCGTACTGCTCGGCGAGGCGATCGCGATCCGCTTCGACCTTCTTGAGCTCGATGCGGAGCTCCTTCGAATCGGTCGTCAGCCGCAGCATGTGATCAGGGTTGCCACTACCGCCGCGGCTGGTGTCGGTCTGCGCCTCGACGAGCAGTCGCCCGAGCCGGCGGTTCTCTTCTTCGAGCGCGTTGGCGTGCGCACTCGAGCGCGACGCCGTGCTCGACGATTCGTCCCGCTCTGCGCGTAGCTGCGCGACCTGCTTCAGGGTGCGCTCCTTGTCCGCGCGCAGCTCCTTGATGACCTCTTCCTGAGAGATCAGGCCAACGCGCCGCTCCTCGAGCATCCGCTCCTGCTCGTTGATGACCTCACGCAGGTGCTCGATCTCGGTGAGCTGGTCGTTGAGCTT
>JBKJUF010000019.1:0-22577 GCA_046590445.1 Kofleriaceae bacterium
CACGCACCGACCACGGCGCGTGCTGCCTCGCGATCGTGGTCGCCGGTTGCAGCCGGCCCGCTGCCGGCGAGCTGCGGTTCGCGAACCAGCCGCCGGTCTGGCACGTCAACGATCGCACGCAGCTCCCGAAGATCCCGAAGGAGCATCCGTACTGGCGCACCCTCTACCATACCGATGGCTTCCTCGTGCGCCGGCTGACCCGGGCGATGGACGTCAAGGATCCGGTGCGCGCGCGCGACGTCAACGCGCTCGACGAGGTTCCAGACTCGACGTGGTTCACCAACCGCATCGGCGTCCGCGACATGTCGATCGAGGAGATCAAGCGCGGCGCGAACCTGGCGCCGAGTCCGTTCGATCACCGGCCGTGGACGATCACCGGCGGGAAGACCGGTGGGCTGTCGCTCGGCTTCACCTTCAAGGACACCCGCGGTGACAAGTACATTCTCAAGTTCGACACCCCAGACCGCCCGGAGATGGAGACCGCCGCGCACGCGCTCGGTCACCGCATCATCTGGGCGGCCGGCTACAACGTCCCGGAGGACTACATCGGGTACGTCCGTCGCGAGGACCTCGTCATCGAGCCTGGCACCGTCCACAAGGTGCCGGGTGGCGGCAAGTTTCCGTTGACCAAGGAGGTCGTCGATCGCGCGTTCCAGAAGATTCACCACGAGCCCGACGGCCGCATCCGTGTGCTCGCGAGCCGCTACCTCCCTGGCAAGCCGATCGGTCCGTATGCACGTGAGGGCACGCGGGGCGACGACCCGAACGACGTGATCCCTCACCAGCAGCGCCGCACCCTCCGCGGCCAGTTCCCGATCTTCTCGTGGCTGAACCACACCGATATGCAGGAGGACAACACGCTCGACGCGTTCATCGCCGACAAGCAAGACAAGAAGCGCGGGTACGTCCGGCACTACCTGATCGACTTCGGCAAGGCGTTCGGCGTGATGGGCTGGGGCCTGGGCTGGAAGTCCGTCGGCTACACGTACCGGATGGACGCCAACTACATGCTGCGCGGCCTCCTCACGTTCGGGCTGTGGCAGCGGCCGTACGACGACCTCGAGTCGCCGCCGCTGCGTGGCGTCGGGCTATGGGAGGCCGACCACTACGATCCCGGCGAATGGCGCCCCAACAGCATGTACTGGCCCTACGAGGACAAGGACCGCTTCGACGCCTTCTGGGGGGCGAAGATCCTGATCCGCTTCACGCGCGAGCAGCTCGCGGCGATCGTCGAGGAGGCGCAGCTCAGCGATCCGCGGTCGGCGCAGTACATGCTCGAGGTCCTGATCAAGCGTCAGCGCAAGACCGCGCGTTACTGGTTCGATCAGGTCGCGCCGCTCGATCGGTTCGCGGTCGAGGCCGCACCCGATGGCAGCACCCGCTTTTGCTTCACCGATCTGACGCTGCACTACAACCTCCGCACGATCACGACCCGCTACACCGGCGAGGCCTTCGATCACACCGGCAAGTCGCTCGGCTGGACGCGCGAGGCGCAGCCGGGTGCCGAGGGCCGGACCTGCGTCGACGGGCTGCGACCACCGACCGCCACCGATGGCTACACGATCGTGAAGCTCGAGGTCCACCGCAACGCGCAGGTGATGCCGCCGGTGCGGGTGCACCTCGCGCGCGACGCCAAGGGTCAGCTCACCGTGATCGGGCTGCGCCGCTACTGAGCAGGCTGTATCTATAATATCCTCGGCGCGCGATGGCGATCGATCGCGGCGATTACCACGTCGACTCGGCGGGCTCGATCGAGCTCGCGTGCCGACACATCGGGCTCTACCTGTGGTGGGCCGCCGAGCGTGGGCTCGCCTCGACCGCGCACGATCCGGCAGAGGTCGCGCAGGGGCCGACCGGGTACTTCATCCGGATCTGCGACGCCAAGCTGTGGGACGAGGACTTCAACGACGAGGGGCTCGCGTTCACCGGCTTTGTCTACGAGAGCTACCTCGGCGAGCTGTCGCGGTATGCGCGCGAGCTCGGGGTCGATGACTATCAGGTCCCCCAGACCGCCGAGCTGAAGGACCAGTTCTTCGGGTGGCTCGATCGCAAGCTCGAGATCTGGAAGGCGTCTGGGTCGCGGACGTCGGCGCGGCACGTCCCGGCGGACAAGGCCGCGAAGTTGCGGGCCGGCAAGCGCAAGAAGCGGTAGGCCGGCGCCGCCATCGGCGGGAACCAGGACCGCCCACGCGGTGTCACGAGGCCGATGCGCCGCAGCCGCCTGCATTCGCTGATCTGCGTCTGGGCCGCCGCCACGGTGGCCACGGGAGGCTGCCGTGGCCCGGCGCCGACGACGATCAAGACCCCGCCCCGGCCCGCCGGCACCCAGGTCTCCCCGGTATCCGCGAGCGACGGCGGTCGCGCGACGGTACCTATCGACACGGCAGCCGACGGCGCCGTCCTCACCGTCACGGTCCCCGACGCAGCGCCGGCTCAGGCCGGCACCACGACCGCGCCGCTCACGCCGAACGAGACCCGCGCGCTGATCGCGCGCCTCGAGGCGCTGCCGGAGCCGACCGCGCAGCAGAAGGCCGCACCGGCGCTGCGGCCGCCGTCGGCCCCGCCGCCGCGCACCGGTGCGGCCCACCCGATCGCGTTCGTGGTCGCGCGCGGCAAGCCAGTCGACGACACCGCGCCGACGCCGACGCGTGCGATCCCGGCGAAGCCGCTCGCGCCGCCGCAGATCACGCCGCAGGGCGAGATCGCCGCCGAGTCCGAGGTGCGGATCCGGTTCGACGAGCCGATGGTGCCGGTCGCGGCGGTGGGTGCCACAGCAAAGCCGCTCGCGACCATCGCGCCGGCGCTCGCGGGCACGTGGCGCTGGATCGACACGCGGGTCCTCACGTTCACGGTGACGCCGCGGTTTCCCCAGGCGACCGAGATCACGGTCACCGTCCCGCCCGGCATCCGCGCGCTCAGCGGCACGACCCTCGCGACGGCCACGACGACGACGTTCACGACGCCACCGCTCGCCCTCGCCGGCACGTGGCCACCGACGCAGCTGCGGCCCGACTCGCCGGTGCTCGTCAAGCTCGACCAGGACTTCGACGCCGATCAGATCGTGCCGCTCCTGCGCGTCACCGATCAGCGCAACCGCGCGCTCGCGTTCCGCAGGATCTCGATCACCGAGGCGACGCCGCGGTGGGCGAAGAACCCGAGCATCCAGCTCGACCTCTCCCAGATCGGCCGGCGCTACGTGATCCTCGCGCCGGTGACCGCGTGGCCGGCCGGCACCCAGGCGCAGGTCGTGCTCGCGGCGAAGGCACCGTCGCGTGAGGGGCCACGGCTGTCGACGCGCGAGAGCTTCGCGCGCTTCGATGTCGCGCCGGCGTTCACGGTGCGCGGCATCAGCTGCGACGAGCACTACGACCCGCGGATGACGGGCCGGCGCTGCGCCGCGAACGGCCACCTCGAGGTCCAGTTCGCGAACCCGATCGCTGTGCACTCGTATCGCTCGCGCAAGGTGCAGATCGCCGGCACGCCCTTCGAGGATCACACCGCCAGCGGGAGCGCGGTCGGCATCGGTGTACCGGCCGAGGTCGGGCGTACGTATTCGATCGCGATCGCCGGCGATCTGCTCGACGTCTACGGCCAGCCGCTCGTCGGCCCGCGCGACCCGTCGTTCACGACCGTGCGCGAGCGCTTCATGCCGCAGGTCACCGCGACGACCGGCCTCGTCGTCCTCGATCCGCGCTTCGAGATCCCGCAGTGGGTCGTGCGCGCGGAGGCCGTCATCGCCCTGCGCGTGCAGCTCTTCGCGGTGACCCCGGCGGACTTCTTCGCGTACGAGGCCTACGAGCGCGGCGAGCGCGGCACGCCCCCCGGTCGCCGACTGCTCGACAAGACGTACCCGGTCGGGGCGCGTCAGGGCGCCGAGCTCCGCACCGATCTGCGGCCGGCGCTCGGCCGCGCGAGCACCGGGCACGTGATCGCCGTGCTCACCGCCGACCCTGCCGGTGCGAAGCGCGACTCTCCCGAATTCGAGACCAGGCACGTCGCGTGGATCCAGGTCACGAGGCTCGGCGTGGTCGCGCGCACTGACGGTGAGGACCTGCACGCGTGGGTCCAAGACATCACGCCGGGGTCGTCGTTCTTGCGGCCGAGCCCGGGCACCCTGACCTCGCTCGTCGTCGAGGGGCGCACCGACGCGAGCACACCGGTCGCCAGCGATGCGCGCGGTCACGTCAGCTTCGCGTTGCCGGAACGGCGCCCGGTCCGCGGCAAGCAAGCGCGACAGCCGAGCGCGCTGCTCCAGGTGCAGTCGGCGACCGACTCGGCGTTCGTCGCCGTCGGCGGTGCGTACGAGAAGGCGATCCGCCATCACGACGCGCGGTGGTATGTCACCGACGATCGCTTCACGTACAAGCCCGGCGAGAAGGTCTACGTCAAGGGCTGGGTCCGGTGGTCGCACGACGGCCGCAACCCGGATCTCGCGCTGCCCGCGACCGGTGACGTCGTCGCGTACCAGCTGGCCGATCCGCGCGGCAACAAGCTCGCGACCGGCACCGCCGCGTTGACCGCGCAGGGCGGCTTCGATCTCGAGGTCGCGCTGCCGCCGAACGTGAACCTCGGCACCGCGTTCTTCACGTTCGAGTCCAGGCAGCAGGTGCATCGCCACGCGATCTCGATCCAGGAGTTCCGCACCCCGGCCTACGCGGTCACGCTGAACGACGACGTCACCCACGCGGGCGCGACGCCGCTGATCCTCGGCGAGCGCATCGAGATGCTCGCGAGCGCGAAGTACTATAGCGGTGGCGGGTTGCCGGGTGCCGGCCTCGCATGGTCCGCGACGCTGAGCCCGGCCTCGTACAGCCCGCCCGGCTGGGACGAGCTGACGTTCGCGCCGCCCGAGCCGCGATCGTCGCAGTGGCGCGGTCGCGCGCGCGGCCGCGCCGGTAGCACGATCACGGTAGCGCGCGCCACCACGCTGTCCGGCGCCTCCGCGGCGAGCGTCGCGTACGGCATCTCCGCGCTGCCCAACGACGCCCCGAGCGTGCTCGCCGTCGACGCCACCGTGGCCGATGTCGATCGCATGCAGATCCGGGCGTCGTCGCGGCCGATCCTCGTGCACCCGAGCGCGTACTACGTCGGGGTCCGGCTCAAGCCCCAGACCAGCGACGTGCTCGAGGCGATCGTCACCGACATCGACGGCAACGTCGTGCCCGGCGTGCCGATCGACATCACGCTCGACGGCGTGCTCGGCTCCGAGCGCTACCGCGACGACGCCAAGCTCGTGGTCACGCACCGTTGCGCGGTCAAGAGCGGGCCGACCGCGGTGACCTGCCGGTGGACGCCCGACGATCTGAAGATCGCGTTCACCGCGACGGCGCGAGTGACCGATCCACGCGGCCGCGCCAACACCACGCAGTACGCGGTGCCATGGTACGCGCCGGAAACCAACCGCGAGGACCTCGCGATCGTGCCCGACCGTGCGAGCTATCGTCCCGGCGACGTCGCGAAGCTCGAGCTGCGCTCGCAGGTGCTCCCTGCCACCGCGCTCGTGACGTTCGCGCGCGGCGGCGTGGTCGGCCAGCAGCGGATCGAGCTCACGAAGGCGAAGACGATCGTCCTGCTGCCGATCCAGCCCGCGTACCTCAAGAACGTGCACGTCCTCGTCGATCGGTGGGCGCGGCAGCGCAAGCCTCCGCTGCCAGATGTGGCGCCGCTCGCCGAGCACACCCAGGCAGCGATCGACCTGCCGGTCGACGTCGAGAGTGCACGCCTGTCGATGCGCACGCGCGCGCTGCGACCGCTCGTCGAACCCGGCGCCGAGGCGACGTTCGAGGTCGAGGTCAAGCACGGTGGCAAGCCCGCGGTCGGTGCCGAGGTCGCGCTGATCGTCGTCGACGAAGCGATCCTCGCGCTGTCCGCCCGTGCGCATGCCGATCCGCTCGCCCCGTTCTATCGCGACGTCCCGGACGGCACCACGAGCCTGTCCTCGCTGAGGCTGCTCGACGACTCCGCCGAGGATCTCGATGGCAAGCCGGGGTTCTCGCGCTACCGGCTCGCGGACGGCCACGGCTCGTTCGGATACGGCTCGCTCGGGAGCGGCGACGGCGGCGGCGGCATGGGGCTTGGCGGTGGCTACGGTTCGAGCATCGTCGTCGCGCGCAAGGACTTCCGGCCCACCGCCGCGTTCTCGCCACGGCTCCTCACCGACGCGCGCGGCAAGGTGCGGTTGACCGTGACCATGCCGGACAGCCTCACGCGGTTTCGCGTGGTCGCGCTCGCGACGTCGGAGACCCGGTACTTTGGTAAGGCCGAGAACACGATTATCACCCAGCGCAAGGTCAACGCGCGGACGGTCGCGCCGCGGTTCCTGAATCAGGGCGACACGTTCGCGCTGCCGATCGTCGTGCAGAACCTCGACACCACGCCTCGCACGGTCGACGTCGCGGTGCGCGCCGCGAACCTCGCGAGCATCGGGGCGACCACCCCCGGGGCCGGGAGTGAATCCCGGCCCCTCCATCTCGGCCCCGCGGCCGGGAGTGAATCCCGGCCGCTCCATCTCGGCAAGCGGATCACGATCCCCGGCGGCCAGCGCGCCGAGGTCCGCTTCGACTTCACGACCATCGCGCGCGGCCGTGCGGTGATCCAGACGATCGTGACGTCCGGCGACTTCGCGGATGCGTCGACCGTCGAGCTGCAGGTGTACGAGCCGGCGACGACCGAGGCGTTTGCGACGTACGGCATCGTCGACGAGGCACCGCAGCTCGAGCGCCTCGAGGTTCCGGCCGACATCTTCCCGGACGTCGGTGGCGTCGAGGTCGAGCTCGCATCGACCCAGCTGCAGTCGCTGACCGATGCGTACTGGTACCTCTACGCGTATCCGTACGAGTGCACCGAGCAACGCTCCGCGCGGATGCTCGCGACCGCGGCGATGTTCGACATCCTCGACGCGTTCGCGACGCCCGGCCGGCCGACGCGCGCCGAGATCGCCGAGACCCTCGCGGCCGATCTTCGCAGGCTCGCGAAGGACCAGCTGCGCGACGGTGGCTGGGGCTACTTCAATGGCATGACGTCCGATCCGTTCGTGACGATGCAGGTGCTGATGGCGCTCGCGGCGAATCGCCAGACCGGCCCGGTCATCAAGCAGGCGACCGCGTTCGTCCACCGCGAGGCGACCGCGCTCCTCGGGCGGCTCGACAAGGCCGTCGCAAAGCCGCCCGCCGATCGCCGCGATCGCGACCAGCACGGCTACGCGGTCTCGCTGGCGGCGACCGCCCTCGCGGCCCTCGCGACCACCGGTTCCGACGTGCGTGTGCGGGCGTCACGGTTGCACGCCGCGGCACTCGCGCTCGGCGCGTATCCGATCGACGCGAAGGCCCGCGTGCTCGCGATGCTCGCGAAGCACCCCGCCGCGCAACCGGCCCGCACGAAGCTGCTCGCCGATCTGCTGTCGGCGACTCACGAGACCGCCGCAGCGGCGACCGTCACCGCGCGCTACCAGGAAGCCGAGCGGCTGCTGCTGGTGTCGACCAACAAGACGACCGCGCTCGCGCTCGATGCGCTGATGCGCGAGGCTCCCGAGCACGCCCTCGTCCCCAAGCTCGCGCGCGGCGTGCTCGACGCCCGGCGGGGCGGTCGGTGGTCGACGACGCAGGAGAACCTGGTCGTGCTCCGGACGATGCGCCGCTTCTTCGACACCTACGAGAAGGCGACCCCGAACTATCAGGGCAAGCTGTGGTTCGGGCGCGCCGCCTACGCCGAGCAGGCGTTCGTCGGCCGCAGCGGCGTGCGCGGCCAGGTCGCGGTCGACTGGACCAAGCTCGCTGCCGGCTCGGTGCACGACCTCGCGCTCGAGAAGACCGGGCCCGGCCGCATGTACTACAGGATCGGGATCACCTATGCGCCGAAGCGCACCGATCTGTCCGCGCTCGACGCCGGCTTCGTGGTGCGCCGCTCGTACACCGCGGTCGACGATCCGGCGGATCTCGTGAAGCTGCCCGATGGCCGCTGGAAGGTGAAGCTCGGCGCGCGCGTCCTCGTCACGATCGAGACGCTCAATACCACGCTGCGCCACGCGGTCGCCGTCGTCGATCCGCTCCCGGCTGGCTTCGAGGCGGTCAACGACAACCTCGCGACCTCGGAGCGCACCGTCGCGACGATCCCCGACACGCGCTGGGACTTTCGCAACCTGCGCGACAACCGCAGCGAGGTGTTCGCGATGCAGCTCCGCGAGGGCTCGCACCGGTTCACCTACACCGCGCGCGCGACGACGCCGGGTACGTTCTTCGCAGCGCCCGCGAAGGCCGAGGAGATGTACAGCCCCGAGACGTTCGGTCGGTCCGCCGGTCAGACCATCGTGATCGAGTGATCACAGCTGCGCAGGTGCGCAGGCCGCTCTCAGATATCTGAGGCGCGGCGACAACCGAGTCACGGCGGGGTCGAGCCAGAACGGCGGCAAACTGTGGTTTCGACGGCCTGTGGCGGGAACAGCCGTTGCACGGTTCGGCGCCAAACGACGATACTGGCGTCGATACTGGCTCGGCACCTGGAGGTGGACTTATGGCGCGCGTGAAATGGATCCTGCCACTCGCTCTCTTGATCGGCTGCAGCGAACGCGGCCAGACGCCGCCACCGTGGGGTGTCCCGATCACGGGCGGCACGATGATGGTCACCCGCGACGGCAGTCATGCCGTGATCGCGGACCCCGATCGCGATCGCATCGTGTCGGTCGATCTGACCACGAAGACCGTCGTCGCCGAGATCGCGCTGACCCCGGGTGACGAGCCCGGTCGCGTGATCGAGGACAGCGCCGGCCGGATCCACGTCGCGCTCCGCCGCGGCGGTTCGCTGGTGACGCTCGAGACCGCGACCGCGACCGCGATCGCCGAGCGGCGCTGGGCCTGCGGTGAGCCGCGTGGCCTCGCGTACCAGGCGTCGACCGACGCCGTGCACGTCGCGTGCGCCGGTGGCGAGCTCGTCACGTTCGCCGCGGCCGGCGGCGATGCAGTCCGTAGCCTCCGCATCGAGCGCGACCTGCGCGACATCGTCGTGCGCGGCGATCAGCTCGTCGTCACCCGCTTCCGCACCGCCGAGCTGCTGACGCTCGACGCCCAGGGCGTGGTGCTGTCGCGCGAGAAGCCGCCGATCGTCCAGCGCTTCGGTGGGTTCGGTGACGCGCCTCCCGATGCCGGCGGCGCCGGCTCCGGCGCACCGTCCGAGTCCGGTGGCCTCGTCAACGCGGTCGCCGCGATCGCGTGGCGCACGATCGCGCTCCCCGACGGGCGCATCGTGATGACCCACCAGCGCCAGGTCCAGGACAAGCTCGACGCCGAGCAAGAAGGCGGCTACGGCAGCGATTGCGGCGGTGGTCCCGTCGAGACCGCGCTCACCGTCGTCGCGCCCGGCCAGCTTCCGCTCGCGGTGCAGTCGATCGGCCGCGGCGCGCTGCCCGTCGACATCGCGACGACGCTCTCGGGCGATCGCATCGCGGTCGTCGTGGCCGGCCGCAAGACCGTGGAGGTGATGGACACCGGCTTCGCGCTCGGCTCGCCCGATCGTGGCGAGTGCCCGCCGCCCGATCCGATGGAGCCGCCCGACGACGACGATGACGATGACGACCAGGGCGAGGACGAGTGGGTCGGCGCGCCGACGTCGGCCGCGTTCCGTCCGAACGGCGAGCTGATCGTGTTCTACCCGGAGAAGCCGGCGATCGAGATCCGCGCCGCTGCGGGTGCACCGTCGCAGTTCGTGCTGCTACCCGGACATCGTGGCGTCGATGCCGGCCGCGCGGTGTTCCACGCGCAGACCCAGATCGGCGTGTCGTGCGCGTCGTGTCACCCAGAGGGCCGCGAGGACGGCCTGGTGTGGGACTTCGCCGAGTTCGGCAAGCGCCGCACGCAGAGCCTCGCCGGTCACATCCTCGAGCGCGCGCCGTATCACTGGAGCGGTGACATGGCGTCGCTGCCGGTCCTCATGGACGACGTGTTCGCCGTCCGCATGGCCGGCGGCCCGCTGACGGGCGCGCAGAAGACGGCGCTCGGCCCGTGGCTCGATCGGATCCCTGCACCGCCTGCGATCGCCGCCGCCGACGTCACGGCTGTCGAGCGTGGCCGCGACATCTTCGCGAGCGCCGATGCCGGCTGCGTGGCGTGCCACAACGGTGACCTCTACTCGAACAACAAGATCGTCAACGTCGGCACCGGCGGACTCTTCAAGGTGCCGAGCCTGCTCGGTGTCGGCGCCCGCGCGCCGTACATGCACGATGGCTGCGCGCAGACGCTGATGGATCGCTTCACGCGGTGCGGTAACAGCGTGGCCCACGGCCAGACGTCGCATCTCGCGCCGGCCGAGCTCACCGATCTCGTCGCGTACCTCGAGTCGCTCTGATCCTGATCTAACTTCGGGCGGGCTGGGCGAACGCCGACCCGGCGAACGCCGACCCGGCGCACCTCGGGGTGTTACGATGCCCCCGAAGTGCGCCACTGGTGGGTCGCGTGAACCATCCGCTCGTCGAACAAGCGCGGGTCGCCTTGCGCCAGCTTGCCGCGGCGCCGCCGGCGGCTGACGCCGCTCGCGCCGCCGCCACCGAGGTCGAGGCGATGTGGGGCCGCCCGCTCGCCGTCGGGATCGGCGGCGAGCTACCTGCCCGCACGGCGCTCTTCGACTTCGTGTGCGGCGGCAAGGTCCTCGATCCGTTCAGCCGCGCGCTTGGCTCGGCCGCGCTGCGCATCCATCGCGGCCCGACCACCGGGTTCGTCGCGCGCCGCGATGACGGCACGACTGACGGCCAGACCCAGCCACCCGATCACCGCGCCGAGATCGCGGCCGCACGGGCGCGCGCCGAGGCGGCGCAGCGCGAGCTTGCATCGCGCGAAACCGCGATCGAGCGCGTCGATCGCACCCTCCCCGTTCGCCCGCAGATCTGGGCCGTGTGGCTGTGGCCGGTCTACTGGATCGGCCGCTGGCGTGCCCGCGGCAAGCTCGCCGAGCGAAGGATGGCGGCGCTCGCCGTCGATGAGGCGCGCCGCGAGCACGAGGACATCGAACGTGACGCCACCGCGATGGAGGCGCATGCGCGGCTCGCGCGGAGCCGCTACCACGACTCGCTGCGCGCGCTCTGCGGCGGCGGGCCGGTCGGCGAGAACGTCCTCGAGGTCGAGCTCACCCTCGCGAGCGGGCCGCTGCCCGAGGGCATCGAGCTCGTCGAGCTCGCCGGTTCGAACCGGGCCGGTGCCGAGACCGACGCGGTCTTCGTCGTCGAAGACGGCCGGTTGCTCGCGCCGGTGCGCGGCGGCGCGCCATTGCCGATCGGCGCCTTCGCCGAGGCGATCCCGACCCTGCCCGCGGTGCTCGCCGACGCGCGTGCCCTCCGGGTCGCCCGCCGCGCGCGCGATCGGATCGCGACCGCGCTCGCCACGCTTGCGGATCAGCTCGAGCAGCACGAGGCGACCTTTCGCGCCGGTCTCGATCGCGTGCACGCGCTCCGCATCCCCGATCCCGCCGGGTTCGCTGACGTCCAGCTCGCGCGCGTCCGCAGCGATATCAGCGCGAGCGTCAACGCGGTCATGGAGCACGCCGCGGTGCACCTCGGGTCCGAGCTCGCGGCGCTGCAGCAGGGCTGGATCGGCTCGATCGCGAACGCGGCGAACACCGACGCGCTCAAGGCCGCGCTTGCCCGCGTCGAGGCCCAGTGGGACGGCGAGCCGAAGCGGATCGCCGAGGAGGTCAGGGTCCTCGTGATGGGCGGTGTCGGCGGCAGCGCGCGCGATCTCTATCCGGACCTCGTCTCGACGCTCGTGCCCTTCGGCCTGCCTGCCGAGCACGCCCGCCCGCTCCGCGCCGCACCCGTGCTGCCACCGACGGCCCTGTTGCCCTCGCTGACCCGCGGCGGCTCGAAGCTCGAGAAGGCGAACTGGTTCGTCGGCTTGTTCCGCTCGTTCGAGGCGCGGCGCACCGAGATCCGCGAGCACGTCCACGAGCGCCTCGAGCACATGCGCGAGGTCGCCGAGGCCGAGCTGCGCGATGCCGAGCCGCAGCTCCACGCGGTGCTCGATCAGGTGCTGCGCGGCCTGCTCGCCGGCGCATTCGAGCACCAGACCGCCGCGCTCGAACGGACGCTGACCACGGAGCGCGAGGCGATCGCCGCCGAGCGCAAGACCCTCGCGCCGCTCGTGCGCGCCTGCGATGGGGTCCGTGCCGAGGCCGCGCGACTCGGCGAGCTGATCGCGCAGCTCGAGCGCCACCAGCCCGCCGTCGCGATTGCCGCCGCCGCCGCCGAGACCGCGAGCCTGTCGCGCTGAGCTGATCGGTCAACGACGTCGCGCCCCGCTCGCCAGCGTTCGCTGGATCACTCCATCTCGGGCCCCGCTCGCCAGCGTTCGCTGGATCACTCCAGCTCGGGCCCCGCTCGCCAGCGTTCGCTGGCTCACTCCATGTCGGGCCTGCGTGGTAATCACCGGGCATGAAGCCCGTCTCGATCGGCACCCCCAAGAGCCCTCATGCAACGCGGGTCCTGATGCTCGGCTCCGGCGAGCTCGGCAAGGAGGTCGTGCTCGAGCTGCAGCGGTTCGGCGTCGAGGTCATCGCGTGCGATCGCTACGCCGATGCACCTGCGATGCAGGTCGCGCATCGCAGCCACGTGATCGACATGCTCGATCGCGCGGCGCTCCGCGGCGTCATCGAGCGCGAGAAGCCGCACCTGATCGTCCCCGAGATCGAGGCGATCGCGACAGCCGAGCTGGTCGCCCTCGAGGGCGAGGGCTGGACCGTGATCCCGACCGCCGAGGCAGCAAGGCTCACCATGGATCGCGAGGCGATCCGGCGCGTCGCCGCCGAGGAGCTCGACCTGCCGACCGCGCGGTACCAGTTCGCCGACACCTTCGACGAGCTCCGCACCGCGGCGCGCGCCCTTGGCTGGCCCGTCGTGATCAAGCCGATCATGAGCTCGTCGGGCAAGGGCCAGTCGGTCGCGCGGACCGAGGCCGATCTCGAGCAGAGCTGGCAGTATGCGCAGACCGGCGGCCGCACCGGCGCGGGCCGGGTGATCGTCGAGGAATTCATCGCGTTCGAGAGCGAGATCACGATGCTGACGGTGCGTGCCGTCAATGGCACCGCGTTCTGCGATCCCGTCGGCCATCGCCAGGTCGGCGGCGACTACATCGAGAGCTGGCAGCCGCACCCGATGTCCGCGGTGCAGCTCGAGCGCGCGCAGGCGATCGCGAAGCGGATCACCGACCGGCTCGGCGGCCACGGGCTGTTCGGGGTCGAGCTGTTCCTGTGCGCGAACGACAAGGTCGTGTTCAGCGAGGTCAGCCCGCGCCCGCACGACACCGGCATGGTCACGATGGCGACCCAGACCTGGAGCGAGTTCGCGCTCCACGCACGCGCGATCCTCGGGCTGCCGATCGCAGCGATCCGCCGGCACGCCGCCGGGGCGAGCGTCGCGCTGCGCGCCGATCGCGAGCTGCGTTCGCCGGTGCTCGACGGCCTCGCCGAGGCCTACGCGACGCCCGACGTCGACGTCCGGTTCTTCGGCAAGCCGAGCGCGGGGCCGCGGCGCCGGCTCGGCGTCGTGCTCGCGACCGATGCCACGTGGGATGCCGCGCTCGCGAAGGCCCAGCGGATCGCGGGCGGCCTGCGCCTGCGCGACGGCTGATTCGTCTCCACGCTAATTACTCGCGGCCGGCAGGCGCGCGAGCACACCGAGCAGATCGTGCCCCTCGCTGTCGACGATCACCCGCGCTGCATTGTTGAGCTGCAACAGCGCGCCGAGCTGGTGCTCGTCGGCGACCGCGTACCACGTGATCCCCGGCGCCACCGCGATCGCGTGCCGCGGCAGGACGAGGTCGGTGCCGCGCGCGACGGCGCCGGCCAGCTCGACAAGCGCCGGCCCGACGAGCCGCGCATCCGCGTCCCCACACAGCGCGACAAGATCGGGCGCGCCGAATTTGCGGAGCCCACGCGTGTGCATCGCGTGGGCGCGATCCGCGCGCGACGAGTCGGTCTCGTAGATCACACGCACCTCGCGACTGACGTCGAGGTCGCCATCGGCTGGCGGCATCGCTGCCGCGGCGCGGTACATCATCGCGTGGACATCGAGCACGGTGGTCGCGCCACGAGCCACGAGCTGGCGCGCGAGCCCCCAGGCGACCTGGAGGTACGAGAGCTCCGCTGGGCTCACGAGCTCGAGTGCGATGACGTGGACGTGATCCGCAGCGTCGAGATCGGCGAGTTGCGCGCCCAGATCGCGCTCGGCGATCGCCCGAAGCGAGCCGCCGCGCCAGGCGTCAAACCAGCGCGGATCGGCCGCGCGCGCGATCGTGCGGACGTCGGCGGCCGCGAGCGGTGCGGTCTCGGGGATCCCCAGCGGCTCGCGTGCCAGCGCGGCGTCGTCGCCCAGCCTACCGTGGCTGAACGCGGCGAGCACCACGCTCGGCCGGCGCGTACTGGCCGGGCTGGTCGCAAACGTCCACGGGGCCACGGGCACGCTCGCACGTTACCGCGGCCGCCCGGGTACGGCACGCGACGCGCGCGACCTGGCGATCGCCGTTCCGCGTGACGTGTATCCTGCGCGCTCATGTACGACCTCTACATCGCGAACAAGAACTACTCGTCGTGGTCGCTGCGGCCGTGGGTGCTGATGAACGAGCTCGCGATCGATTTTCGCGAGCACCTCACGCCGTTTCCCTCTGACCGTGACGGCGCGGCGTTTCGCACGGTCTCGCCGACCGGCAAGGTGCCCGCACTCCACGATGGCGCTACCGTCGTGTGGGACTCGCTCGGCATCACCGAGTACCTTGCCGAGCGCCACCCCGGCGTGTGGCCGGCGAACCCCGACGCGCGAACGTGGGCGCGGTGCGCAGCCGCCGAGATGCACTCGGGCTTCACCGAGCTGCGCGGGCGCTGCAGCATGACGTGCGGCCTCCGCGTTCGTCTCCACGAGCAACCGCCGGCGCTCCTCCGCGACCTCGCGCGGATCGACGAGCTGTGGCGCGCCGGCCTCGAACGCTTCGGCGGCCCGTTCCTCGCGGGCTCCGCGTTCACCGCCGTCGACGCCTTCTTCGCGCCGGTCGCGTTCCGCATCCAGACCTACAGCCTCGCCGTCGACCCGCGCTCCGCGGCCTACGCCGGCCGGCTGCTCGCGCTGCCGTCGATGCAGCGCTGGTATGCCGACGCGCTCGCCGAGACCTGGCGCGATCTCCCGCACGAGGCCGAGATCGTGTCGTACGGCACCATCGTCGAAGATCTCCGCGCCCGCGCGTGATCGGAGAGCTGACTGGCGCCCGGGGCGCCGATGCCTTGCGCGGATTCCGCGACGGCGCCGGCCTACGCGCCGCACGCGCCGGCAACGTGTTCCGCTGGATGTCCGTCGCGGTGTTCTTCGTCGAGTATCTGCGCACCAGACCAGCGAAGGGCTTTCCCGGCGTCGTCACGCGGCTATCACGCGTTTGGGAGCGCATCGGCGGCGGAGCGCCCTTTGACCCAGCGTTCGCCGCGTTCTTTGGCCAGCCGCTCGAAGATCTCGAGCAAGACTACGTGACGTTCGTCGGCACCGAGGGCAACCCGACCGCCCCCTCGCGCGAACCGCGTACGCGACGAGCTGCGTCCAACCCTGAGTTGGCGGGGACTCGCCGATGAGCGGTGCGAAGCAGCGGACCGTGTTGATCAGTTACTTGCACGTCGCCTGGCAGCGCAAGACCAGCTTGTCCGGGTTCGCCTGACGGAAGTCACCCACCGGCCCGCGCATGGCAATTCGCACGCCCTCGCGCCGGAGCGCCGAGCACGTCGGCTCCCAGTCGTCGCACGGGACGTCATCCTCGATAACGACCATCGCGCCGTCCGTGCGCTTGCAGTAGCTCACCGCGTCGCTACGGGACATCGGTTCGCCATCGACGAACGTCCCACCTTGTGAGATGCGCAGCGTGCAACGCGTTTCGTTGGACGTGACCGACCGACGCGGCGGTGGCGACTCACGGTGACTTGCGCACGCCACACCAAACACCATGGCCCCGATCGCAGCCCATCGCATGAGTCGAGATTGTACCTCCAGGCCACGTCTGAATTCGACCGAGATGTAATTGGGACCAAGGCATGCCTTTCAGCGAGACATGCCAGATTTCGTATTCACTCTTCACTTCTTTCCTCACGGTACGCCATCGACGAAAGGTCGATGGCCGCTCTGTCACGCGGCGGCAGGGGAATGGTTTTTAGAAAGCCGGGGTCAGGGTCCGGATCGACCAGAATCAACACCAAGCAGATCGTTTGCAGTGAGATCTATAGTGTCAGAGTCATGATGTAAAAGCCTGCATGCACAAGCAGATCGAGTTACTCGGCGAGGAGATCGCCGCGGACATCGCGCATCTCGACGCGGCGCTCCACGCCGTGCTCGAGAAGATCCGCACGTTCGACGAGGCGGGCGGCTGGTATCGTCAGGGCTTCCGGTCCTGTGCAGACTGGCTGTCGTGGCGGGTCGGCTGGAATCTGGGAACGGCGCGCGAGCACGTGCGCGTCGCGCGGCGGCTCACCGAGCTGCCACAGATCGACGAGGCGCTGCGGGTCGGCAAGCTGTCGTACTCGAAGGTTCGCGCGCTCACGCGGGTAGCGACGCCCGCGATCGAGAGCGTGCTGCTCGAGGACGCACTGCTGACGACGGGCCAGCAACTCGAGACGATCTGTCGCAAGTACGCGACCGTGCAGCGGCACGGCAAGGATGTCGGACCGCGCGATGATCGCGAGCGCCGTTACCTGCGCCGCCGCGATCTCGACGATGGGATGGTCCGGATCGAGGCCGTCCTGCACCCCGAGGAAGCGGCCGTGGTCTGGGCGGCCCTCGAGCGGATCGCTGCCGAGAAGTGCCGCGAGCGGGACGCAACAGCATTCCCGGAAGGCGGCGACCCCGTTCCCGCGGGAACGTCCAGCGATCACGGGCTCGACCAGGCGTTCGACGTTCCCGCGGGAACTGCCGGCGACCACAGGCTCGACCAGGCGTTCGAGGTTCCCGCGGGAACGTCCGGCGACCACGGGCTCGACGTTCATTCGCGAGCATCCGTTGACCACGACGTTCCCGCGGGAACGTCCGGCGACCACGGGCTCGACGTTCCCGCGGGAACGCCGCGGGTGCAGGAAACGCGCAAGACGCCTGCCTTCGATCGCGCCGGCGCGCTGGTCGCGATGGCGCAGGCCGTGATCCGTGGCGAGCACCCAAAACGCTCGCCGTACGCGCTCATGCTCTCCGTCGCTGCGTCGACGTTACAGCAAGCTGCCGAGCCCGATCCTGCGAGCGTCGCGTGCTGCGTGGATGGCACCTGCATTTCGGCGGATGCCGCACGGCGGCTGAGTTGCGATGCATCCGTGGTCAAGCTCGTCGAGGACACCTCGGGCGCGGCGATCTCAGTCGGTCGCAAGACGCGGACGATCCCGGGAACGATGAAGCGTGCACTGCTGCGACGCGACCGAACGTGTCGGTTCCCGGGTTGCCGCACGCGCGTGTTCCTCGAGGGTCACCACATCGAGCACTGGGCCGATGGTGGCGAGACGAAGCTATCGAATCTGATCTCCTGTTGCGACTATCATCATCGCTTTGTACACGAGTACAGATACCGGATCGAGCTGACGCCGGAGGACGATGTCGTGGTGTTCGATGACGCGGGGCGGTCGATGTGTGAGGTGCCCGAGACCGTGCGAGTCCCGGATCGCGGCCGGGCGATGATCGCGCTCCACACCGCGGACCTCGCGATCGATCCCGACACCCGCGAGACCTGGAGTGGCTACGCGGTGGACTACGGCCTGGTGATCGATGAGCTCGTGCGGGCCGAGGACCGTGCGGAGCAGCGCGACGCGGAGGGCTTCGTGGTCGGCAGCTACGCCTGACCTTAAAGCTTGTTCTGCTGCCGCAGCGAGATGAAGAACGGCAGCGCTTCCTGCACCAGATCGAGGCTCGGATCGAGCTGCTTGCCGATGCCTTCGGTCACCGCGATCGCGACGTTTGCCATCGTGTAGATCGGATTCACGCGCACGCGATGGCGGCGCAGGATGTTCATCATGTCGAACGCCACGGTCGAGACCTGGACCTCGCCGAGCGGTTTACCGTGGTAGCGCCGCACGAACTCGGTCACCTCGCGCTCGTAGGCCGCGTAGTCCTTGATCGACGATGGTGACAGCTCCGACATCAGGCGCGCCATCACGGTGCCGTCACCACCGGCCCAGCCCGCGAAGAACTGGGCGAAGGCGCGGCGCGCCGCCTCGTCGAGCGTCGCGGTGAGCCCGAGGTCGAGGATGACGACGGTGCCGGTCTTGTCGACGAGGATGTTGCCCGGGTGGAGGTCGGCGTGAACGAAGCCGTCGTCGAACACCATCTTGAGCAGTGTGCGAAAGCCGATCCTGGCAAGCCGTGTTGGGTCGGCGCCTACCTTTGCCGGTGCGTCGATGACCTTGACGCCTTCAATGAAGCCCATCGTCAGCACGCGGGCACTGCACAGCTCGCGATGAAGTGGCGGGAACTTCACGTCGGGGTCCGCGGCGAACGACTCGGTGAAGCGGCGGTTGTTCTCGGCCTCGATGCGCAGATCGATCTGCGCGTGGATCGCGCGTCCAAACTCGCCGACGCTCTCGACCGGCGCGAGCAGGCGGAGCGACGGCACGAGCGCGACGAGCCGCGCGAACAGCGTCATCACGGTGAGATCGAACCGCACGATGTCGTCGAGCCCGGGCCGGCGGACCTTGACCGCGACGGCCTCACCCGAGTGCAGCGTGGCCCGGTGGACCTGGGCGACCGAGGCCGACGCGACCGGTATCGGATCGAAGGTCGCGAACAGCTCGCCGGGCGGCTTGCCGAATTCTTCGAGGAGGGTCCGCGCGACGCGGCGGAACGCGAAGGCACCCACGTTGTCTTGCAGGCGGGTGAGCGCCTTGATGACGTGGGGCGGAAACAGGTCGGGCCGCGTCGACATGATCTGGCCGACCTTCACGAACGTCGCGCCGAGCGCGATGAACAGCGCCGCGAAGCGCTGGCCGAACCAACCCTGACGCGCCGCTTTGCCACGGAACGCGACGAGCAGCCCGAGCCAGCCACCGAACCAGACGATCGCGTGGAGCAGCAGGATCAGCGCGACCCACAGGCCGCGACCGCCAAACCGCAGCGCCAGCATGCGGGCCACGCTACACGAGTCACGGCCCGATCGCGCACACGGCCGGATCAGCGATACGGACCGGCCGCGGGCTCGAGCGTCGCCAGCAGCGCGCGCAGCAGCCGGACGAGCTCGCTCGCCGCATCGGCGTCCGCGCGGCCGCCGCTGATCGGACGCCACGCGCTGGCGACGCCATCGGCGATCTGCAGATCGACGAGGTCCGAGGGCCATGCCACGAGCTGCGCGACGAGCGCCTCGGGTGTGGACGCCGCGAGCGCGTCGGCCGCGGGGCGAGCGAGCGCGACGGCGATCGCGCGCACGGCGCCGCTCGCGTCCACGGGATCACCGACGTGTGCGCGCAGGCCGTAGGGCTTGCCATCGCCGTCCCAGACCAGGCCGACCGAGACCGGCTGGTTGTCGAGGCGGCCGTCGATCGCGAGCTCGCCGACGGTGAGCCGGCCGCGTAGACCGTGTGCGAGCTGCTGCCAGTCGGCCAGCCCCGCGGTGATCCCCGGTGGCAACGTGATGGTCGAGCGCGCACCGTCGATCGCGTGGGCGAGCGCCTGCAGCGCGAAGTCGAGCTCGTCGAGCTTCGCGGGCTCGGGCCACACCACCGCTTGCTCGAAGACCACCGCATCGTCATCCCAGCGCACGACCGGACCGAGGACCCGCGTCGCGGCGAGCACGGCCGGCACCGCGGCGCGCAGGAACGGGATCGCCTGCGCGGGCGCCCGCGCACCGACGTGGTGCGCACGATCCCAGGCCGTGATGTCGATCTCGAGATCGCGGAAGAACACGTGACGGAGCGACGAGCTCGGGGTCACGGCGAGATCGAGCCCGAGCGCCGGATGCGCGACCCGCGCGACGAGGAACGTGCCCTCCTCGCCGCGATACGCGTAGGCGATCCGCAGCTCGCTGTCGTCGAGCGCACGCACGACCTGCGGCTGACTTGCCGCATCGCCCGCCGCGACCTGCCAGCCGCGACCCGCCGCGAACGCCTCGAAGACCGCGGTGACGCGCTCGTCCGCGAGCTCGGGTGCCGCCGTGAGCTGCGCGGTGGTCGCGGCGGCGCTACGATCGACGAGCTCGAGCGGGATCGTGACGTCGACCTTCGTGCTGAAGAACGAGCCCGAGCGCGCGACCAGCGACCATGCGAGCTCGTGCGACACCGTCGTGAACGTCGGCGTCATGTCGGGCGCGAGACGGAAGTCGAACGGCACGCTGGTCCCCGCGCTGCCCGCCGGCAGCGTCACCGTGACGTCATACGTGCGCCCGCGCCGCTCGCGGACCCGCCCGCGCCCGTGCAGCTTCAGCGTCGGCACCAGCGACAGATCGATCTCGCGCGGCTTCTCGTCATCGAGGTGAAACACCGCGCACGAACCGACGACGATCTCGCCGGCGATCAGCCGCCGTGATGCGAGGCTGACCTCGAGCCGCGGCTTGTCAGCGCCCGAGGTGCTGCGCAGGACGATGGGCGTGCGCGTGACCTCGCCGGGCGCGGCGACCCGGACCGGCACCAGGCACGTGCGCCGGGCATCGAGCCGCCACGGGATCGAGACGTGAACGAAGAGCTCGAAGGTCGCGTGCGCCGGATCCATCGCGTGCGTCGGCGCGGTGCCCGCCGGCAGCGTGATCGACGTGCTGAACCGCGTCGCCCCTGCGGCCAGCACGCCCGCCTCCATCAGCCGCGCGACCAGCGCCGGAAACTGCGTGTCATGGGCGACGCGGCTCTTGCCCGAGCCGATCTCCCAGCCCTGCTTGCCACGCGCGTGCAGCGCGATGTGCTCGATCTTGGTCTCCTCGCTCGCGGTGACCACGACCTGGATCAGCGCGGGCTGGCCGACGATGATCGTGGACGGCGCGAACACCTCGATCTGCGGCCGGGCCGAGAAGATTCCCACGCCGCGAAGCTACCGCGACGAGTGCCTAACGCGCGAGCTGTGGAACGACGAGGACGACGGGGAGGTGATCGCTCACCTCGGGCACGTAGCCCGGCAGCGTGTGCAGCCGCGGGATCACGATCGTCGATCCCGCGAGCTCGTCGTCGAGGCCGGCCGTCGTCGTCACGTGATCGATGAACCGCTGCGACGGCACGAACGTGATCTGTCCTGCATCGGCCGCCGCGCGCGTGCGGATCGTGTAGCGATCGGGCGCGTTCAGGAACGCGGCGAAGTTCGTCTGACCCTGAGCGGTCGTCAGCACCTCGTTGTAATCGCCGGCGATCACGATCTCGTCCTCACCGCCGCCGTCGACCTGCGCGCGGATGTGGGCGTCGAGCTGCTCGAGCGCGGCCCGCCGCCGGTCACCGTCCTCGATCGCGCCGCCGGCCTTGAGGTGCAGACCGATCACCTCGAGCGCAAGCGCGCGGTGCACGCCGTCGTCGATGGCGAGATCGACCGACACCGGTGGGCGCGGGAACACGAAGCTCTCGGTCGGAAACAGCAGCCGGATCGGGCCAGGGATCACCATCGTTGTACGGTAGATCACGCCGATCTTCTGGTACTCGGTGGGGCTATAGCGGTGATCGGAGAGCACGCCGTCGTGCTCGCGCAGCCGATCGAGCAGCTCGCGCCAGGCGGTGTCACTCGCGATCTCCTCGACGACGATCACGTCGAGATCGAGGCTGGCGATCAAGTCCGCCGCGCGCGTCGGCGAGCTCGACATCAGCGGGAAGTTCTCGATGTTCCACGTCGCGATCTCGAGCGTGTCCGCGGATCCGATCGCCGGGAACACGTCGGTGCGCGGCGGCGGATACGGGTAGCCGTCGCTGTCCGGGCGCGCGTCGTCGGGCTGCGCATCCTGTTCGCGGCAGCCGATCAGCAGCGCGAGCGCTAGCGCGAGCAGATGACGCACTACGGGCGCTCGCGCAGCGGGCCTGGTGCCGCGCACAGCGGGCAACCCTCCGCGACGATCGCGCGATCGCAGCCGTCGCACGCATACGCGATGACGTGATAGCCGGGGTCGCCAAAGTCGACGAGCGGCTTTGGCTTCGGCGGCTCGCCCCCCCCGTAGCGTGCCGACGCCGGCACGAACGCGATCGCGAGCAGCTCGAGCTCGCTGCACTTGGGGCACCGCTTCGGCACGGCCACCCGGTTGGATTCCGCGAGCGCCTTGGTCAGCCCGCCCGCCGCGTGGCAGCGCGGACAGTCGGTGCTGGCGAACACGACGTGCGCGCAGCTCGCGCACGCGATCCGGTACGTGCCGTCGACGAACTTCTCGCCGTCGTGCGCCCACTTGCCGGCGTCGTTGGGCTCGGCGGCCATCACGACCACCGTGCGATCGATGTAGCTGTGGATCTCGACCGTCGGATGTCCGCACGCGGAGCACCCCGCATTCACCATCCGTTCGAACGTCGGCTGATCGAGCTGGCCCATCGCGCGGAGACCCTACACCGTCTCCGCAGCGATCAGCGCTTCTTGCGTTCGTCGGCCGGTCCGACCTGCTGTGGCGTCAGGTTGCACGCGGTGTTGACGAGCCCGACGTGCGGGAACTTCCCGCAAGCGT
>JBKJUF010000073.1:0-7071 GCA_046590445.1 Kofleriaceae bacterium
CGTCCAGTTGGCGGGCGTCTTTCTGGCATCCCTTGGAGACGCCCAACGTCAGGCAGCGACAGTAGCGTGGTGTGAGTTAACGTATGTCAACCCGATCGCTGCCGCCGGGTCGGGTGAGGGCACGCACGGACAGTTGGCGCATATCTTGAACTTTCTTGAGAAGGATCCTGAGCGAGAGGTCCTGCCTCCAGTGGAAGACACGCAGCTGCAGCAGCGTTTCAGGATCAAGAATGATTCTGGCGAGTCCATCGGTCGACTGTACGTAACCGCTGTTCCAGGCTTTAACCGCAGCGACCTAAGTCCGGTATACGTGCTGACTCTGCTTGCGCGCGGAAGGCCTGAAGCCGGTGACTTCCCTCAGTCAACGGTTGACTTCATCGACAGGGCACACCATTTCATTGTGAACGGGTTCCGAGAGGTAACAACACCTGAGATGCACGCACTCTGGAACAACGACGGTCAGAATGGCTAACGCAACGGCTTTCGAGCATGAGCAGCTCTTCGGCACTGGTCATCGCTATCTGGCCTCGGCCGGCTTCGAGTTTCCAGAGCAATCCGCTTGGGTGCTCAACGCGGTAAAGGCGCCAGCAGTGGCCGAGTCGACATACTTTTTCGTACAGCCGAGGCCAATCGCGGCGATCTCAGCGGCGGCGGCGCTTGGCCGGGTAAATGCATACATGGCGTGGAATGCTCAGGTCGTTTCCGCGGCCGCCGACCTAGCGCTTAAGGTTCAGCAACAACGACTCAGAGCGCGTGCATCTGCTTTAGCAGACGTGTTGGAGCATGAGATGGTCGCTCGCTCATCCATGGCCCGGGTACACGACCAGCCGGCTTTCGCGCGGTTGCTCGCCTCGCGCGACCTTGGAATCTCGACCGCGCTCGAGCGTTTGGAAGGTCGGCAGCGGCCGCTGTGGCTCTACTTCCTGAGGCAGGCGGAGAGCGATAGACCTGCCGAGGACGCGACTGGGGTGGCGGATGCCGCCGCCCATTGGCGTCGGTGGGGGCAAGCTCGCGGCTTCACGCGATGAACGATAGGGAAGCGATCGAGGATCGCTTTCCAAGACTGGTAACGGACGGATATCTGCACACGAGTGGACGTGCGGACGACTACAATTGCGTCGCTTGGGTCATCCGTGACGTGCAGCACTGGTGGAGCCCCGAGGATGTCGACGGATACTGCTGGCTCCGCGAGTTGGGCGATGGAAAGGACATAGCCAGCTACGAGCGGTTCTTCGCTCAGCACGGGTTCGAGCGGTGCGACGACGGGTCGTTAGTTGAGGGCACCGAGAAGATCGCCGTTTATGGCAGCGATGAGATCTTTGATCACGTCGCCTTTCAGCGTAGCAACGGCAAGTGGTCCAGCAAGCTCGGACAACTCGGCGACGTGTCGCACGACCTCTTGAGTTCGCTTGAGAAGCCGGGGGTGTTCGAGTATCCGCCCGTGCAGTTTTTCATGGCCCGCCCCAGGGAACCACATCCATTGGCTGATCGAGGCCTACTCCTCCTCGAGAACGCCGAGACCCCACCAGCCGGCGCGCTTATCCTTCCTCCCGGAATCGACCGGCCTGTTCTCGCTGAGAAGCCGGTCGCCGAGGATGGCGAGGACGGTCCAGCTGGATGAGCGATCACTGTCTCGGCGTCTGATACTTGCCGCCCCGGACGACTGGGGCCATAGGGACGTACGCTTCGCCCATGGATGCGTCCCGACGGGTCAGGGACCAGTGACGTCTGCTCGGCCTCTTGCGGCCCGAGGACCGGCTCGCTTGGAGCACGCGGGGGATTCGAGCCGCTTGCGACACTTGCCGTCGCCAGTTACCCCGCACTTCGGCAGACCCGAGCGAGAGTGTTCCTTTGCGCGCGAGAAGCGAGTGTCGTGACGATCACGCAACTCATCCGAGGTCTGCCGGCGACGTGGCCTGGAGCGCTGGCTGGCGTGTCCCATGTAGCCCGCCTCTAGCGCGACATGTCACCGAACCAGGCTCGCAGGACACCGGGCGTCGCGGGGCCGTGGATTCATGGTCGACGCCCGCTTCGTCACGTTGTGGCGTTCGGTGTTCCTCTTTGCTCGTGCCGGCGCATCTAGCCGAGGCGCGAGACGTGCCCCGACGTGCCGTTGTCTGCCAAGGCCGGCTGCTACCAGCGCGCTCGCCCCGGGGGCGCCCCGGGTCACGGCACCGAACCAGGCTTAGACGTCTTGCCGAACATGCCCTGAGCCGACGCGCATCCTTGCGCATGGGTAGCCGCGGGTCGGACCTCGTCGTCGGTATCAAACGGCTTCATCAAGTACGCAACTCGGCGGTCGATCTCCTTCAAAGGCACATGCTTATCGCGCAGGTCCTCTACGTAACGGGCCCACGTGAAACAGAGGTTCGCGCCCCCGAGCACGCCGTTGGTCTTCGTCGTCGTTTCCAAGCTGACGGTCTGCAGATAGACCGTCGCTACGGCAGACAGGCCCGAGACAGCGAGTGCTAGGGCGGCAATCGCTACCGAGATCTTCGCGGTCATGTCGACTCCTCGCTTGTTGGTATCGCTGAGCAGCTTGTTCACCACCCCGTCAGGATGCACAACGATGTTGGTACGGACGGACGTCCAGCGCATCCTCGCGAGCGTGCGACAACAGCCAGCCTCGAGCAACGCTTCGGCCCAGCCTCGTGTGGATAGACATCGAACCGCTGTTGCATTCCGCGCACACCGACCGGACGGTCAATGTGGCGGCTGATCCCGTACGTGGTACGTTTTCGAGCCGCGATGTCCCGCACGCAGCGTCACGCGCTCGTGAGTGCCGGTAGAACCATCCTCGCCTTCGAAGAAGGCGCGCATACACTGAGGAAAGACGTGCTCCGCTGTTTAGCGGGCCATCGCAGCTGCAGAACACACAAGGCAGGTCAGATCATCCCCGGCTCGCGCCGTGTCGGCGCTTTGCGACGGCGCGTGAGGCGGCGTGCCGCAACCTGATCCTCATGCGACCTCACGGGCGTCCCGACGGTGCGATGCCACCGGTCGCGCTCGAGACGACTGTCAGCTTGTCACGCACCCCTTCGAATCGCGACTTCGCGGTCATTCGGCGTATGGGTCGAAGTCCCGACCGGTGAGCGCCTCCATCAGATACCGCAGCAGCGGTCGAGCGATGTCCTCGGGGGCTTTAAGCTCGGCGGCAGCGACTCGCTCATGGCGCGAATACGTGTCGGCGGCGTATGTCGCGTCGTAGAAGCCGAACAGGTCGCGGCTCTTGGAGCCGACCCCGCCGCGTAGCCCGGTAGCGACAAAGCCGATGTCAACTTGCCCGAAGTAGCGGCCCAGCCGGTACAGCTCGCCCATGGCCGCGAGGAAGGAGGCGAGTTGCCCCGCGAGCATGGACTCGAAGAGGATTAGTGGCGCTGGTCCTTCGTTCGCATGGCGGATGACCTCGCCGACTCGTCCGCTGAACAGGTGGCCACGCCCGTCGATGTTGATGCGCACGTCGATCGTGTAGCGCGCGCTCTTCGGATCGCCGTACTCGCGGCTGACGTTGGACGTCATGCGCCATTCGTCGGCGCCCTGACGCCGCCAGTTCACGCTGCCCCTGAGGTTCGGGTCGTAGCCTTGGCTCGGCTTCGTCCGCGCCGCCGCGGCGGCCAATAGCCTGCGAAGCTCGTCCTGGCCGCTCGCGGCTTCCGCGGCCCGCTCCCAGATGCTCCGGTCGGGCACAACTGGTCGCACGAAGCCGTGCATGTACGCCAACCCGTCTTGCGGTTCGTACGGAGCTTGACGCATTGCCTCAGCGAGCAACTCATCGCGGTCCTGTTCCCACTGCTGGCGGCGTTGGTACAACCGGGCCACATCTCCCTCGGTCAAGCGCCGGTTGCCCTTCGCTGCACGACCGTAAAAACGTAGGTCGCCACCGACGATGACTTGGTGCGGCGCGCGCGCCGACTGCGGCACGATCACGGCGACGTATCCACGTGTCGGATCGTCAGCCAACGGATACGCGCGCACATCGACGTAGGGCACTTCAGCAATGGAGGTTGCGACGATCTGGCCGATCCGCTCGTCGATGCCTGCCAAGGCAAGCGGACTTGCGATCGTGGGCATCTTGTTCTCGTCCTCGGCTACGCCGTACAGGAGCACACCGCCATCGGTGGCCATCGCCGCCACGTCGATCGCAATATCGGCGTTCTTCTTGGGCGTCGGAAGCTCGGACTTAGCGTCGAAGCTCGGCGTCTCTTCCAGTTGGCCGTTCCGAGCGGCGGCTTCGACGTCTGCGGCATCGCGTGGTATCCACATCGCGTTCCGAGGGTAGGCGGGACGCCGGACGCAGGCCGCTAATCAGCGAGAGCCGGCGTCCCCGCGCTCGCGCCTGCGCCGTCCCAGCCGAAAATCGCTTACGCAACGCCGCGGCGATCCCTTTCGCCTCGACGCTCCGGAGCGACGCGACGCGCTGGCTCTCGACGGGCCGCTGGCGCGTTGCCATGCGACGCTCGACCGACCCGGACGCCGCCGTCCCGCTTCCGCTTCTGGACGAACTCGGTCGGCCAGCGCGCTTATGCAATGCGCGAGGAGCAGAACTGCCGCATGCACACGCGAAAGCAGAAGCGTCGGTCGCTGTCCCCGCCCCAATCGATGCGGAGCGCGAGGCGAATAGCGTCCTTGTGGAGCCCGGCGATGCAGCGCCAACGCTAGTTCGCATTCCGGCATCGAAGACGGAGTCGCGAGCACCAGCCGCGCCCTGCGTGCCAGTCGAGCTGTACGTCGGCATCGACGTGCACTATGTAGCCGTGCCAACGACGACGGTCAACATCGGGGTCCGGCCCCCTCGCATCGCGACTCTGGTCCGCGCAGAGTCGTTGAGCGACTTAGTGGCGGCGGTCGCGGCGAACACGCAAACCTGGGGTGGGAGCTACAACCCGATCATCGCGGTCGGAGGTTCGCCGGAGGCAGCGGTCGACGAGGTCGCCCTGTTCCGGGCGGATCTCCTGACGGTCCTTGGCGAAGCAACGTTGGCCCAAACGGCGGCGCTCGACCAGCTTCAACATCTTGAGTACCGGAGACTTATGCGTGACCCGTTCCAGCGGCATGGCGATGTGTCCACAGGCATCGAGTAGTGCGCCAGGATCAGGAAGCCAAGCGGGTCCGGAATCGCCGCCGGTCACCGCCTGCACTCCCACCCGGCAACCCCGTCGCTCGATGTATAGTCTTCTTGTGAGGAATGCGCCGTGACTTGGTGGGAATGCGCTACGTGGGGCGCGTTCGGAGGTTTGGCGGTCGAGCTGGTCCAGTTCTATGGTGCGCTCCGTCGAGGCGGCGACTGGCCGTGGCGTCAGCCCGGTGAACCTCCGCCGGGTCCTCTTGCCGCCTCGATTCTCATTCGCCTGTGTCTCGGGCTCGGGCTCGCAGTCGCAGCGGGGCAGAGCGGTCAGGTGTCCGGCGCATTCGGTGCCATCGCGGTTGGGGTTGCCGCCCCGCTGCTGGTTGAACAGATGCTTCGGAACGTCCCTGCTCAGTCCGGATCGCTTTCGGCGGCCGAGCCCGCCGACTCGAGTACCGCGGAGCCATCGCAGCTAGGGGCGAGCGCCGATGCCAGCTGATAGATGGGCAGCCGACCTGGTCGATGCCCTTGCCCGCCGCGGGCCCGCGTTCAATTCCGCCCCTGCAAGCAAGTCCAGCTTCGCCACGCAACTGGCAAGTGCCCTGAGAAGGGACAGCGCCGCTCACTCGGCCTTTCGCGGTATGACTCAACCTCAGTCAGGACATGTTGGTAAACCGCCGTGGGTGGTCCTGGCGTGGGTAGTCGTGTCGCTTCTGGCTTACGCGCTTGCCGTCTATGCGGGCGCCACAAGAAGCGCGCCCCCGCCGTATCCGTCGGGCTCGCTCGACCAGTTCACTGTGGACACTGTCAAAACCATTGGGCTGCTCGGCATCTTCCTGTTGATGGTAACGGAGAGCGCCGGCGTTCCTATCCCATCGCGGATAACACTCCTGGTCGCGGGATCATACGTTGCCCACGGAAACCTGTCGATGGCGTCAGTCATCATAACAGGTGCGATCGGCAGCGTCGTCGGTGCGCTGATCGCGTACAAATTCGGCTATTACTTGCGGACCGGCCTACTGGAGCGACACGGAGCAAGAATAGGCATCAAGCCGCTGCACATGAGGTCGGTAGACCGGGTGTTCGCCCGCCACGGCACCGCGATTATCCTGCTCGGACGTATGCTGCCGATCATCCGCCCTTTTATGTCGCTTCCTGCCGGGGTCGCGCGAATGCCGTTCCTGAAGTTCACTGTCTTGTCGACCGTCGGATCGATCCCGTGGGTAGCGATACTAGCGCTGACAGGAGCCGCCGCCGGGTCCGATTGGGCGAGGTGGAGTCAGGCTTTGGCCTACGTCGACTATGCAGTGTTCGTTCTGATCTTTGGCACCGCGTGGTTCGGCTTGCGGGCACGCCACCTGCGGGCAGCCCATCTGCGGGCCCAGCCCGCACGCCTTGAGTCCGAGGACTGGGAGTAGCCGAACCACGCGGATCCGCTACACGCTGACAGAAGGTCCCTGCAGCCTCCGTCCGCTGCTCGTGCTGGCTCGCGCCGATATCAAAGCTGTAGCTTGCACGAGCACGATTCCGGGCGGATCCGCACTTTTCTCATAGGATGAACGCGAGTTCCGGCGGGGAAGAAGGCCCGAGCTTCGGCGGGGCAGCGAGCACCATGCGGTCTCATCGTCAATGCGAGGAGGAATCATGGAGCCCGTACAGCTGGACGCTGCTGGTCGTCGCTGCTCGCCGGCGCGCCAGCACGGACTTGGGGTGGCCGGGCGCGTGGACCTGATTGCCGGTGACATAGTCGGTGAAGCGAAACGAGCCGTGACGTTACGAGACGGACCCGCCCAAGTTGAGCGCTATCTCGCATACCTCGAACACGAACGCCACCGACCACGGGCACGGCTGCGTGGTGTCCTGCTGCAGTGCGCGGCCGACGTGAATCCCGCTGTCGCAGACCGCATCCGAGCCAGCGACTACCGGCTCGAGCTCTGGAGCGTCGTCGAGCAACGGCGCTGGAGCCTTGAGCGCCTCGCCTGAACGCGCGCCCGCGAGGGCACTGG
>JBKJUF010000500.1:0-6587 GCA_046590445.1 Kofleriaceae bacterium
CAAGGACCGCGGCGCGCTGCCGGTGCCGCGGGGCTTGCGGCACGCGTCGACCGTGGTGCAGCGCCAGGACGGCTACGGCCAGGGCTACAAGTATCCGCACGACTTCGACGGCAACTACGTCCCCGAGGACTACCTGCCC
The DNA here is from genome assembly GCA_046590445.1 of Kofleriaceae bacterium. Lineage (GTDB taxonomy): Bacteria > Myxococcota_A > Polyangia > Haliangiales > Haliangiaceae > JABFXX01. Next base: position 140 of record JBKJUF010000500.1, read on the forward strand.
GACGCGATCGTCGGGGAGCAGATCTACGAGCCGTGCGACTCCGGCTTCGAGGCCGAGCTCGGCGAGCGACTCGCCGCGATCACGCGCAAGAAGCTCGAGGCCAGGCAATCGGCGACCAAGAAGCGCGAGCCCTGAGTTACTTCTGCTCGAGCAGCCGGACGATGTCTTCGAGGCGGGCGAGGATCGCGCGGTTGACCGCGGCCGCTTCGGCTTCCTTCGCGCGAGTCTCGGCCGCCGGCGGCTCGAGTGCCTGGAACGCGAGCGCGGGTCCGAACGTGCGCACCGCGGTGGCCAGCAACGCGCCGGTCGTCGTCGTCGGCCGCACGCTGTCCGGACCGACCGAGAGCGCCGTCGCCATGTAGAGGATGCCGTCCCACGGCGAGGTGCACGCCGGGTTGGTGTCGCGCTCGGCAAGGTAGAACGCGAGGCCGCCACCCAGCACGGCCGCGAGCACGGCATCCATCGGATCAGCCGCGGCGCGCTCGCGCAGGTCGCGCTTCAGCGATGCGTAGGTGCCGTCCTCGCCGTCGTTCGCCAGGAACGCGAGCGCATAGGGCACGAAGGCCTGGAGCTCGCCGAGCCCCCCGAAGCCTCCGGAAGACCCACCGCTCGGGCTCGGGTCAACCACGCGCTCGAGCACGGGTTCAGGATCGGGATGCGCCACGAGCTACACGGTACGCATCGAAGCGTTCGCGCGCCAGCCGCATTCAGCGAGCTAGGCCAACCGGATCCAGCGCGCCTTCGCCTGCTCGATCTTCCCGCTGAAGACCTGAGGGAAGTGTCGCTGGACGTAGGCGAACGCCTGGTTTATCAGCTCGCGGTCGACATCCGGCGGGACTTCCATGTTCTGGTCGTGCGGATCCGGTCGGATGCCGAGGCGAACGACCTCGGTCAGGCGCAGGACATGAAGACGGTTGACGAACAGCGCGTGAGCGATGCCGAGGAATAGCTCTTCGGTAGCAGGGTCCAACGCCATGGGAGCCACGTTACGTACCACAGCCCCCGGACCCCATCCAAGCGCTGAGATTCCCGGATTCGCGCGAAACGACGCGCGAGCCCACGCCGCCATTCGCCGCAGCGCGCTGGGTGACGGGACGGTGAAATCGTGCACCACGCGGTCCGATCGGCCCTTCCCTGACCGCTTGCACGGACCTACGGAAAGACACGACTTGGTAAAGCACGACTTCTGAGAAAGCACGACTTCGTCGAGACGACGAACCCGGACCCGCGCTACCAATCGGCGGCGATGGTGGGTTCATATCGCGCCGTGGGGAGGTTTGCGTGAACGAATTGCTCGAAGCATCACTGCGCTTCCCGACCGTGGTCTTCACGATCGGCCTGGGGATCGTCCTCATCTACTGGCTGTTCGTGCTGCTCGGCGCGCTCGACATCGACCTGCTCGGTGGCGGCGACGCATCGGGCGCCGCGAAGGGCCTGGGTGACGCGCTCACCGGGGGTGCGAAGGGCGGCGCCGAGGCGCTCAAGGGCGCGGCCGGCGATGGCGCCGACGGTGACGGCGTCATGGCGAAGCTCGGGCTCGGCGTCGTGCCGATCACGATCACGGTCTCGCTGATCATGCTGCTCGGCTGGTGCGGCTCGCTGCTCGTCATGCACTACGGCGCGGCGGCGTTCGGGATGAAGTGGCTGCCGATGGTCACGCTTCCGGCGATCCTGATCGTCGCCGTGCTGGTGACGAGCGTGCTCGTACGACCGCTCGCGCCGGTGTTCGCGATCAAGGAAGGCAAGACCAACCGCGATTACGTCGGCCACACGTGCTCGATCAGCACGGGACACGTCGACGACGGATTCGGGCAAGCCACCGTCGAGGACGGCGGCACCGTGCTGGTAATTCCGGTGCGATGCGACCGCACAGGAACACTCTCACGCGGCGACAAAGCGCTGATTATCGACTTCGATGATGCACGTCAGGCTTACGTCGTCGAGCCCGCTCTCGATATGCTGGAGCCGAAGGCCTCGGGCGAACCTTCGTAGCGCTTCGCTTCATCTCATCACGTCATCACGCGTTTGTTCTCAACGTCGGGTCAGCCGAGCAGGAGGAGTTGGTATGCCGCAAGAAATGGCAATCATGGTCGTCGTCATCGGAGGTGTTCTCCTCCTCGGCATCTTGCTCCTGATCGCGCGCACGTGGCGCCAGGTCGATCAGGGTCGCGCGATGATCGTCAACAAGATGGGCAGCGAGCCCAAGGTGACGTTCACTGGCGCGATCGTGCTGCCGATCGTCAACAAGGCCGAGGTCATGGACCTGTCGGTCAAGACGATCGATGTCGCGCGCCGCGGCAAGGACGGCCTGATCTGCGCGGACAACATCCGCGCCGACATCAAGGTGACGTTCTTCGTCCGCGTCAACAAGACCACCGACGACGTGCTGCGCGTCGCCCAGTCGATCGGCTGCGTCCGGGCATCTCAGCAGACGACGCTCGAGGAGCTGTTCGCAGCGAAGTTCTCCGAGGCGCTGAAGACCGTTGGCAAGAAGATGGAGTTCGAGCAGCTCTACACGCAGCGCGACATCTTCAAGGACCAGATCATCCAGGTGATCGGCAAGGACCTCAACGGCTACGTCCTCGACGACGCCGCGATCGACTACCTCGAGCAGACGCCGATCGAGATCCTCGACCCGAACAACGTGCTCGACGCGCTCGGCATTCGCAAGATCACCGAGATCACGACCGGCGCGAACATCCAGACCAACGAGCTCAAGCAGCGCGAGCGCATGGAGCTCGGCAAGTCGAACCTGACCTCGCAGGAAGCGATCTACCGGTTCGAGCAGCAACAGTCCGAGGCCGAGGCGAAGAAGAACAAGGAGATCGCGATCGCGAACGCGCGCGAGGAGAATGAAGCGAACCGGTTCCGGCTCGAGGAGGAGAAGCGCACGCACGTCGAGCGGCAGCGCGCCGAGGAAGCGATCCAGATGGCCGAGCAGGCCAAGCTACGCGCCGTCCAGGTCTCCGAGCAGGGCCGGATCCGCGAGGTCGCGATCGAGAAGGTGCGCGTGCAGAAGGCCCATGACCTCGAGGAGGTCGGCCGCACCAAGGAAGTCTCGCTGACCCAGATCGAGATGAACAAGTCGCTCGAGACCGAGAAGCGCGCGATCGCCGACATCATTCGCGCGCGCGTCGCGGTCGACAAGACGGTCGCCGTCGAGGAAGAGGCGATCAAGGACCTCCGCACCGACTCCGAGGCCAAGCGTCACAAGCACGTGACGATCGTCCACGCCGAGGCCGCGGCGCAGGAGCTCTTCATCAAGGACATCAAGCGGGCCGAGGCCGAGCAGCAGGTCGCCACGTCACATGCCAAGAAGCAGCTGATCCTCGCCGAGGCGTCGATGGAGGCGAGCGACAAGGAAGCGCGCGCCGCGATCCGGCGCAGCGAAGGCACGCAGGCCGAGGCCGCGGCCCAGGGCCTCGCGAACGTCCGCGTCAAGGAAGCCGACGCGATCGCCACCGAGAAGGTCGGCATGGCCGAGGCACGCGTGCGTGACGCCCAGATCCTGGTGACCGACAAGGAAGGCACCGTGATCGCCGAGAACGTCCGTCGCAAGGCGATGGCCGAGGCGACCGGGCGCGAAGCCGAGGCAGCCGCGATCGAGAAGACCGGCATCGCCGAGGCGGTCGGCATCCGCGAGAAGCTGCTCGCCGAGGTCACCGCGAAGGAAGCCGAGGCTGGTGCGATCGAGAAGCGCATGCTCGCCGAGGCGCGCGGCCTCGCCGAGAAGGCGAACGCACTGAAGGCGCTCGACGGCAACGCCCGCGAGCACGAGGAGTTCCGACTCCGGCTCGCGAACGAGCGCGAGATCGCGATCGAGCAGATCCATGCCCGCGTCCAGATGACGGAGCAGCAGGCGAAGATCATGGCCGAAGCGATGGGCAAGGCCGACATCAAGATCATCGGCGGCGACGGCCAGTTCTTCGACCGTTTCGTGAAGGCGGTCGCGCTCGGCAACTCGATCGACGGCGTCGTCGAGAGCTCCGAGGTCGTCAAGAGGGCGCTTGGCGACCGGCTCAATGGCAACGGCCACGGCAAGCTGCTCGACGATGTCCGCGAGATGGCGCGCGCCGCGGCGACCGACAAGAACGCGACGCTGTCGAGCCTGCTCGGCAACCTGATGATGAAGGCCGACGACAGCACGAAGACAAAGCTGAAGACCCTGCTCGAGCAGGCGCGGCAGCTCGGCGTGCACGATGACAAGGTGAGCTGAAGAGGCCGGTCCGGGAGGTCGCCATGGCCACAGCCGACGTCGACGCCGCCCTGACCGGCGGTAACTACGAGGTCCTGCGCGCGCGGCTCGCCGCCGCGGGGGCCGAGCTCGCGAAGCGCGCCGACGCGTTGAACCTCCGCCGCAAGGTGGTGTTCGGCGCGACCGAGCCGCAGCTGATCGCGACCGAGCGTGTGCGGACCGAGCACAACTGCGCGCCGGTCGACATCGTCGCGATCGGCGGCCACCTCCTGCTCGGCTACAACGTGTTCCTCGGCCTCAAGTCGGAGACCAAGGTCGCCGACGTCCTCGCGCTGCATCAGTTCGAGGCGCTCGCCACCGGCGGCTTCGAGACCGCGGCGCTACCGCAGGAGGCGCTCGGCGGGTTGTTGACCGGCGCCGATCTCGCGCGCGACTTCGCGAACCTCTACCGCTATTACCGCGACGCGCGCCTGATCCAGCTCGTCAAGCGCGACACTCAGCTGCTCGCGGTGTTCCAGGCCGGCACGACCTGGCGCGACATCAAGGTCCTGCGCTGGCGCATCGAGCCGACCGGCGCGGTGGTCTACGTCGACGACCGCGGCGACCGCGACTACGCCGCGCTGTTCCCGCAGCCCTACGACTTCGAGTGGCGCGAGGTCACGCGCGACGACCAGGTCTCGGGCAAGCACCCGCACTACAACATCCTCGACGCGCTGTTCGTCGAGTGCGTCGGCGGCGACCTCACGATCAAGGTCGAGAACAACACCGAGAGTGGCCAGGGCGTCTACGCCGAGGCGGTCGACGATCACAACCAGTCGCTCGACGACGCGAAGGTCTTCTATGCGCCGATCGGCAAACAAGGCGGCCTCGTCGTCCTCAAGATCTTGCCGTTCCGCGAGACCGTGTGGCGTTACCTCGTGTTCGACACCCGGTCGCGCAAGGTCGTTCGTGCGGACGGCATCGGCCAGGGGTGTCGCAGCCTCCCCGAGGACCACGGCATCATGTTTCCTGGCGGCTACGTGCTCGTCGGCGGCGAGCGCAAGCTGTTCGACGGCGATCACGCCGACTACGTGCTCGAGCGCGAGCTCAAGTCGCCGAACGGCGAGGACGTGCTCTACGTGTTCCAGCGCGGCACGGACGGCACCTATGTGCTGTGTCCGTACAACCTGATCGAGAAGGCCGTCGCGGCACCGATCGTGTGCAGCGGCTACTCGCTGTTCGCTGACGGCCGCATGGTGGTGATGCGCGCCGCGTCCGCCGAGCCGACCCGCGTCCACCCGATGCAGGTCTGGCAGACACCGTTCACGTCCGCCGAGCATGCCGCGAGCGCGCCCCACGATGGCAGTTACCTCGCGAAGGTCGGCAACGCGGATCTCGTGCGCGGGCTGTCCGATGCGCTGTCGATCGCGCGGCTCGCAAGGACCGGAGATGGAGCGAGCCAGCGGACGCTTGCGAGCGGGGCCGACAAGCCGCAGCGGACGACGTTCGAGGACATCCTCGCGCTGTCGACGCGTGCGAGCGATGCCTACTACTGGCTCGGCCACGCCGATGCCAACGATCTCAAGACCGCGGTCGCCGACGTCAAGAGCACCGCGAAGCTGATCCTCGACGAGTACGAGAAGGTCCTCGCGCTCGAAGCCGCCGCGCGGAAGGCACTGGTCGAGGCCGAGGCGCTCGTCGTCGAGAAGCTGCGTGCGACGCGGTCCGAGGGCTGGGATCGCATCGATCCGTTCCTCGAAGCGCTGACCGGCCTGCGCGGGTTGCGCGGCCAGCTGATCTCGAAGAAGGAGATCCGCTTCATCGACGTCGAGCGGCTCGGCGAGCTCGAGGTCGAGGTCACGACCGCGTTCGAGCGGGTGACCACGGACTGCGTCGCGCTGCTCGCGAAGGGCGACGCGTTCGGCGAGCTGGTCACCCGCGCGAACACGCTGGCGGCGCGTGCCGCCGAGCTGGTGACTGCCCTCGACACCAAGCCGGTGCGCGAGCAGATCGATCAGGTCGCCGCGGGGCTCGATCTCCTCGGCAACGTGATCGGCTCGCTCAAGATCGAGGACACCACGAAGCGCACGGTGATCCTCGAGAACATCACGGACGCGTTCGGCCAGGTGAACCGCGCGCGTGCGGTGATCGAGGGCCGCTACCGCGAGCTCGCCGCGAAGGAAGGCCGCGCGGAGTTCGGCGCGCAGGTCAAGCTGCTGACCCAGAGCGTCGCGTCGGCGCTCGCGCAGTGCGACACGCCCGAGCGCTGTGATC